>NZ_JBEXYS010000017.1:0-162227 GCF_040631045.1 Streptomyces sp. NPDC005706 | reverse complement strand
ACCGTAGTTCCCGCGCGGCTGCGACCGGTGCTCGCCGTGTACGCGCTGCGCGGCCTGATCGTATGGCCCCTTCCGCTGCTCGTCGCAGCCGTGGCCGCCGGCGAGATCGTCGGGGCCGCGGGACGCTACGCGCGCGGCGGGCCCGATCTGACCGAACTGGGCGCCGCCGACATCGCCTGGTGGCGGCTGGTCGTGGAGGGTTCCGGAAACATCGCCTATCTGCTCGCCTTCAACAGCCTTGTCGAGGGCACGCTGCCGGTCGCCGACGTGCCCGGCGACCTGCGGACGGCCGAACTCCTCGATGTGGCGGCCCGGCTCCGGCTCGCGTCGTACATCGAGGCACGCGAGCCGGAGGCGGCCGAGCGCCTGGCGCGTGAGCTGCTGTCCCGCAGTGTGCCGACGACTCCCCGGACGGCGGTGCGCTGAAATGATCCCTGCCGTGGTCTACGCGATACCGGCGTTCGTGCTCCTCGTCGTCGTGGAGGCGTTGTCCTACCGTTTCCTGCCGGACGACGACGAACGCGGCTACGAGCTGCGGGACACGGTGACCAGTATGTCGATGGGCGCCGGCAGCCAGGTCGTCGCGGTGCCGTGGAAGGCGGTGACGGTCGTGGTGTACGCGGCCCTCTTCACCGTCGCTCCCTGGCGGCTCTCGCCGTCCTCGGCCTGGACCTGGCCGGTGCTGTTCCTCGCCGACGACCTGGCGTACTACGCCTTCCACCGTGCCCATCACCGCGTCAGGGTGCTGTGGGCGAGCCATGTGGTCCACCACTCCAGCGTCCGCTTCAACCTCTCGACCGCGCTGCGCCAGAGCTGGACACCGATGACGGGGCTGCCGTTCTGGCTGCCCCTGGCGCTGCTCGGCATCCCGCCGTGGATGATCCTGCTGCAGCAGGCCTTCAGCCTCGTCTACCAGTTCTTCCTGCACACCGAGCGGGTGGACAAGCTGTGGCGTCCGGTGGAACTGGTCTTCAACACGCCCTCGCACCACCGCGTCCACCACGGCTCGAACAACGAGTACCGGGACCGCAATTACGGCGGCGTCCTCATCGTCTGGGACCGGCTCTTCGGGACCTTCGAACCGGAGGGCGCACGCGCGGTCTACGGCCTCACGAAGAACATCGGCACCTACAACCCGGTCCGGGTGGCGTTCCACGAGTACACGGCCGCCTGGCGTGACGTCCGCACGGCCCGGAACTGGCGCCAGCGCGCCGGGTATCTGTTCGGGCCGCCCGGCTGGGCACCCAGGGCCGAGGGGTGATCCGCGCACGTGTCCCTGCCGGATGCCTGGGTAATAAATGACAGGTTCCGGACAAAGAGTTGGCCAAGTACCGGACCGCCCCGACCGCTCGTGATCGGGTCTCCTGCGACGGCTGTACCACACCCGTTCTGGAGGATCCGGTGCCAGCACCAACCCGCAGAAGACGATGGCTCACGATCTGTGCCATCACCGCAACCGCCGGGCTCGTCGCGATACCCGCGAGCGCCGCGCCCGGTCGCCATGGCAGTCCGTTCGGAGTCCGCACCCTCGACCGGCTCGCCGCCCAGCGCGAGCACCCGGTGGGGACCGTCAGCCCCCGGGTGAAGTCCGAGGACGGGGACGACGGCAACGAGGCCGACGAGATAGCCGAAGGCGCCGACCAGTACGCGGAGGCCCGTACCGCGCCCGGCGTCGTCGCGCCCGGCGCCTACGGCGCCGCCTGGCAGTCCTTGAACGACCTCAAGCGGACCAAGGGCAGTTGGCGGCACGTCACCGGGCTGACGTACAACTCCGACGACCCCCGCTACCGCGACATCGACTCCAACTCCAGCGGCGGCTCCGGAAACGTCACCGGGCGCATGGCCGCGATGGCCGCGGACGACGACGGCTACGTCTACGCGGGCAGCGCCGGCGGCGGAGTCTGGCGCTCGCGGACCGGTGGCGGGCACTGGCGGTCCATCAGCGACCGGCTGCCCTCGCAGTCCACCGGCGCGCTCGCCGTGGACGGCACCGGACGCCTGTGGCTCGGCACCGGCGAGGCCAACACCAACGCGGACGCCTATCTGGGCAGCGGCGTGTACGTGCTGTCCGACCCGCATCACGGCTCCTTCACCACCCGCAGCCGGGTCGGCGGCGACGAGCTGGAGAGCACCACCGTCCGCCAACTGCGGTTCGGCGGCGGCAAGGTGTGGGCGGCGACCGGCGAAGGAGTGTGGAGCCACTCCACCAAGAAGCTCCGCGGCCCCTGGAAACTGGAGTTCGCGCCCAACCCCGACTATCTGCCGGGCGGTCCGAAGGCGACGGAGGAGGACGCCGCCTACAAGAACATCACCAACGACATCGCCATCGACCCGAGGAACCCCGCCAAGGTGATCCTCGCCGTCGGCTGGCGCAGCGGTGACGACTACAACGGCTTCTACACCCGGACCGCGGGCCACTGGCAGCGGATCACCAGCGGCTTCGGTGAACTGCCGACCGACGCCGACAACGTCGGCACCGTCACCTTCGCGCACTCCGCCGACGGCTCGCGCTACTACGCGATCGACCAGTCGCCCGAGCAGATGGCCACCAACCCGGACAGCGGCCTGCAGGGCATCTACCGCGCCGCCTCGCCCTTCGGCCCCTGGACGAGGATCGCCGACTACAAGCAGCTCGCGGCCGACGGCTCCGCCCTGACCACGGCGGGATACATGCCGGGCGTACAGGCCTGGTACAACCAGTTCCTCACCGTAGACCCGGCCGACCCCGAGCACGTGTACGCCGGCCTGGAAGAGGTCTACGAGACCAAGGACGCCGGCGCCACCTGGTCCACCGTCGGCCCCTACTGGAACTTCAACTTCCCCTGCTGGAACATCGATCCCGCCCGGCAGACCGGAAGCTGCGACCAGACCACGCACTCCGACCAGCACGGCGTGGCGATCGGCCGCTACCACGGCAGGAGTTACGTCTACGTCGGCAACGACGGCGGAGCCTACCGGCGCCCGGTGCACGGCTCCCGGGACTCCTCCGGCCACGCCACGGACTGGGCCTCGCTCAACGACGGCACCATCGACACCCTCCAGTACTACTCGGTCGGCGTCGGCAAGGACCCGGGCCACCACGGGGTGTCCGTCACCGGCGGTC
This sequence comes from Streptomyces sp. NPDC005706, assembly GCF_040631045.1. Lineage (NCBI taxonomy): Bacteria > Bacillati > Actinomycetota > Actinomycetes > Kitasatosporales > Streptomycetaceae > Streptomyces > Streptomyces sp. NPDC005706. The sequence continues at coordinate 159,124 of NZ_JBEXYS010000017.1, read as the reverse complement.
TGCAGGACAACGGCCAGTCGGTCCTGCGCAGCGACGACAAGGTGATGGGCTCCAACTTCGGCGGTGACGGCGGTGACACCCTCACCGACCCGGCCAACGGCTGCGACCTCGCCGAGGAGTACGTCTACCTCGCCGTCCAGGTCACCCAGAACTGCGCCGTGAACGACGGCTCCTGGATGACCGACCCCGCGAAGGCGACCTCGTACAACGTCGCCCCGGCCGACAACACCACCGGCGAGGCCCGCTTCATCGCCCCGCTCGCCGCCGACATGCGGAACAGCGCGACCTGGATCGCCGGCGGCCGCCACATCTGGGTGCAGGACCACGGCTACGCCATCCGCAGCGGCTCCGAATGGCGGAGCGTGTACGACCTCGGCGCCGGCCGCACCGCGACCGCCGTCGCCGCCTCGGGCGGCAAGGTGTACGCGGCCTGGTGCGGGCCCTGCAACGAGGACGGATTCGCCCGCGGTATCGCCGTCGGCAACGCGGACGGTACCGGCTGGCACGACATCGGCCTGCCGGCCACCGGGGCGGACGGCACGGTGCCCAACCGCTACCTCAGCGGCTTCGCCGTCGACCCGAGGAACGCCGACCACGTCTTCCTCGCGGTCAACGGCTTCTCGCGGCACTGGACCGAGGGTCCCGGCGCCGGTCACGGCCACGTCTTCGAGTCCACCGACGGTGGCACCACCTGGAAGGACGTCTCGGCGAACCTGCCCGACGTACCGGCCGACTCCGTCGTGGTGACCCCGAACGGCGGGCTCGCCCTCGCCACCGACCTCGGCGTTGTCTACCGCGCCCCGGGCCACACCAAGTGGCAGCGCGTCGGCTCCCTCCCGGCCGTCGCCGTGCTGCAGCTGAAGCTCAGCCCGGACGGGGGCACCCTGTACGCGGCCACGCACGGCCGCGGCATCCACGCCATCAGGGTGCGCGACCTCGGCTGACGCGAGCACGGACGCGCGAGGGGTGATCCCGGTCCCGGGGTCACCCCTCCGCAGTGTGCGGCACGGCGCTCACCGCTCACCGGAACCGGCGGGCACGCGGCAGCGCGCCCGCCGGTTCCGGATCAGCCGGCGCGCAGACGGGTGAGCGTCGCCTCCAGGTCGGCCTGGCGGGGCCGGTTGTGAGGGAGCTTGGCGAGCATGGCGGCCATGCCGCAGGTGTTGGTCACCGCCGAGAAGACCAGGCCGCCGGCGATGCCCGCGGACAGCAGCCGGAAGGCGGGGTGCACGAACTCGCCCAGCGCCAGGCCGAGCAGGACCACGGAGCCCGCGGTGAGGCGGACCTGCCGCTCCATGCCCCAGGTCGCCCGCGTGCCGCCCTCGGGGCGGTCGAGGTCGTTGCCCCGGGCGGCCCAGGCACCGGTGCCGCCGGCGAGGGTGGCGGTGTGGACGCCGCTCTCGGCGAGCGTCCGGCAGGCGTTCTCGGAACGGGCGCCCGAGGCGCAGACGACGAGGACCTCGCCGCGCTCGGCGGCCCCCCGGATCTCCGGCAGCGCCCGGCCGAGCTGGTCGAGGGGGATGTTGAATGCGCCGGGAATGTGTCCGCCGGCGTACTCGCCGGGGGTGCGGACGTCGATGACGGTGAGTTCGTGCAGCCGGGAGCCGGCCTGCTGGGGGTCGAGGGTGACGGGGGTGGTCATGGCGGATCTCTTCCTTGTGTGTGAAGGCGCCCCGGACGGGGGCCGGACTGCTGAAGTCGTGAGGCGTACGCGCACGGGCCGACCGGGCCGCCGCCGTGGTCAGACGAGCGCGTCGAGGAGCATGAGGGCGGCCACCGCGAGCAGCACGCAGGCGAACAGGCGCTGCAGGGCCTGGCCCCTGATATTCCGCGAGAGCCGTTTGCCGTCCCAGGCGCCCAGGACCGCCGCCGCGGTGAACGGTGCGACGACCGCCCAGTCCAGACGCGTTCCGCTGCCGGCCCGGGCGCCGAGCGCCGCCAGCGAGTTGATCGTGATGACCAGCAGGCTGGTGCCGACGGCCCGGCGCATGGGCAGGTTCAGCACACCGACCAGGGCCGGTACGGCGAGGAATCCGCCGCCCACGCCGAGGAACCCGGTCACCGCGCCGAGCCCGGCACCGGCGGCACCGGCCTTCCCGGGCCGCACCGCGCCCGAGGCGTCGGCACGGGCGGGACGCAGCATGCGCAGCGCCGCGAGGGCCGCGACGACGGCGAAGGCGGCGGTCAACACGGTCTGGGGGAGGTGTCCGGCGGCGGCCCCCGCGATCATCGCGGGCACGATGCCGGCCGCCGCGAAGAGCAGACCGGTGCGCCAGACGACGTTGCCGTCCCGGGCGTGCCCGGCGAGGGCGGTGACCGAGGTCAGGGTGACGATGACCAGGGCGGCCGTGGTCGCCTCCGCCGGGGTGAGGCCGAGCAGGTAGATCAGGGCGGGCACCGCCAGGACGCTGCCACCACCGCCGAGCCCACCGAGGGCCAGGCCGACGACGGCACCGGCGACGAGCGCGAGGAGCAGAGCGGTCATGCTATCGAGCCGTGGTTCCCGCGTTCGTCGACGACCGGATGCCCGGCGGCGGCCCACGCCTTCATGCCACCCTTGACGTCCACCGCCTCGGCGCCACGGCCGGCGAGCAGACCGGCGGCCTGCCGCGAGCGGTTCCCGCTGCGGCAGATCACCACCAGGGGCCGCCCCCGGGCCGCGTCCGGCAGCGCCGCCCCGGCGGCCAGGCGGGACAGCGGCGCGTGGACCGCGGCGGGCGCGTGCCCGGCGTCCCACTCGTGCTGCTCGCGTATGTCCAGCAGGACGGCCGGCGCCTCGGCGTCCAGGACGCGCCGGCGGGCCTCGTCGACGGTGACGCGGTCCTCGCCGCGACGGAAGAGGGACATCAGACGACCTCTCATGGGTTCGAAACGTTCGGAACGGCGGAGACGAAGGGCGGTCAGCCGGTGACCACGGTCAGTCCGGCGGCGGTGGCGGCGTCGAAGCCGTCGTCCACCGCCACGACGTACCGCCCGGAGGCGTCGAGCAGCGAGGCGGCGATGCCGGCGCGCATCCCGCCGGCGCAGTGCACCCAGACGGTGCCCGCCGGTACCTCGGCGAGCCGCTTGTGCAGCTCGTGGACCGGGATGTGCGCGGAGCCCTCGATGTGGCCGGCGGCCCGCTCGGAGTCCCGTCGCACGTCCAGCACGACGACGCCGTCCGTACCGCGCTCGGCCAGCCCCGCGAAGGTGGAGCGGGTGAAGGAGGCCGGCCGTCCGCCCTCGGGCACCCACTGCTCGGGGCTTCCGGTCGCGGCGGCGGCGGGCCGGTCGATGCCCACCCGGACCAGCTCCCGCTGCGCGGCGGCCAGCTGCTCGGGGGACTCCGCGAGCAGGGTGACCGGCTTGCCCCACGGGATCATCCAGGCCAGGTAGGTGGCGATCTTGCCGTCCGCCTCGAAATTGAACGACCCCGCGACATGGCCCCGCGCGAACGCGACCCGGTTGCGCAGGTCCACCACCCACTCACCGGCCGCGAGCCGGGCGGCGATCTCGTCCGCGTCCGCGACGGCCGGGGGAGTCAGATCGACCGGGGCCGGCCCGCCGGCGTTGGCCGGGCCCATGTGCGCGTAGTAGGCGGGGATGTCGTCGAGGCCGGCGAGCAGGTGGGCGACGAAGGAGTCCACGTCCTGGGTGAGCGCCGCGTTGGCGGTCTTCTCCTTGCCGATCGTGGTGGCGTCGCCCTCCGCCTGCGCCGAGGAGCAGAAGCTGCCGAAGCCGTGCGTCGGCAGCACCGGGGTCTCGTCCGGCAGCTCGGCCGCGAGACGGTGGGCGGAGGCGTGCTGGGCGCGCGCCAGCCGCTCGGTCAGGCGGGGCTCGACCAGGTCGGGGCGGCCCACGGTGCCGATCAGCAGCGACCCGCCGGTGAAAGCGGCCACCGGCACGCCGGCCTCCCGCAGCACGTAGGAGGTGTGGTGCGGGGTGTGGCCGGGCGTGGCGACGGCCCGCAGTTCGAGGCCGCTGTCGAGGGCGAGCGTGTCGCCGTCGCCCACCGGCACACGGGCGAACGCCACGTCCGCCCCGGCCGGCACCAGATAGGCGGCTCCCGTGACCCGTGCGAGCTCCAGGCCGCCGGTGACGTAGTCGTTGTGGATGTGGGTCTCCACCACGTGCGAGATCCGCACCCCGCGCCGGGCGGCCGCCGCCAGGACCTGATCGAAGTCGCGCGGCGGATCCACCGCCACGGCCGTGTCACGGCCGCCGGCCAGGTAATGGCGGTTGCCCAGCCCCTCGAGCTCGATGGTGTCGATGAAGAACACGGAGATGCCCCTTCCACGGAGATTACCCCCCCGGGTATGTAATCCACCGTAACACGGGTACCCCGGGGGGTATTTCTGTCGCCTTTCCGTCGCCGTGGTGGGGGAGAGCGCGGGATCGACGGGTCCCGGCCGCCGAGAGGTCCGACGTGGGGTGTACGCGGGATGGGGCCGTGGCCCCGTCGTCATCGCGAATCAGCCGAACGGGCAGGTGGGACCCGTCGGGAGCAGCGTGGGGGGCGTGCCTTCCATCGCGGGCGCGGCACTCTTCCGTCGAGGCCCGAGACCGTGACACCGCCGGTCAGCGGGCAGGCGGGGCCTCAGCGCACCGCCCAGGTGTCCGCTCCGCTCGATGGCGAGCCCTGAAGGCCGACGTCCAAGAGTTCTCCCTCTCGGAGGCCGCCGTGACCTGGACCGGCGCGACCGACCTGGAACCGGGCGACGTCATCAGCATTCTCGGCGTCGATCACGACTTCTACGACGATGCGATGCGCACCGGAGGCAGCATCGCCTGGAACGACCGGAATCCCGGGAGCATCATCAGCTCCGGTGAGGCGGTGAGGCGGTGAGGCGGTGAGGCGGTGAGGCGGTGAGGCGGTGAGGCGGTGAGGCGGTGAGGTACGGCGCGGCGCCGGCTCGTGGGAGCCCAGTGACGTCACGCGCGGGTGTCCCGGCACGGCGGAGCGGGCCGGTCGGTCGTGTCCGTCGGGCCCCGCGCGTCGGGGCGGGCCGGACCTCCGTGTCCGTCGCGCCGGAGGACGGCAGGTCCGGTCCCGTGGCCGGGCCTGCCGCCGTCGGCGGACGCTACTTGGTGCCGAGACCGGCCGGGTCGAGTTCGTCCTTGCCCGCGGCCTTGAGCACCTTGTTGAGCGGCGTGAGGTCGTAGATGCCCTTCAGGTCCGGCTTGTCGAGCAGGCCGGCCGTCACCGCGTGCTGCGCCTCGGTGTCGAGGGTCGAGGCCAGCGGGTCGTCGAGGAAGGTGATGGACTTCCACGCCGGATCGATGACCTCGGCGGGCAGCGCCTTGCCCGACAGGTCCTCCAGGGCCTTGTTGGCGGACGCCTTCGCCTTCTCCGGGTTGGCGTCGATCCACTCGTTCGTCTTCACCGAGCCGCGCAGCACGGCCTCGACGACGTCCGGGTGCTCCTTCAGGAACTTCTGCGACACGATGATGTTCGTGATCACGAACTTGTTGCCGGGCCACAGCGACGACTCGTCGAGCAGCACCTTGCCGCCCTCGGCGACCAGCTTGGAGGCGGTCGGCTCGGGCACCCATGCGCCGTCGATGGAGCCGGACTTGTAGGCGTCCGGGGTCACCTTGTTGTCGGTGCGGACGACGGAGACGTCACCCTTGCCGCTCTGCGCGTCGACCTTCCAGCCCTGCTCCGCGACCCAGTTGAGGAAGGCCACGTCCTGGGTGTTGCCGAGCTGCGGCGTGGCGATCTTCTTGCCCTTGACGTCCTTCAGGGACTTGATCTTCTTCGGGTTCACGACCAGCTTCACGCCGCCGGAGGCCGAACCGCCGATGATCCGCAGGTTCTTGCCGTTGGACTTGGTGTAGCCGTTGATGGCGGGGGAGGGGCCGATCCAGCCGATGTCGATGGACCCGGCGTTGAGCGCCTCGATCTCGGAGGGGCCGGCGTTGAAGGTGGAGGTCTTGATCGTGGTGCCGCCGAGCTCCTTCTGGAACAAGCCCTCCTGCACGCCCACGAGGGCGGTGGCGTGCGTGAGGTTGGGGAAGTAGCCGATCTTCACCTCGTCGGTGGAGAGCTTCTCGGCACCCGCCGCGACCGCGTTCTTCTTCCCGTCGTCGGTCGACTCGGAGCCGTACCCGCAGGCGGTCAGCAGGACGGGGAGCGCCGCGATGACGGCGATGGTGCGTGAAATGGTGAGCGGTCTTGCGGCAGACACGGAGGTGTCCTCTCGGGGGAGGGATGAACAAGGAGATGCGGAAAGCGGGCAGGGCTGCGCGCTCTCCTTCGGGTGCGTGGGCTCGCCCGGCCGGTCCGCGGCGGCGGGTACGTCGTCCCCGGCCTGCGAGCGGGCCGGAAGGGACGTCAGGCGAGAGCGACGCGCCCGCCGAGGCCGGCGGGGTACGCGGACGGCTCAGACAGGCCGACAGATGGCACTGCGGGTGCGGCCGAAGTCGATGTGCCGACGCGAGGTCAGCGGGGGCGGCGACAGGAGTGTGCGGTTCGGCGACTCCATGAGCACACCCCCGCCTTCCCTAGTTTTCCTACCTGGTTGCTAGGGATCGTGACAGAAGGCGGCGCTCACCCCAAGGGGGTGTTCGCATGATGGACGGCAGCGGTCAGACGGGCAGGACGAACGGCGGATGCGTGCCGTTGAGGAAGTAGTCCCCCACATCGCGGAGCCGGGGAGCGACGGGCTCGTACAGGGTGTGCGTCCGGGCGTTGCGCCAGAAGCGGTCGAAGCCCAGCCGTGCGGACGCGGAGCGGGCGCCGACGATGTCGAGGGCGCGGGCGGTGGACTCCTGCGCGGCCCGCGAGGAGGCGGCTTCGGCCATGGCGACGAGGACGGAGATGTCCGCGTACTCGTCGTAGGTCAGGTCCGCGCCGCGTGCCAGCCCCTCGTGCACGGCTTCCAGCGCCTGATCGGTGAGCGCGGACGCGGAGCGGGTGAGGACGGCGAGCTCCCCGTAGGCGGCCAGCACCTGCGGGTCCTGGGCGGAGCCGGCCGGCCGGGAGGGGTGCCGGGACGACCGCCCGGCCCTGCTGTACTCCCGGGCCTCGGCGAGCACTCCCTCCGCCATGCCGAGACGGAGCTGGACCGAGAGGAGGCGCCCGACCGGAGAGGCCAGGGCGGTCGGAGGCGACAGGATGTCCTCGTCCGCGGACAGCGACCCGAGCACGTCGTCGGCGGCGACCGGTACGGAGTCGAACTCCACGCCGCCGCCGGCCGCGAGGCGCTGGCCGAAGGTGTCGGCGTCGCCACCGGTACCCACGCCGTGGTGGGCGGGATCGACGACGACGGCGAGTGGTTCGCCGGTGTCGGCCCGCACCGCCCGCACGGCGAGGCGGTCGGCGACCAGGACTCCGGTGGAGTAGCTCTGCCGTCCGTTGAGCACATGGCCGCCGCCGCGCGCCCTGGTCAGTGCCAGAGGGGAGTCCTGACGGGCGAGACCGCCACCCCAGCACCACTGCTCCGCGGCGTACTGCCGCTCCAGCCGGGCGGCACGGGAGGGATCGGTGAGAAAGCGGGCGCTCCACGACAGGAAGTAGTGGCCGCCGAGCAGTTGGCCGATCGCGCCGTCGGCCGCGGCGATCTCCCGGACCACCGCGTAGGCCGTGGCCCAGTCCGCGCCGCCCCCTCCCGACTCCGCCGGCACGAGGAGCGTCAGCAGCCCCGCCTCGCGCAACCGGGACACCTCGTCGAGCGGGGGCTTGCCCGCCTGCTCCCGGGCCACCGCGTCCGTGGCCAGGTCGTCCGCCGACTCGCGGGCCACGCGCAGCCAGTGCGCACGGCCGGGCGCGGTCGGGCCGGTATCCGAAAGGGATCCGGACGGCGCGGTGGCAACGCCCATGGTGGCGGTCTCCTCAAAGTCAACGGCAAGGCTTCCAGCGGTAGTCGGCTCACCCGTCCGCCCGTGCCGCCACGCACCGGCCGTGTGCCTCGCACCCGGCAGCGGGCGGCGCCGGGGACGTGACCGGAGCGGACGTGCCGACGGCGAACGAGTCGTCGCGGCGCGGGGCACTCGTACCTCATCCTGCGCACCCCACCGGGGAACCGTCAACGCTTCCCTAGTAAATCGATAGGAATTATAGGGAACGCGTCCGCCGGGCTCCCGGAACCGGGTCGCGGAAGCGGCTCAACACCCGTCCGCCATCCGGGCCGTGGTTGACGGAACGCGAGATGTACTGCTCAATTGGGCGCATGAATGCCGAGCAGCGCCTGGTCACCCGTGACCACATCGACTTCGGTCGGGTGTGGTCCGCGGCGTGTTGCGCCTGAAGCGGCAGCGGGCCGTCTGACCGGCTCTCACCTTTCCCGGTCACCCCGTCGCGGACCGGGTTCCTCCCCTCGTAGCACCGTCGCACGCCCGCGCTGACACGCGCTGACCGGCGTGGGAACGGTCCCGCGGGACACACCGGACGCGCGCTGCCGCCGCCCTCTTCCGCCGAGGTCCAGCGCCCCGGCGTCGTCCCATCCGCTCACCCTTCTTCCAGCGCCCGAGGTGTGCCGTCGCACGGTCCGCGGGGCTGCTGCTCGCTCAACCCTCCAGGGCCTCATCGCGGCCACCACCAAGAAGGACAACGGACTGGTCAAGGCGCTCGCCGACGCCCTCGACAAGATCATCGAGAACGGCACCTACGCGAAGGTGCTCAAGCGCCGGGGCCCGTCCGGCGAAGCCGTGGCGAAGTCGGAGATCAACCCGCCCGGCCTGCCCAAGACCAGCAAGTAGCCGTCCCCACGCCACGAAAGGTCCGCCATGGCCACCGTCCTGTCCGTCTCCGGAAGCCCGTCCGCCACCTCCCGCACCGCCCGGCTGCTGCGCCACCTGGACGCGCGCCTCACGGCGCAGGGACACCAGGTGATCCCACTGGACGTCCGCACCGTCCCCGCCGAGGCCCTCCTCGGCGCCGACTTCCAGCACCCCGCGATCCGCGAGGCGGCCGCGCTCTTCGATGGCGCCGACGGGGTGGTGATCGGCACTCCCGTCTACAAGGCCGCCTACTCCGGGCTGCTGAAGTCACTGCTCGATCTGCTGCCGCAGTACGGCCTGGCCGGCAAGACCGTCCTCCCGCTGGCGACCGGCGGAACCACGGCCCACGTCCTGGCCATCGACTACGCCCTGCGCCCCGTACTCAGCTCCATGGGCGCCGCGCACATCGTCCCGGGCTGGTTCACGTTGGACAAGGACATCGCGGTGGGCGATGACGGCACCCTGACCGTCGCGCCGGGCCCGGCCGAGGCCCTCGCCCAGGTCGTCGACCAGTTCTCCGCCGCCCTCGGAAGCCGTACGGCCCTGCTGGCGGCCGCCGGATGAGCTCCCCGACCGCGACCGCCGACGACGAACGAGAGATGTGCGACCCGGTGAACCTCACCTTCCACTGGTTCCTGCCCACCAACGGCGACAGCCGTCATGTCGTCGGCGGCGGCCACGGCACCCCGGCCACCGTCTCGGGACGGGACCGGCCGCCCACGGTGGCCTACCTGAGCCAGATAGCCCGCGCCGCGGAGGACCTCGGCTTCACCGGTGCGCTGACCCCCACCGGCGCCTGGTGCGAGGACGCCTGGCTGACCACCGCCATGGTCAGCCGGCACACCGAGCGGCTGAAATTCCTGGTCGCCTTCAGACCCGGCTTCGTCTCGCCGACGCTCGCCGCGCAGATGGCGTCCACCTTCCAGCGGCAGAGCGGCGGCCGGCTGCTGCTCAACGTGGTCACGGGCGGAGAGAGCCACGAGCAGCGCGCCTACGGCGACTTCCTCGACAAGGACGCGCGTTATCGCCGTACCGGCGAATTCCTGCACGTCGTACGGGAGTTGTGGGACGGCGGGACCGTCGACCTGGACGGCGAGCACCTGCGGATCGCGGACGCCCGGCTCGCGCGGCTGCCCGACCCCGTCCCCGAGGTGTACTTCGGCGGCTCGTCGCCCATCGCCGGTGAGATCGCGGCGCGGTACGCCGACGTCTACCTCACCTGGGGCGAGCCACCCGCCCAGGTCGCCGAGAAGATCGCCGGGATCAGAAGGCTCGCCGCCGGCCAGGGTCGCTCCCTCCGCTTCGGAATCCGGCTGCACGTCATCACCCGCGACACCTCCGAACAGGCGTGGGCGGAGGCGCACCGGCTCCTGGACGGCTTCCACCCGGAGACGGTGCGGGCGGTGCAGGCCGGGCTCGCCCGCAGCGAGTCCGAGGGGCAGCGGCGCATGCTCGCCCTCCACGGCGGCGGCAACCGCGACTCCCTGGAGATCCACCCCAACCTGTGGGCCGGCATCGGCCTGGTGCGCGGCGGCGCGGGCACCGCGCTGGTCGGCAGTCACACCGAGGTGGCCGAGCGCATCGAGGAGTACCACGCCCTGGGCATCGAGGAGTTCGTCCTCTCCGGCTACCCGCACCTGGAGGAGGCGTACTGGTTCGGCGAGGGCGTACTGCCCAGGCTCCAGGCGCAGGGTCTGTGGACCCACCCGCTGCGCGCCGCGAAGGACACGCCCGCCGCCCAGGTCCCCTTCGCGGGCTCCGGAACCCCGCGATGACCCACGGTCGCGACCGTCCGGCTCGGCACCCCCGCACCAGGAAGGCAGCCCTTTCGTGTCCGCATCCCCTCCGCTCCACCTCGCCGTCGCGCTCGACGGCACGGGCTGGCATCCGGCCGCATGGCGTGAGCCGGGCGCCCGGCCCCACGACCTGCTCACCGCCGGCTACTGGGCCGGCCTCGTGACCGAGGCCGAACGCGGCCTGCTCGACTTCGTGACCTTCGAGGACGGGCTCGGGCTCCAGTCCGCGCACCCCACGGAGCCCGACGGACGCACCGACCAGGTGCGCGGCCGACTGGACGCGGTGCTCATCGCCGCCCGCGTCGCACCGCTGACCCGCCACATCGGGCTGATTCCGGCCGTGGTCGCCACCCACACCGAGCCTTTCCACATCTCCAAGGCGATCGCCACCCTGGACTACGTCAGCACCGGTCGCGCGGGCCTGTGCGTCCAGGTGTCGGCACGGCGGAACGAGGCGGCGCACTTCGGCCGCCGTACCTTCCCGCGCCTCGGCGCCGAGGACCGCGACACTCCGGCGGGCAGGGCACTGATCGCCGAGCTCCTCGAGGAGGCCGCCGACCATGTCGAGGTGGTGCGCCGCCTGTGGGACAGCTGGGAGGACGACGCGGAGATCCGCGACGTCGCCACCGGCCGCTTCATCGACCGCGACAAGCTGCACCCCATCGACTTCGAGGGCAGGCACTTCAGCGTCAAGGGCCCTTCGATCACCCCCCGGCCACCGCAAGGGCAGCCCGTCGTCAGCGCGCTCGCACACCACGGCGTGTCCTGGCAACTGGTGGGCGGCTCCGCAGACATCGGCTACATCACCCCGCACGACACCGACCAGGCCCGCGCGGCTGTCGCCGGCATCCGCGCCGCCCAGGCCGCGGCGGGGCGGGCCGAGGAGCCGCTCCACATCTTCGGTGACCTGGTCGTGTTCCTGGACGACGATCCGGCGGCGGCGAAGGACCGCAGGACCCGCCTGGACGACCTCGCGGGACACCCCTACGCCAGTGACGCCGAGGTGTTCACCGGTACGCCCGCACAACTGGCCGATCTGCTCATGGAACGCCGCCGGGCCGGACTGAGCGGCTTCCGTCTGCGCCCCGGAGCGATCGGGCACGACCTGGAGCACATCACACGAGGCCTGGTGCCCGAACTCCAGCGGCGAGGAGCCTTCCGGCGCGCCTACGAGGCGGACACACTGCGCGGACTGCTCGGACTCGACCGCCCCGCCAACCGCTACGCAGCCGTCCGAGCCGGAGGAGCCCCACGGCCATGAGCGACCCCGCAACGGGCAAGCCCCTCAAGCAGATCCACCTCGCCGCCCACTTCCCCGGCGTCAACAACACCACGGTGTGGAGCGACCCACGGGCCGGCAGCCATATCGAGTTCAGCTCGTTCGCGCACTTCGCCCGGACCGTCGAACGCGCCAAGTTCGACTTCCTGTTCCTCGCCGAGGGACTGCGGCTGCGCGAACAGGGCGGTCACATATACGACTTGGATGTGGTGGGGCGGCCCGACACCTTCACCGTCCTGTCCGCCCTCGCCGCCGTCACCGAACGGCTCGGCCTGACCGGCACCATCAACTCCACCTTCAACGAGCCCTACGAGGTGGCCCGCCAGTTCGCGAGCCTGGACCACCTGTCGGGGGGACGCGCCGCCTGGAACGTCGTGACCTCCTGGGACGCCTTCACCGGCGAGAACTTCCGCCGCGGCGGCTTCCTCCCGCAGGAGCAGCGCTACTCCAGGGCACGGGAGTTCCTCGCCACCGCCACCGAACTGTTCGACTCCTGGCACGGTGACGAGATCGTCGCCGACCGCGAGTCCGGCATCTTCCTCAAGAACGCCAGCGCGGGCGCCTTCGTCCACCGGGGCGAACACTTCGACATCACGGGCCGGTTCGACGTGCCGCGCAGCCCCCAGGGCCGCCCCGTGATCTTCCAGGCCGGCGACTCCGACGAGGGCCGCGAGTTCGCCGCGTCGAGCGCGGACGCCATCTTCAGCCGGCACAGCACCCTGGAGGCGGGCCAGGACTTCTACGCCGACGTCAAGGGCCGCCTGGCCCGCCACGGCCGGACCCCCGGCCGGCTGCTGATCCTGCCCGCGGCGACCTTCGTGCTCGGCGACACGGACGCCGAGGCGCGGGAGCGGGCGCGTGAGGTGCGACACCTGCAGGTCAGCGGACAGACCGCGATCAAGTACCTGGAGCACGTCTGGAACCGGGACCTGTCCGGCTACGACCCGGACGGCCCGCTTCCCGACATCGACCCGGACCCCGGCGAGAACACGATCGCCCGCGGCCGGGCGAGCGTCCGGATGTTCCGCGACCCCCTCGCCGTCGCCCGGCAATGGCGCGAACGCGCCGCGGCCGAGAACCTGTCGATCCGCGAGCTGGTCATCGAGACCACCGGCCGCCAGTCGTTCGTCGGCTCCCCGGCGACCGTCGCCGAGACCATCAACACCTTCGTCCAGACCGACGCCGCCGACGGCTTCATCCTGGTCCCGCACATCACTCCCGGCGGCCTGGACGAGTTCGCCGACACCGTCGTCCCGCTGCTCCAGGAACGCGGTGTGTTCCGGCACGACTACACCGGCACCACACTCCGCGACCACCTCGGCCTGGCCCACCCCGACGCCCGCACGCACCCGCCGGCCGGGTGACGCCGTGAAGCGGGGCCGAGCACCGCACCCCGCTCGAACCCCCGTACACGCAACCGGGTCCGCCCCCGCCCCCGCGCCCACCGACGGCCAGGAGTCCCCGACCATGCCCAGCACCCCCCTCGGCGTACTCGACCTCGTCCCGATCTCCTCCGGCTCCACCGCCGGCGAGGCCCTGCGCGGCACCATCGACCTCGCCCGGCAGACCGAGCGGTTCGGCTACACCCGCTACTGGTTCGCCGAGCACCACCTCAACCCGGGCGTGGCCGGAACCTCGCCGGCCGTCGTGCTCGCCCTGACCGCCTCCGCGACCTCGACGATCAGGATCGGCTCCGGGGCCGTGCAACTCGGTCACCGCACCGCCCTGTCCACCGTCGAGGAGTTCGGGCTGATCGACGCCCTGCACCCCGGCCGCCTCGACCTGGGCCTTGGCCGCTCGGGCGGCCGGCCGTCCGGACAGGACGCCGCTGGACCCCGGCCGACCACAACCCCCGTAGTCGACGGACGCGCCCCCAACGGCCTCGTGATCCCTCCCCGCTTCTCCCCGGAGCACCTGATCGGTTCACCCCGCTTCCTGCTTCAGCAGCGGCTGCTGCACCAGCCCGGCGCCGGCTCCCAGGACTACGGTCAGCAGGTCGACGACATACTCGCCCTCCTGCGCGGCGACTACCGCTCGGCTGACGGCACCGAAGCGCACGCCGTACCGGGCGAGAACGCCGACGTACAGGTATGGATCCTCGGCAGCAGCGGCGGACAGAGCGCCGACGTCGCGGGCCGCAACGGCCTGCGTTTCGCCGCCAACTACCACGTCAGCCCCGCCACCGTGCTGGAGGCCGCCGAGGGCTACCGCGCCGCCTTCCAGCCCTCCGACCAGCTCGACAAGCCCTACGTCAGCGTCTCCGCCGACGTCGTCGTCGCCGAGGACGACGCGACCGCCCGCGAACTCGCCACCGGCTACGGCCCGTGGGTCCGCAGCATCCGCACCGCCGAGGGCGCCATCCCCTTCCCGACCCCGGAGCAGGCCCGCGCACACACCTGGACCGACGCGGACCGGGCCCTGGTGGCCGACCGCGTCGACACCCAGTTCGTCGGCTCCCCGGGGCGCGTCGCCGACCGGCTCGAACAACTCCAGGAGGCCACCGGCGCGGACGAGCTGATCATCACCACCATCACCCACGGCCACGCCGACCGGGTGCGCTCGTATCGACTCCTGGCCGAGGAGTGGCAGCGCCGGTGAGCCGGGCGTGACCGGAAGCAGGCGGCCGGATTCCGGCCTCCTCCAGCGCGGGTCCTACCGCCGGCTCGGCAGGCGGCGCAGTCCCCGCGGTCGGCGGGCGAGGCGGGCGAGAGCCGTGCCGCGCCCGCCTCCCGCTCCGCCTGACCGGCTCGTGCGCGGGATCGGCACGCATCGAACAGAACGCCGCGGGTACTCACCGCAGGGTACGACACACATGTATCGCCGGGAGGTACCTCATGGGCAAGCTGGGAGACATGGCGAACAAGGCCAAGGAGATGGCCAAGGGCCACCCGGACCAGGCCGACAAGGGTGTCGACAGTGCAGAGCGGCTGGTCGACGAGCGTACGGGGGACAAGTACGACGCGCAGACCGACAAGGCCGCCGACGCCGTGCACCGTTCCTACGGCGGCGGCGAAGTGACGGACCGCTGAACCCGCGGCACCCGCAACCGGGCCCCGGCGTCGATCGCCGGGGCCCGGTCGTGTTCCGGGTGCGAAGCGCCGGCCCGAACCGGACGCACCCGCGCGGGCGCGGATCGCGTCCGGTCAGTCGCGCCGGGCGAAGGCCGGATTGCCCGTGACGACGCGGGCGTGGTCGAGCAGGCGGTCCTCGATGTCCTGGGCGGTCGCGTCGCCGACCAGCAGGTCCATCGCGTAGCCGTCCTCCAGCGCCACGAAGGATCGTCCCAGGGCCCGGGCGTCGCCGGTCAGTGTGAACTCGCCGCCCTTCTGCCCGAGTTCGAGCACCTGGCGATAGAGCTCCGCCTGCTGGCGCGCGAAGGTGCGCTGCCGGTCGGCGGCGCCCTCGTTGCGCAGGGCCACCGGGAACAGCTCGAAGAGCAGCCGGGTGCTTTCCTCTCCTTCTCCGGGCCAGGGCACGCCGGAGCGGATGCAGGCGCGGAGCCGCGACACCGGTCCGTCCGCCGCCGCGATGGCCTCCTCGCGGCTGACGAAGTACGTCGCGGCACTGCGCTCGAACACGGCGGCGAACAGTTCCTGGATGTCGGCGTAGTAGTAGAGCACCGACGCGGGGGTGACGCCGGCGGCCCTGGCGACGTCCCGCAGCTTGGTGGCCGTGGCCCCGAGCTCGACCACGGTCCTGGCGGTCGCGTCGATCAGCTGGGCGCGGCGTTCCGCCTGATTCCTTGGTCGGGCCATGGTCGACATGCTCGCACACCGTCGAACGCCGTTCGTATCTCACCTGTGGCAATCCATTGACCTCCTCTGGTTCATTAACTAAATTTCGTTTAACTAATCCCCCCGAGTCAGACCTGGTGACCCATGTCCCGTCCTCTCCCTCTAGTGCTGGCCCAGGCAGCCCAGCGCGCCGCCGACGACCTGGACGGCCTGGCCGCCGACGTGCGAAGGCGCACGGCGGGGCTCCCCGCCGCACCGCTGGTCATATATCCCGAGCTGCATCTCGGCGCCTCCTCGGGTGGTGCCACGCTCACCCCCGCCGAGCTTGCCGAAGCCCTCGCCGAGCCCCTGGACGGCCCGCGTGACCGCGCCCTCGCCGAGATCGCCGGCGACCTCGGCGTCTGGCTGGCCCCGGGCAGCGTCTACGAGCGAGGAGCCGACGGACGCGTGTACAACACCGCGCCCGTGTACTCCCCGCGCGGCGAGCGGGTAGCGGCCTACCGCAAGATCTTCCCGTGGCGGCCTTACGAGACCGTCGCCCCCGGCGCCGAGTTCACCGTCTTCGACCTCGACGGCGTCGGCCGCGTGGGGCTGTCGATCTGCTACGACGCGTGGTTCCCGGAGACCACCCGCCACCTGGCCTGGATGGGCGCCGAACTGGTACTGAACTTCGTCCTGACCTCCGGCAGCGACCGGGCCCAGGAGACCGTGCTGGCCCGCGCCAACGCCATCGTCAATCAGGTGTTCGTCGCCAGCGTCAACTGCGCCGCGCCCGCCGGCACCGGCCGCAGCCTGCTCGTGGACCCGCAGGGCAACGTGCGCTCCGAGGCCGCGGCCGACAGCGACACCACCCTCACCGACGTGATCGACCTGGACGAGGTCACCAACGTCCGCCGCCTCGGCACCGCCGCGCTCAACCGGCCCTGGCAGCAGTTCCGCCCCGACGACCGACCCCTCGACCTGCCGCTCTACCAGGGCCGGATCGACCCCGCCGCCTGGGCCGGGGCCACCGCCCCGGCCCCCTTCCCGCACGACCCCACCGAGACCCGCCGTGCGCTCGGGGAAGAGAGAATGCCGTGACGGATCAGCCCACCCGCATGCGCGGAAACCTCGGACTGGTGTCCGTGGTCGCCTTCGGCGTCGCCTACATGGCCCCCGCCGTCGTCACCTCGATCTTCGGCGTCATCGCCGCCACCAGCAAGGGCGCCGCCGCCACCGCCTACGTGATCGCCACCGGCGCCATGCTGCTGACCGGCCTCAGCTACGCCAAGATGGCCAAGGTCCACCCCAGCTCCGGCTCCGTGTACACCTACGCCCGCAAGGAGCTCGACTCCCGCGTCGGGTTCCTGGCCGGATGGGCACTGCTGCTCGACTACCTCTTCCTGCCGATGGTCGCCTGGCTGCTCCAGGCCATCTACCTGCACGCCCAGTTCCCGGCCGTCCCGGAGTGGGCCTGGCTGGTCATCAACGTGGTCCTGGCCACCGCCATCAACGTCGTCGGCCTCAAGGTCGCCGACCGGATCAACCGGGTGCTGCTGCTCGGAGTCACCGCCGTCCTCGTCGTGCTCGCGGTGCTCTGCGTCCACTACGGCCTCGGCCACGGCGGCACCCCCGCGGCCGGCCACGCCTTCTGGAACAGCGCCACCAGCCTCTCCGCCGTCACCGCGGCCGCCGCCGTCGCCGCCTACGCCTTCCTCGGCTTCGACGCGGTGAGCACCCTCAGCGAGGAGGTGCGCGACCCGCGGCGCACCATCCCGCGCAGCATCGTCCTCACCGTGCTGACCGGCGGCACCTTCTTCGTCGTGATCTCCTTCCTGATGCAGTGGGCCCGCCCGGGCGGTTCCTTCCCCGACCAGGACTCCGCCGGGTACCTGCTGTCCACCACCGTCGGCGGGAAGACCTTCGCGGACGTCGCCAACGTCGTCGGCATGCTGGGCGGGTTCGCCTCCTGCGTCGCCATCCAGGCCAGCACCAGCCGCCTGATGTTCGTCATGGGCCGCGACGGCGCCCTGCCGCGCCGGGTGTTCGGACGCCTGCACCGCAAGCTGCTCACACCGGTCACCAATGTGCTGGTCATCGGCGCCGTCGGCCTGCTGGCCATGAACCTCTCGCTCGCCGACGCCACCTCCTTCATCAACTTCGGCGCGTTCCTCGGCTTCACGCTCGTCAACGTCTGCGTGATCGCCTACGCCGTGCGGCAGTGGCGCTCCGGGGTCCGGCACTCGCCCGTGCGGTACCTCCTCCTGCCGGCCGCCGGTGCAGCGGTCGACGTCTACCTGATCACCCAGCTCGGCGGCACCGCCGTCAGGCTCGGCCTCGGCTGGCTGGTCATCGGTATCGTCTGGCTCGCGGTGATCACGCGGGGCTTCCGCCGTCCCGCCCCCGAGATGCGACTCGGGTCCGACGAGGAAGCCGGCCCCACGGAGCCGGAGGCCTCCGGCCCCCTCCTCCCGACGGTATGAACCACACCCGGGGTTCCCGGCCGCCGTCGGCGGCCGGGAACCCCGGGCGTACCACCTGACGGTGTTCGTGCGCGGCCGGCGCGTGTCGACCGTGCGTGCTTCGAGCGGGACGCGGGGACTCGGGCAGCTGTGACCGGGCAGAGCCGGTGCGGTGGGAGTTCGCCGTCAGTCGTAGCCCTGCGACTTGATGCGGATACCGCCCGCCGCGGCCGGACCGGCCGGCGCCGAGGGTGAGGGTTCGTCCGGTGCCGTCTCCGGGTCGGGGGCCGCATCGAGTATCGCGTGGGCCTCGTTGAGGAGGGCCGCCAGGTCGCGCACCAGACCCAGTTGCAGGGTGCGCCAGGCGCCGGCGTCGTCCTCCAGCGGGGCGTAGCTGCCCGTGTGCTTGTGGATGATGCCGCCCGCGACGCGGTTGCGCTCGGCGCGCTCCTCCATGTCACGGTCGTGGTGGTAGAAGTTGCGCAGTTCATGCAGCTGCGACATGCGGCCGTCCCAGAAGGGTGCCGCGAGCTGTGGCAGGTCGAGTACCTTAGCTGGATCCTTCTTGGGGATGCGAAGGGGGGCGTGCAGGCGCTCGTTGAAGACCTGGTACGCCACCGACAGCCAGGCCGTGAAGTCGGCCCGGTCGGCGCACTGGCGGCGCAGGCGGGCGAAGTCGTCGGGCGGTGAGGAACGGAGCAGCTGGTAACCGAGGCGGGCCCGTGACGCCTCGCAGACCCTGCTGTAGGCGACCAGCGCGTCCTCGGCCGCCGTTTCCCAGGCGCGGCGCTGCCGCGGATCGGTCGCGGCGCGGCGCTGCGGCTCCGCGGCCAGCTGCTCGGGGGTGAGCTGGAGGGCGGGCAGGCGGGGGCGGGCCGGGCGTCCCACAGCTCGTACGACTCCGCTGCCCAACTCGGCGAAGTACTTCTCCAGGACGTCCAAGCCGCCGATGCGCTGCCGGTCGCCGCCCGCCACGGACACGAGCTCGCCCAGCATCCGATGGTTGGGCACCATGCTCTCGTGGGCCTGCGGAGTCCAGCCGGTGCGGTGCCGCTGCGCCTGCCACCAGCGGTCGAACAGAGCCTCGTCGCTGATGCCGACCGCGTGCAGGCGAATACCCAGGCCAGCGTGCAGGTCCTCCATGAGCGACACCGGATCCTGGGTGCCGGAGATGGATTCACCGCTGCGTTCGTCGGGGATGGGCGCGTAGTGCGCGCCGTCGCTGACCAGGACGACGAGGCGCTCGTTGCCGGGAACCCCATAGCGGTGGAGTAGTTCACCCGCCTTGTGCAGCGCCTTGCCGATGTCCGTGCCGGACTGGCGGTAGTTGAGGAGGGACACGGCCTCGCGCAGGCGCTGGACGGAGTGGGTGTCCGAAACCTCCTCCATGCCCCATCGGCTGGGGAACATGGGCTCGTGGTCATGGTCGAAGCGGACCAGGGCGAAACGGGTACCCACGCCGTCGTAACGCATCCGGGCGTCGATCATGGCGCCGAGCGCGTCCTTGAGGGCGTTCATGCGGGAGATCGTCGGGTTCGCGCGCAGACGGCTGAGCCATTTGTCCCCGTCACCGGGCGTGGTGACGATGTCCTCGATACTCATGGAGCCGCTGCAGTCCGCCAGTACGACGATGTCCACACCGCTGCGCTCGCCCGGCGCGAAGAGGGTCAACTGGGTGTTCGAACCGACGCGGAAGAGGCCGCGCAGGGGCCGACCGCCGTGATCCAGGGCCTGACGCACCCGGAAGAGGGTGCCGGCGGCGTCGATCCAGACGTCGGGGGCGTTCTCGAAGCCGTGGGCGAAGACGTGGCCGCAGAGGAGTGGGGCGCCGTGCAGCACCGTCGTGGCCTCGTCGAGGGACGGACCCGGCGGCAGTTCGAGTTCCAGTACCGCGGGCGTGACCGCGTCCGCCGATACCAGCTCCCAGCCCTCGTCGGGCGTGACGCGGTGCTCATGGACCAGGGCGGCGGGGACCACCACCACGTCGGTGGGCACGCCGGGTGCGGGCATCAGCCGTACCGCCACCGAACGGGTGCCGCCGGTGTCGCGCACCTGGAGGACGCCCGCCGACTCGTCCGTCAGCCGGGACGACGAGACGGCGAGCCTGTTGTCGGCGACCAGGCCAGGGCCGGTCGCCGTCACGAGCCGGGTGTCGGCCGCCGAAAGCTTGAAGGCAGTCATCCGCGCTCCACTTGAATCTTCACGCCCACGCGTTGTTCCAGTTGCCTGACGGACGAGCCGCCCCTACCCCGGAAGAGGCCCTGGAGGTGCTCCGGCACCCGGACGAACAGGATCCCGCTGCGCGGCCGGAAGTCGGAGAACTCCACGGCTCCGGCGAGCTCGTGTCGGCCGCCGCGACGCAGCTCCTGCACCAGACGTTCGTAGTGACCGCGTCCTTCGACGTGCTGCTCCCGGAACCGCTCGATGTCCTCGCGTCGGGACGCGCGGTGCCTGGCGAGCAGGTCCAGAGCGGTCGAGAGGTTCGTGTCCCGCGGGGTGCGGCCGCGCAGGGCCTGCTCCAGGGAGCTGAAGAGGCGGTCGACGGCCTCCATGTCGAGCACGGTCCTGCGAGTGTTGATCAGGATGTGCCGCACGATGCTGATGCGTGGCAATTGCACCCGGCGGCGGGTCGCGGACCTGCCCCGGCCGTTGCGGGCCACGGTGCCGGCCAGGATCATGTCGATCAGCCCCTCGGGCGGGGTCGACGACAGCTGCTGGTGGTGCGGGGTGCACAGGGCCAGCCCCCGGTTGTAGGAGCCGTACACCTGCCAGCGCCGGGCGTGCTCGGTGCAGACGCGGCGACCGCACGGCTTCATCGCCGAGAGCGTGCGGTGCTCGCAGCGGATGTAGCCGCTGCCGGTGCAACGTTCGTGCTCGCAGGCCGGGAAGCGCTCGGCGTAGCAGTCATCGCAGTAGGCGACGGCTGGATCGCCGGGATGACGGCGCAAATGGGTCGCGCACCATGCCCTGCGCGTACGGCAGTTCGGGCCGCCGCACCAAGCGACCGCCTTCGTGCCGCACCGGCACTCGGGAGTGTGGCTCGGGCAGGAGGCACGCAGACTGCCGTCCAGGAACACGGCGTGCGCCTCGCAGACGCGGCCCATGCGGCGGCCCTCGTCGCAGCCTGGGCACTTGTACGGCGCGTAGGTGGTGGTGCGTGCCGCCCGGCAGGTGGTGCAGGCATGCCGGATCTCGGGGGGCTCAAGGACGCCCCGGATCGCGAACCGTGTGGTGGCCGCGAGCGGGCGTGGCGCCTTGGCCGGATCCAGGAACCAGACCCCGACCTCGCCCTCGTCGGCCAGGTCGAACCGGACCCGGGGCCCGGCCAGCGGGTCCAGCGTCAGCACGGCCGGTTCCAGGCGCTCCCACAGCGCCACGCACTCGTCCGTGGAGCGGGGGACGTGTCGGAACTCTCGAAGATCAAGGGTGACCGGTACGACCGGTGCGTGCTGAGTCATCGGTCGGCCTCCTCACGCGGAGCGACGAGCAGCACCTCGACCGTGCCGCGCTTCTCGTCCTCGCGGGCGGTGTACGTCGTGTCGGTCAGCAGGACGGACCGTACGCCGCCGGGCGCCCGGCCCATCCTGCGCAGGGCCTCGCGTACCCGGGCGCGGTCCTGCGCGGGCAGGTCCCAGTGCATCAGGGCGACTCCCTGCTCGCCCGCGGCGCGCAGGGCACGGGCCGCCGTCGCGTCCTCCCACGACGCCGGCGGTTCCTCGCACCGCACCCGCTGACCGGACTGCGGCCGCAGCACCCGGCGCAACGTCCGCGCCTCGTCCCGGCCACGGGAACGCAGCGGGCGGGTGAGATCGAGGATGCCGCCGGTACGGCAATAGGAGCGGAGGGCGTCCAGGACCTCGGGCGCGGGAAGGTCGGGCTTCGCGAGACGGTCGAGGAGCTGGTCGGCCGTGAGGGGCGCCGGGCGCTCGGGATTCCGGCGGGACTCCGGCTTCGGGTTCCGCTGCGCCTCATGGTTCCGGTTCGGCCGCGGCGCGGGCTCCGTCACACGGTCCGTGAGCCAGATCCGGGCCGTCGCCCAACTACCGGGTGCGAGACCTTTGTTGATCGCGCTGAGGTGGTCGGCGGTCAGCCAGTCCGGGGTGGCCAGACCCTGGGCGAGGCTTTCGGGCGCCAGGGCGTTCCGGTCGACCGTGTGCCAGCGGGCCAGCAGGTCGTTCTCGTTGCGTACGAAGCCGGAGGTGGCCGCCGACTCGGCCAGCTCCACGCCGAGGAACAGGGGCGCCAGTTCGTCGGCAGTCGCGTCCAGCTGACTCAGATGCGGCACGAGTTCGGACAGCAGCCCGCGCACCGCGCGGCCGGCCGGCTGCGTCTGGGGGGTCTCTTCGGCGCGCTTGCCCTGGTCGACCTGGAGCTCGGCGGCCAGACCGTGGGCGATGGCCC
This sequence comes from Streptomyces sp. NPDC005706, assembly GCF_040631045.1. Taxonomy (NCBI): domain Bacteria; kingdom Bacillati; phylum Actinomycetota; class Actinomycetes; order Kitasatosporales; family Streptomycetaceae; genus Streptomyces; species Streptomyces sp. NPDC005706. Next base: position 136,773 of record NZ_JBEXYS010000017.1, on the reverse strand, counting down.
GGGCGCGGTTCCGCTCCACCAGGAACTGCGGCACCTGACGCACCCGCCGTCCCGTGCGTTCCAGCTCACGCGACCACATGGACAGGGCCTGCACGAGCAGGGCGTGAGCCAGCGCGCCGGCGACGGTGACCTGGGCGTCGAACAGCCGCACCGTGACATCTCCGCCCGAGTCCGCCTCCGGCACCCCGAGCGGACTGACATCCATGACCTCGAGACGGCCGACCCGCTCCTCCTGGCGCAGTCTGATCCGCACCCGTTCCAAATGGTCCGGCGCGCACGAGTCCAGATAGCGGGCGCTGACCTGGTCGAACGAGCGTGACAGGCGAGCCGAGCCACCGGGTGCGACGCCGCCGCGGCCGTACAACTGGCGGCCGGTCAGGGCGATCAGGGATGCGGAGTGCTCCCGTACGAGGTTGGTGAACGCCTCGCGCTGAACGGGGTTCAGCACCTCGACGGAGTGCAGGTCGGCGCAGAGCCCGGCGACCGGGTCGGGCTGCTGCTGCCGGCCCGTGGGGAGCAGCAGGCCGCCGCGGTGGCGGACGTCGGCGGCCACCTGGGCGACGGACATGGCCAGGGCTTGGGCCGCGTGTGCCCGGGCCGCCGGGTCGTGCAGCGAGACACGGCCGGTGTCGATCCACAGCGCACCACTGGTGCGCGCGCCGCCCCGCAGGACGTACGGCTGCCCGGACGGGCCTGCGGGGAGCCGCGGAGGGTGGGCCAGCAGCGCGGCGACCAGATCCGCGGCGCCCCGGCCGGGACCGGGTTCGGGGACGTACACGCTGTATCCCTTGGCGATCCGCTGCCTGAGCGGAGCGGAACGGTAGAGCGCCACCAGGGCCATCGTTTCAGTCCTCCGCCCTGTCCCACACCGTGTCGGACACGAGCCCTCGCAGCGGCGGGAGCAGTAGGAACGCCGCGACGGTGAGCAGCAGCGCCACGACGGTGGCGACCAGCAGCGTCCAGGGGCCGGGCGCGCCCCACAGGGCCCCGGCCGCGTACGCCACGCCGAACGGCAGACCCACCGCCGACAGCAGCCCGAGTGCGACGGAACTCCGGCGGGAGCGGGTCGCCTCCACGTAGCGGGCGGTCTCGGCGAGACCGGATCCGGTGTGCGCCAGCAACTGGTCCAGCCGGTGCTGTTCCTGGAAACGTTCGAGCAGTTCGTTGGCCTTGCCGCGGGAGGTGATGTGGGATGACCACAGGGCCCGGCGCAGCTCGATCAAACGGCTTTCGAGCCGGAGCAGCCGCCGCGCGTCGCAATCGCGAGCGGTCAGCGCACAGACCGTGTTGGCGAGGGAATTGGCGCCCAGATACTGGAGCCGGCCCAGCAGGAACACGTCGAGATAGAGGGTGTGGACGTGGTGCGCGGCGGTGGAGTGGAACGTCCGGTCGCCGCCGGGGTCCGGGGAGAGGCCGACGAAGGCGGCCCCGTCCCGCAGGACCAGCGCCTGCCAGTCGGCGGAGAACCGCACCCGGCCGGCGAACAGTCCGGAGTCCTCGGGGTCTGGGGCGAAGCGGTCCAGCGGGCTGCGGGAGGCCAGCAGCCACAGCCACTGGTCGTGCGTCGCCCAGGACGCGTAAGCCGCCGGCATCACCGCGGGCGGCGGACCCTGCGGGAACGTCACGTGAGCCAGGGTCCAGGCGCGGCTCGCCTCGTCGGCCACCCGGACGCCCCTGGGCAGGAGCTTCGTCAGACGGGCGTGGTCGGTGGGAAGGGCGGCGAGGGCGGCCAGCTCGGTCAGTGGGGCGTCGCCCAGGTGGACGTGCAGGACGCAGAGGCCGGCATCACTTTCCCGCAGACCGGCGACGGCGGGCACGCGTAATAACTCCATGGCCTCCACGGCGGGGTCGTCCGCGCCCGCCGGGCGACGCAGGTGCCAGCGGGACGGGCGGGCCGGAGTGCCGAACAGTGACTCGCCGACGCGGGGTTCGAAGTACGTCAGACGCCGGTCACGGTCGGCGGTCGACCCGTCGGCGAGCAACGCGGGCAGCGGACCTTCGGCCCATTCCGCGGGCAGCTCCTCCGGCGCCAGCCTCACCTCTAACACGACGCATGACGAACTTCGCCGCGTCGTCCGTCCCCCGGACATCCGCAGTCCCCCTCGATGACCTTTGGTCTCAAAAGGTAACAGGGTGAGCGCGGTCGCACGGTGGACCGGGAAAACCGGCGGCAACGAACCTTGAAGGGAGCCGCTCGCCCGCGGAGGCTCACGCGGCGGCGCGCTCCGGAGCCGAGACGTGCCGCGAACTCGGAAAGCACGCCGGGCCGATGGGCGGGCCGCGGAAACCAGATGAGCCCGTTCCGTGCCCTCGATGCGACCCGGCGGCGCGGCCGTCGCGAGTCGGCCGCCGGACGCGCTGATCCGCTGGCGTGACCCGCGCGGCTTCGCGGTGAAGTTCTACACCAGCGAAGGCAGGCGCGGTGGCCCCAAGTGCGCCGCTGCGGCGAGGAGGGCTCACGCGTCCCAGAGCGTGACGTGTACCGGGGGCCGGAACCGGGAGGGCGGGACGCCCGCGCCGGGCGCGCGCATGATGCGGGTCGCCGCGGGCGTGTGCAGGAAGTGCAGGAACGCGTCGGTGGCCGGGGAACGATGTCCCGGCCGCAGGACGGTGACGTGCCACGTGGCGTCCGCCGGCGTGGCAGGCGTCTCCAGCAGGCGCAGCTCGTCACGACGGACGCGGGGTGACACCAGGTGGGCCGGCGCCGGTGCCACCCCCGCGCCCTCGGCGGCGGCCGCCAGGGTCGCGGTCTGGTTCGGGAAGACCCACACGTTCCCCTCGGTCACTCCGAGCCGGCGGAGCAGGCGCCCGGAGTCCGCGTCGGGATCGGTCCCGGAGGAGTCGACCAGCCACGACCACCGCGCCGGCGGACCGGGCGGCCGCGGCGATCCGGCGCCGGTCACCACGACGAGGTGGGTGCGGAACAGTGGCTCGCTGACCAGATCGCCCCTGCCGTCGTCGCCGAGGTAAGGCCCGAGCGCGACGTCGGCCAGCCGGTTCTCCACCAGCACGCGTATCCCGCCGTCGGCGGCCACCCCGAACGAGGTCTCGGTCCTGGGCCCCGAGCGCCGGGCGAAGGCCTCCATGAGCGACGGGAGCACGAACTCGGCCAGCGTGCTCGTGGCGACGACCCGCAGCTCGTCGGGCGCTCCCCGTGCCGCCCGCACCGCGGCCTCGGCATCCGCGCTCAGCGCGGCCATCCGCGAAGCGACCGGCAGCAGCCGCGCCCCGGCGGGCGTCAGCCGCATCCCGCCACCGCCGGTGCGCCTGATCAGCGGGTCGCCGAAGTGGACGCGCAGCGCGGTGAGCGTCTGCGACACCGCGGATTCGCTCACGTCCAGAGCACGCGCCGCGGCGCCCACCGACCCGAGGCGGGCCACCAGCACGAAGGTGCTGAGCTGGGTGATGGTCACCGTCCGATTTTCTCGCGTTCGGGGTGATAAGTGAATGCTTATCCACCCATTGTGCGGCCGGTACGGACGAGCGCAGCATCATCACGGCGACGGGCACGGCGTTCCAGGAGGGCCCGATGCAGGTACCGGCCGCATTCCAGTACGAGAGGGCCACCAGCCTCGAGCAGGCGATCGAGCTGCTGGGACGGTACGGCCCCGAGGCCCGGGTGGTGGCGGGCGGACACAGCCTGCTGCCGATGATGAAGCTCCGGCTGGCCCAGCCCGAGGCCCTGATCGACATCAACGGCCTCGACGAGCTGGCGTCGATCCGGGTGGACGGCCACGATCTGGCCCTCGGAGCGATGGTCCGCCACGCCGAGCTGCTCGCCTCGCCGGTCGTCGGCGAGCACTTCCCCATCCTGCGGGACGCCGAGCGGGTCATCGCCGACCCGCTCGTACGCAACCGCGGCACCGTCGGCGGCTCGCTCTGCCAGGCCGATCCGTCGGAGGACCTGTCCGCGGCGTTCTCGGCGCTGCGGGCCGCCCTGGTCACCCAGGGCCCCGGCGGCCGGCGCACCATCGCGATCAGGGAGTTCTTCCTCGGTCCGTACGAGACCGCCCTGCACGAGGCGGAGCTGCTGGTGGAGATCCGCGTGCCCATCCGTTCGCACGCCAGCGCCTACCGCAAGGTGGAGCGCCGGGCCGGCGACTGGGCGGTCGTCGCCGCGGGAGCGGTGCTGGAGATCTCCGGCGGGCTGGTCGCCGAGGCCGGGATCGGGCTGACCGCGGTGGGTGCCCCACGGTTCGTGGCCGAGCGGGCCGAGGACTTCCTGCGCGGGGGACCGCCGGACGACGAGCGCTTCGCCGAGGCGGGCCGGCTCGCCTCGCAGGAGTGCCGGCCGACGGCCGACCAGCGCGGGCCGGTCGACTACAAGCGGCATCTGGCCGGAGAGCTCACGACGCGGGCACTGCGTGCCGCCGCCGCACGCGCCCAGGGGCAGGAGGCGTGACATGCGGATCACCGTGACCGTGAACGGCGAGCAGCACACCAGGGACGTGGAGCCCAGGCTGCTGCTCGTGCACTTCCTGCGCGACGAACTCCGACTGACCGGCACCCACTGGGGCTGCGACACCTCCAACTGCGGAGTGTGCACGGTATGGCTGGACGGCACACCGGTGAAGTCCTGCACCGTGCTCGCGGTGATGGCGGACGGCCATGAGGTGCGGACCGTGGAGGGCCTGGCGCACGGGGCCGAACTCGACCCGGTGCAACAGGGGTTCATCGCCTGCCACGGGCTGCAGTGCGGCTTCTGCACGCCGGGGATGATGATGACCGCCCGCTGGCTGCTCGACCACGACGCGGACCCGTCCGAGGAGGACATCCGCGAGGCCGTCTCCGGACAGATGTGCCGCTGCACCGGCTACGAGAACATCGTGCGCTCGATCCGCTGGGCCGCCGAGCACGGCGGCGCGCGGGGGACCGCCGACGCGGGCACCGAGCCGGCGCCCGGCCGCGAGGAGGTGCGGGCATGACGACCACCGGGGAACGGCCGGTCGGCTTCGGGCGGATGCCCCGCAAGGAGGACGCCCGGTTCGTCCGCGGCCACGGGACCTACGTCGACGACGTCACGCTGCCCGGGATGCTGCACGGCGCGATCCTGCGCAGCCCGCTCGCGCACGCCCGGATCGTGTCCGTCGACACCAGCGCCGCGGAGGCGCACCCCAAGGTCAGGGCCGTGATCACGGGTGAGACCCTGGCCGGTCTCGGACTGGCCTGGATGCCCACGCTCTCGTACGACACACAGGCGGTGCTCGCCACCGACAAGGTGCGCTTCCAGGGCCAGGAGATCGCGTTCGTCGTCGCCGAGGACCGCTACGCCGCCCGGGACGCCCTCGAACTGATCGACGTGGAGTACGAACCCCTCCCGGCGGTCGTCGACGCCCGCCGCGCGCTCGACCCGGACGCGCCGGTGATCCGCGACGACAAGGAAGGGCAGGCCGACAACCACATCTTCGACTGGTCGGCGGGCGACAAGGAGCGGACCGACGAGGTCTTCGCGGCCGCCGACGTCGTGGTGGAGCAGGACATGCTCTACCCCCGGGTGCACCCCGCCCCACTGGAGACCTGCGGCACCGTGGCGGACATGGACGCCATCACCGGGAAGCTGACGGTGTGGTCCACCACCCAGGCCCCGCACGCCCACCGCACGATCTACGCGATGGTGGCAGGCATCCCCGAGCACAAGATCCGGATCATCGCCCCGGACATCGGGGGCGGCTTCGGCAACAAGGTCGGCATCTACCCCGGCTACGTGTGCGCGGTCGTCGGCTCGATCGTCACCGGCAAACCGGTGAAGTGGATGGAGGACCGCTCGGAGAACCTGATGAGCACCTCCTTCGCCCGCGACTACCACATGCACGGTGAGATCGCGGCGACGGAGGACGGCAAGATCCTGGGCCTGCGCGTCCATGTCATCGCCGATCACGGCGCGTTCAACGCCACCGCCCAGCCGACGCAGTTCCCGGCCGGCTTCTTCGGCGTCTTCACCGGCTCGTACGACCTGGCCGCCGCGCACTGCACCGTGACCGGCGTCTACACCGACAAGGCCCCCGGCGGCGTCGCCTACGCCTGCTCGTTCCGCGTCACCGAGGCCGTGTACCTGGTCGAGCGGATGGTCGACCTGCTCGCGGACCGGCTGGGCACCGACCCGGCCGAGCTGCGGATGCGCAACCTGCTGCGGCCCGGGCAGTTCCCGTACCGGACGCGGACGGGGTGGGAGTACGACTCCGGCGACTACCCGAGGGCCCTGCGGCTGGCGATGGACATCGCCCACTACGAGGACCTGCGCCGGGAGCAGGCCGGCAAGCGGGAGCGCGGCGAACTGATGGGCGTCGGGGTCAGCTTCTTCACCGAGGCCGTCGGCGCGGGCCCCCGCAAGCACATGGACATCCTTGGACTGGGCATGGCCGACGGCGCCGAGCTGCGGGTCCACCCGACCGGCAAGGCCGTCCTGCGGATCTCCGTGCAGAGCCAGGGACAGGGCCACGAGACGACGTTCGCGCAGATCGTCGCCGAGGAACTGGGCATCCCGCCCGAGGACGTCGAGGTGGTGCACGGCGACACCGACCAGACCCCGTTCGGGCTCGGCACCTACGGGTCCCGCTCGACGCCGGTGTCCGGAGCCGCGGCCGCGATGGTCGCCCGCAAGGTGCGCGAGCGCGCGAGGATCGTCGCCTCCGCGATGCTCGAAGTGAGCCCGGACGACCTGGAGTGGGAGAAGGGCCGCTGGTTCGTCACGGGCGACCCCGACCAGGGACGGACCATGGCGGAGATCGCGCTCGCCGCGCACTCCAGCCTGGAGCTGCCCGAGGGCGTCGAGGGCCACCTGGACGCGAGCTGCGTCTACAACCCGCCGAACCTCACCTTCCCCTTCGGCGCGTACATCTGCGTCGCCGACGTCGACGCGGGCACCGGCCAGGTGAAGGTCCGCCGGTTCGTCGCCGTGGACGACTGCGGCAACCGCATCAACCCCACGATCGTCGAGGGCCAGGTGCACGGCGGGCTCGCCGACGGCCTCGGCATGGCGCTCATGCAGGTGATCGCCTTCGACGAGGACGGCAACTGCCTCGGCGGATCGTTCATGGACTACCTCCTGCCCACCTCGGTCGAATGCCCCTCGTGGGAACTCGGCGAGACCGTCACCCCCTCCCCGCACCACCCCATCGGAGCCAAGGGCGTCGGCGAGTCCGCCACGGTCGGCTCGCCCCCCGCCGTGGTCAACGCCGTGATCGACGCGCTGAAGCCGCTCGGCGTACGCCACGTCGACATGCCGCTGACCCCCGCCGCCGTATGGCGGGCCGCCCAGGGCCGGCCCCTGCGCACCGACCTGGCGATCACCTGAGGCGCCCGCGATGACCGACGCCGAACTCCTGACCCGGGCGGACGTGCTCCGGCACGGCCGGACCCCGTTCGTCCTGGCCACCGTCGTCCACGTGGAACGGCCCACCAGCGCCAAGCCCGGGGACAGCGCACTGGTGCTGCCCGACGGCACCGTCGAGGGCTTCGTGGGCGGCAGCTGCGCCGAGACGACGGTGCAGCTCCAGGGCCTGCGGGTGCTGCGGACCGGCGAATCGCTGCTGCTGAGGATCACCCCCGCCGGCGGCAGCGACACCGCGGGCGCCGAGGAGCCGGGCGAAGGCCTCGTCACGGTGGCCAACCCCTGCCTGTCGGGCGGGACCCTCGACATCTTCCTGGAGGCCAACCTCCCCCCGGCGCTGGCCTACGTCTACGGACACGCCCCCGTCGCCCGCGCCCTGCTCGACGTCGGCCGGGTGCTCGGCCTGGACGTCCGGCCGGCCTCGCCCGGGGAGCCGCTGCCGCCCGATCTGCACGTCGTCGTCATCGCCACCCATGGCCGCGACGAGGAGACCGTGCTGACCGAGGCGGCGCGCGCCGGGGTCCCGTACATCGGTCTCGTGGCCAGCCCGAAGCGCGGCGCGACGGTGCTCGCCGGGCTCGATCTCGGCGAGGAGCAGAAGACGCGCGTCCACACCCCGGCAGGCCTGGACATCGGCGCGCGGACCCCCGCGGAGATCGCGTTGTCGGTGTACGCCGAGATCATCGCCCTGCGGCCGCAGACGGCGCGAACCGTGTGCCCCGAGGCCTACCCGGCCGCGCCACGGGCCGTGCCCGAGGAGGTGGATCCCGTGTGCGGCATGACCGTGGCGGTCACGGCCGACACCCACTCACTGGACCAGGCCGGCCACCGGGTGTACTTCTGCGGGCCGGGGTGCCGGCACGCCTTCGCCGACGACCCCTCCCGCTACGCGCATGCCTGACCCCGACCCCCTCGTCCCCGGCGTCCCCGCCCTGCGCTCGCGCCTCGACGCGGTCGGATACCTCGCCGACGACGCCCTGGTCACGGCGCTGCTGCTGGCCGTACGCATGCGGCAGCCGATCCTGCTGGAGGGCGAGCCCGGCGTCGGCAAGACCGAGGCGGCCCGTGCGCTCGCCGCCGTGCTCGACACCCCGCTGATCCGGCTGCAGTGCTACGAGGGACTGTCCTCGGCCGAGGCCCTCTACGAGTGGAACTACCCCCGGCAGCTCCTCGCCATCCGGTTGGCCGAGTCGCGCGGCGAACCCCTGCGGGACGCCGACCTGTTCACCGAGGACTACCTGCTGCCACGGCCCCTGCTCGCCGCGATACGCCACCCGGGACCGCGGCCGGCGGTGCTGCTCATCGACGAAGTGGACCGCGCCGACGACGAGTTCGAGGCGTTCCTGCTCGAACTGCTCGCCGACGCCGCGGTCACCGTCCCCGAACTCGGCACCCGCGTGGCCGTGGTGCCGCCGGTGACCGTACTGACCTCCAACCGCACCCGGGATCTGCACGACGCGCTCAAACGCCGCTGCCTCTACCACTGGATCGACCACCCGGACACCGCGCGCGTCGCCGCGATCATCCGCAGACGGGTACCGGAGTCGGCCGAATGGCTGGCCGCGCGCGTGGCGCGCGCGGTGACACGCCTGCGGGCCCGGCAGGAGCTCACCAAGCCGCCCGGCGTCGCCGAGGCGATCGACTGGGCGGGCGCGCTGCACGCGCTGGGGCTCCGCGATCTCGACGCCGACGCCGCCGGCCGCACCCTGGGGGCGGTACTCAAATACGCCGAGGACCTTCAGGCCGTACGCCGGGCCGGACTGGCGGAGCTGGTCGACGCGGAGCCGGGCTCCGATGCCTGAACTGCCGGAACTGGCCGCCGCCTTCACCGCCGCCCTGCGTGAGGCGGGGATCGCGGTGGGCCCCGACCGTACCCGCGGCTTCGCACGGGCGCTCACCCTGCTGGCGCCGTCGACGACGCGCGAGCTACGGCACTGCGCGCTCGCCACCCTGGTCTCCGGCCCCGAGCAGATCGAGCCGTTCGAGGCGGTCTTCCGGGCGGTCTTCGGCGGCCCGGAAGACCGTGAAGCACAACGCGGACAGGCCGGCGACCCCGCCCGGTCGCTCCCGGACGCCGTCCCCGGCCGCGTGCCAGGCACCGTGAAGGCCTCCGCGGACGGACGAGGCCGGGACGCCGGAGCACAGGAGCGGAAGGCCGCCGTGCCCGTCGCCGCCAGTCCGCTCGACCGCCTCGCGAGCCGTGACTTCGCGGACCTGTCCGTCGAAGAACTGGCGCGGCTCGCCGAGGTGATGCGCACCATGGTGCTCCACACCCCGACCCGGCCGTCCCGCCGGCACCGCACCGCCCACCACGGCACGCGCATCGACGTGCGCCGCACCCTCTCCGACAGCCGCCGCACCGGCGGACAACCACTGCGGCTGCGCCGCTTCGTGGCCCGGACCCGCCCTCGCGACCTCGTCGTGCTCTGCGACATCTCCGGCTCGATGGAGCCCTATGCCCGCGCGATGCTCCAACTGCTCTTCTGCGCCGCTCGCGCCACCCACGCCGAGGTCTTCACCTTCGCCACCCGGCTCACCCGACTCACGCCCGTCCTCCGCCGGTCCGGGCCGCACGACGCCCTGGCGCGGGCCGGACGTACGGCCCCCGACTGGTCCGGGGGCACCCGGATAGGGGAGTGCCTGGCGGAGTTCAACGAGCGGTTCGGCCGGCGCGGCATGGCGCACGGCGCCGTGGTCGCCATCGTCTCCGACGGCTGGGACACCGGCGGGCCTGCCGCCCTCGCCACCCACATGGCGCGGTTGTCCCGCGTCGCCTACCGCGTCGTATGGGTCAACCCGCGCTCGGCGAGCCCGCGTTACCGTCCGCTCGTGACCGGCATGGCCGCCGCGCTGCCCTACTGTGACGCGGTCGTCAGCGCCCACAGCCTCGCGGCCCTGGACGACTTCACCGCCGCGCTGGCCGCCCCGCGCCGCCGCCGCCGCTGACCCTGCCCGCCACCGACCCCGTGCCCGTACCCGCCGGCATGGGCGGCCCCGCTCCCGACGGGACGGCACGGGCCTGACTCCCACCGGGCCCCGGCAGCGGCTCCCCGCTAGCGGGTTCCGCGCATGCCGCAACGGTGAGGACCCACAGGCCCGGCCACCGCGAGGTGGGGCGCGTCTCCATTACGGCTTCCCGTGGGACGGACGTAACTTCCCCGTAACTTCCGCGCCATGCACCGCACTTGACACAGGCGCACGGCTCCCCTCGACCTCCCCACCCGTCGCGATCACCCAGGTGGCACGATGAACCCCACTTCCCCCCACCCGCTGCCGCGCCGCTCGTGGCCACGCCCCGCCTCCACGGCGGCGCTGGTCCTGACCCTGATCGCCGTGGTCCTCGGGCTCTCCCCGGCCCCGGCGCGGGCCGCGAGCCTGCAACAGGTCCCGGGCTTCGGCTCGAACCCGGGCAACCTGCAGATGTTCCAGTACGCCCCCGACAACCTGCCCTCCGGTGCGCCGCTGGTCGTGGCCCTGCACGGCTGCACCCAGAGCGCCAGCGACTACTACGGCCATTCGGGCTGGCCCAAGTACGCCGACACGTACGGCTTCGCCGTGGTCTTCCCGCAGACCACCAGCTCCAACAACGCCAACTCCTGCTTCAACTGGTTCCAGTCCGCCGACTACACCCGGGGCCAGGGCGAGGCGCTGTCGATCAGGCAGATGGTGGACAACGCCAGGTCCCACTACGGCAGCGACCCCGGCCGCGTCTACGTCACCGGGCTGTCGGCCGGCGGCGCGATGACCTCGGTGATGCTCGCCGACTACCCCGACGTGTTCGCGGGCGGCGCGATCGACTCCGGCATCCCGGCGGGCTGCGCGACCGACCTGTCCAGCGGTCTGACCTGCCAGCACAGCGCGGTCGGCAAGACCCCGAAGCAGTGGGGCGACGCGGTCCGCAGCGCCTCCGGCGGATGGAGCGGGCCCTGGCCGCGCGTCGCGATCTGGCAGGGCACCGCCGACACCACGGTGAACCCCGCCAACGCCACCGAGGAACGCGACCAGTGGACCGACGTCTGGGGCATCGGCCGGACCCCGTCCTCGACCACCACCCTGACCGGCGGCACCACCCAGTCCGTGTACAACGACCCGAGCGGCAGGCCCGCCGTGGAGACCTTCTCCGTCTCCGGCATGGCGCACGGCCTCGCCGTCAACCCGGGCTCCGGCACCGACCAGTGCGGCAGCACCGGTACCTACTACCTCAGCTACATCTGCTCGTCGTACTGGACCGCGAAGTTCTGGGGTCTGGACGGTACGGCCGGGGGCGGCACCGGCAGCCTCCCGGCGCCCACCGGGCTCACCGTCACCGGCACGACCGACTCCACAGCGTCGCTGGCCTGGTCCGCGGTGAGCGGCGCGGCGTCGTACGACGTGTACCGCGGCGGCAGCAAGGTCGGCTCGGCCACCGGTACGTCGTACACCGACACGGGACTGAGTTCCGGCACGCAGTACGGCTACACCGTCGCCGCCACGGACTCCGGCGGCGCGGTCGGCACGCGGTCGTCGGCGGTCACGGCCACGACCACCGGGTACCAGCCGCGGTGCTTCACGGACAACAACTACAACCAGGTCGCGGCGGGCCGCGCCCACCAGAGTCTCGGCTATGTCTACGCCAACGGCTCCAACCAGAGCATGGGCCTCTACAACGTCTCCGTCACCCACACCCTGAAGGAGACCTCGGGCGGCTACTACGTGATCGCGGACTCGGGCTGCCCGTCCTGACGGACGACCGGACAGGCCGTGCCCACGCCCTGCGGCGGTGGCTCCACCCACACCCGGTGAAGCCACCGCCGCACGCCGCATGCCCGTTAACGATCAGCGCGGCGCGAGGTCATGCCTTGTGTTAGTGTCATGCGTTTGCGTGGTCGTCGCGGTGGGCGATTCCGACTGTTCGGTTCCGCATGGGCGGGGGCTGTTCCGTCCTGCCGGGCCTTCCTCGGTACGTTCCCCTGCGGAAGGCTCTCCATGAAGCATCCCGATGACTCCGGCACCGTTCACAGCGGTCCCGTCCAGCCCGAGGCCCCGAACCCGGCGCCGCTCCCGGCCGTCTCCTTCGCCGGTCTGGAACTGCCGGTGGAGGTGCTGCGGACACTGAACGAAGCCGGGGTGCGCGAGCCCTTCCCGATCCAGGCCGCCACACTTCCCGACGCCCTGAAAGGACGCGACGTCCTGGGACGCGGGCGCACCGGATCGGGCAAGACGCTCGCCTTCGGCCTGCCGCTGCTGACACGTACGGCCGGGCGGCACGCCGAACCGAAGCAGCCCCTCGCCCTGATCCTCGTGCCCACCCGGGAGCTGGCCCAGCAGGTCACCCAGGCGCTGGCGCCGTACGCCGAGGCGCTGCGGCTGCGGATGGCCACGGTCGTCGGCGGCATGTCGATCGGCCGGCAGGTCTCCGCGCTGCGCCAGGGAGCCGAGGTGGTCGTCGCCACCCCCGGACGCCTGCACGACCTGATCGAGCGCAACGACTGCCGTCTGGGACGGGTGAGGATCACCGTGCTCGACGAGGCCGACCAGATGTGCGACCTGGGATTCCTGCCGCAGGTCGTCGACGTGCTCGACCAGGTGCGCCCCGACGGTCAGCGGATGCTGTTCTCGGCCACTCTGGACCGCGACGTCGATCAGCTGGTCCGCCGCTACCTCAACGACCCCGTCGTCCACTCGGTCGACCCGTCCGCGGGCACGGTCACGACCATGGAGCACCACGTTCTGGTCGTCCACGGCCCCGACCGCTACGCCGTCACCACGGAGATCGCCGCCCGTGACGGCCGCGTACTGCTCTTCCTCGACACCAAGCACGCCGTCGACCAGCTCACCAGGCATCTGCGGGCCAGCGGGGTGCACGCCGGCGCCCTGCACAGCGGAAAGTCCCAGCCGCAGCGCACCCGGACCCTGGCACAGTTCAAGAACGGCCAGATCACCGTCCTGGTGGCGACCAACGTCGCGGCCCGCGGCCTGCACGTCGACGACCTCGATCTCGTGGTCAACGTCGACCCGCCCACCGACCCCAAGGACTACGTGCACCGGGCGGGCCGCACCGCCCGCGCCGGTGAGTCCGGCAGCGTGGTCACGCTCGTGCTGACGGGCCAGCGCCGCGAGACGAGCCGCATGATGGCCGAGGCCGGCATCGAGGCAACCGTCACCAAGGTGCGCTCGGGCGAGGCGGAGCTGAGCCGGATCACCGGCGCCAGGACTCCGTCCGGGGTCCCGCTCGACGGCGGCCCCGCCGTCCCCCGCCCCAAGAACACCAACGCTCCCTTCCGCGGCCTCGGCACGAGCAAGGACAGCTCCCGAGGCGCCGGCGGCAAGTCCCGGAAGGCCGGCGAGGCCCGCAAGCTGGCCGAGGCCCGCAAGGCCGCCCGCGTGCGCCGCACCGGCTGAGAGGCGTTGCCCTGGCGGCGGCCCCCGGCCACGGGGCCGCGGCCGTAAGGGGACACCCGCCGAGACGGAGCAGGACGATGTCGTAGGCGCCCCGGCCAACGCAAGGCATGACAAGCTGTGTTCACCCACCCCCGGACCCCCAGGAGGTCACCATGACCGCAGAGCCCGTACCCACGGAAGGTTCGGAGCCGGCCGCCCCGGAGACGCCCCCGCTGGCGCCCGACAGCGACGGCAACTACGACCTCAAGCGCAAGTTCCGCGAAGCCCTGGCGCGCAAGCGCGGTGCGCAGGCGGACGCCGCCGACGCCGCCGCCAACCCGAACGCGTCGAAGGTGCGCGCGGCGCACGGCCCGGCCGCGAGCCAGCGGTCGTTCAGGCGGAAGAGCGGCGGCTGAGCCGATCGGTCCCGGCAGCCGGCCGCTCCGCCGGCCGTCCGCGCTCCAACCGCTCGCGCGGCCCGTGCCGTGATCCGCGACGTGCGCAGGCTCCTGCGCGCGTCGCGGGCCAGGCGTAGCCGGAGCCGCGATCGTGCCGGTGCAGGGCGAGTCGAGGCCGATCGCCCAGGCCGGGACGATCGCCGGTGCGTGCCTGTCGGGCGGTTGATGTGGAGGAGGTGTGCGCGGCTCACGAGAGGTGATTTCCGTCTTCACGACGGGTGTTAGCCTGCCCCGCGGCACGATCGAACGCTTACGGGGGAGGCGCGGTGGGCTCGGACGGCTACCAGGTCAAGGCAGGCATGACCGGACAGGCCCGGCAACTCGACGACGCGGGCACGGACATGGACGGCGTCAGCTCGGCCGTCAAGGCCCGCACCAGCTACTCGTACGGCGATGTCGGCGGCGACGACGCCGCGTCGGCGCTGAACGCGTTCGTCAAGGCCTGGGAGGCGGAGAGCAAGACGCTGGCGTCGGCGTTGCACGAGCTCGGTGCCAAGGTGCAGTTGGCCAAGAAGACCTACCACGGCACCGACGGCCTGGTGAGGACACAAGCGGACCGCGTCCCCGTCGGCGGCACGAGCAGCGGCACCGGCACATCGGCGCAGGGCGGGCGCGCCTCGGCCCTGTCGAGCTACTGAGGAACGGGCCGGTGTCGTTCTTCTCCTCTCCTCTCGACTCCCCTTCCTTCCGCCTCGCGTGGCTCGCCGGGCTCTCCAAGAAAATACTCAACGCGGGAAGCAAGAACGAGCTCCTCGACCTGATCGACGACGCCCTCTCGGTGCCCGGACCGGGCGGTGACCAGGCCGTGCTGGAGGGCCTGGCCAGTCTCTACCGCGGCCAGGTCGACCAGGTCGGCAGCGTCTTCGACCAGGTCGACCGGGTGGGCCGCAAGGGTCTTCCGGAGGTGTGGGTCGGCGACACGAGCGTCCTCGCCTCCGACGTGGTGAACGCCGCCGGGCGGTCCGTGACCCAGATGGGCGAGGCGTTCCAGGGCGGCGCGACGGTGCTGCTGACGCTGGCCGACGCGATCGGCGCCGCGCAGCGCAAGGACGAACAGGGCCGCGGACAGCTGCTGGAGCAGAAGAAGACGCTCGGCGGCAAGGACGGTTTCTTCGACGACCTGCACGAGAACGACGAGGAGGAGTGGGACCGCAAGAACGCCGCCCACTTCGGCTCCTACGCGGTCGACCTGATGCACGACGCCGTCTCCGAGGCACAGGAGGCCACCCGCGTCGCGGCCCGGGACCTGAACAAGTGGGCCGCCGAGGCACGGGCCGGGAAGATGGAGACCAGCGAACTCACCGCCGTCGACAAGCTCATGCTCGCCGACACCGGCGTCGCCGGCGCCGACACCGAGCTGAACGAGATCCTCACGGCCGGCGACCTCGCGCGCGCGTCGACGCGTATGGACCTGCTCAGCCTCGACGACGAGACGGCCATGGAGCGGATGCTGGCCAAGTCGGACAGCCCGCAGGAGCGGGCCTACCTCATGAAGGCCCTGGCCGCCGGCCACAGCGTCACCGAGATCGGGGAGTTCCAGAACAAGATCCACGGCAAGGACCCCGACTGGCTGCGCCGGCATCTCACTCCGGTGGTCACCGCCGCGGACAGCATGAACGACGAGGGTCTGGGGTCGGACGGCTCGAACAACAACAAGGACTACGTCACGTTCGACGGCCAGCGGTGGGTCCAGGGCGGCGACGGCTCCGAGGGCACGTGCGTGGCCTCGTCCACGGTCACGTCCCGCGCCATGGTCGACCCCCTCTACGCGCTCGACCTCACCGGCGGCCCCGACGGGCAGCAGGACGACCCGGAAGCCTTCAAGCAGCGCCTGGTGGCCGAACAGCACCGGCTGCACACCGAAGGCGACGGCGGCAAGAACTGGGGCGGCATGGGGCCCGAAGGGCAGGAGCGGATCAACGACTCCGCCGTCGGCGGTGCCACCGGCAGTGACTACGAGCGCCAGGACCTGAACAGCGCCGACGACCGCAGGGCGGTCCTCACCGAAGTCGAGAAGTCGGTGGCACAGGGGCGGCCGGTGCCGGTCGACGTCTCGGGCAAGGAGGGCGCCCACGCCATGACCATCATCGCCCAGGAGGGTGACATGCTTCAGGTGTACAACCCCTGGGGCTCGACCACCTGGGTCAGCGAGGACGACTTCATCAACGGCCACATGGGCAAGGCTTCCAACAGTGATCTCCCCAACGCGTACAGCGTCTATCTTCCGCGGTAGCAGGGGCGGTGCCGCGCTGGCGGCGGCCGCGCTCCTCGCTCTCGCCACGGGCTGCGGCTCGGGCACCGACGAACCGGCCGGCGGCTCCACGAGCACCGCGAGCCGCCCCACGGGCACGACCAGCCGCCCGGTGAAGGACACCAGCATCACCGCCCAGCCGGGCGAGCGCTTCACACTCACGGTCGGCCAGAACGCCTCCACCCGCGAGTACTGGTACCTGGTCGGCCCCCAGCCCGACAGCTCGGTGCTGGTCGGCCGCGGCCGGCACTACGCGCCGGACTCCGGGGACGAGCCGGTGGACGGTGCCGGCGGCCGGCTCACCTTCACCTTCGAGGCCAAGGGCAAGGGAACCACCCGGTTCACGCTGCTGCACTGCACGTTCACCACCTGCCAGGGCAACAGCTCCACCCAGCCCCCCGAGACGACCGGGCCCTCCGCCACTCCGACCACAGGGGCGGCCACCCCCTCCGAGGCCCCCGAACGCATCACCTACACCGTCACCGTCGGCTGAGCCGCGGCGGACCGGTCAGATGAGACGAGACACCCGAGGCCCCGCCATGAACGACGACGCCCCGCACCCGCCGGACCGCACGGACGACGAGCTGGCCCGGCTCGACATCACCGTCCTGCTGCGTTACGGCCTCACCGCCGAGTCCGGTGCCCGGCGCACCGCCCTGTTCGGCGACGGCGCCGCGGCCGCGGCCGTCATCCTCGACCGCCTGGGCACCGAGCCGCGCTCGGTCGCCTTCCTCGCCGACACCGTGCGCGCCGGCGGCCTCGCCCGCGCCGCGGAACTCCCCGAGCCCCTGCCCCGCCGGGAGGCGGCCGCCCTCGTACGGGAATGGCTGCGGGCCGGCACCGAACTCGCGGGCGGGATCCCCGCCGACGACACAGCGGCCACCTGGCTGCACGCCGTCGCGACCATCATCGAACTGAAGCAGCTGACCCGGGCGCGGGGCCATTAGCGTGCGAGCCGGTCGTGGAAGGCACTGTCTGCCTTCCTGATCGACCGCGTCACGACACCGCGAGGCTAGACCCGGTTCCCCAGGATGCGGCGTCGGCCGCGGTCGGGCAGACCGGTCAGGAAGGCGCGGCATTCGGCGATGCCCCGTTCGCTGCCGATGCGGTCGAAGTAGGTCTCCGCTTCCACGGCCAGGCTCCGGGCCCGGGAATGGTTCCCGGCGGCCGCTTCCGTACGGGCGAGGATGTGGAAGGCCTTTCCCGCGTCCTCCCACCATCCGCACTCCAGCGCCTGGTCACGGCTCTCGGTCGCGTAGGCGTGGGCCAGACCGAGGTTGCCGGCGGACAGGGCTATGTTGGCGAGAACGCCCATGGACCGGACCTTCTCGATCACCTCGCCCTCGGCGTCGGCGCGCGACAGGGCTTCCTGGGCGAGGGTCTCCGCCTCCTGGGCTTGACTCGACAGGGCCTGGGTCTCCGCGAGGTCGTTCAGCAGCCGGCAGATACCGTGGACGTTGTCGCAGGTCCGCATGACCTCCAGCCCCCGGCGGAAGTGTCCCAGCGCTTCGTCGGTGTGGCCCGATTCGCGGGCCAGATAGCCGGACAGCCGTAAGAGGCTGCCCAGTTGGTACGAGGGACGGTCCGCCGCGACGAGGCGTTCCGCCTGGCGTCGGTAATAGGTGGCCCGGGCCGGCCGTCCCATGAAGAAGGCCATGTAGCCGAGGTAGGTGAGGAAGCGGGCCTGGGCCACCACGTCGCCGCATTCCTCCGCGGAAGTGGCACCCGTCTCCCAGGCCCACACCGCATCGGTCCAGAGGCCGCGCGCGTGCAGGTAGTAGCCGAGCCCGCCCACCAGGCTTCGCACGTCTTCGTGGGCGCCTTCCTGACTGCTCCGTGCGATCAGGTAACGGATGTTGGGCCACTCCAGGTCGATGGAGGCGTACTGCGTGGCCCGCACGTGCTGGGTCCGCTCGTCACCGATCAGCCGGCTCAGGTACCCCACCTGGTACCGCGTCGCGCGCTCGAGTATGGCGTCGTGATCACCCGCGTCGGACGGCCTCAGATGCCGGCGCACCAGCGGGTGCATGTCCCAGGTCCCGGCCTGACGTTGCAGCAGCGAGAGATGCACGAGGTCGTGGAGCGCCGCACGGACCGATTCCTGGTCCGCTATGCCCGCCGCTCCGGCGGCCAGTCCGAGGGTGACCGGGGTGGGCAGAGCGGCGATGGCGTGCATGACCTCCACCCGGCCGGGCCGGACCGACACGCGTTCCAGGATGCCGCTGAAGGAGTAGCGGGTCAGGTCGTCGTGGCCCGACGACAGGTCCTCGACGACCTCGTCGAGGGTCATGCCCAACCGGATGCGCGCCGCCGACCAGACGATGGCCAGCGGGAGACCGCCCGTCAGGCCGATCAGGCTGTCGACGGAGGCGCCCGCGTCGGTGCCCGTGCCGGTGCCGGAGTCGGTGGTCTGTGACACGAGTTGCCGCAGCAGGCTCCGGGACTCTCCCGCCGGGAGATTGCCGAGGCTCACGGAGACGGCCACGTCGAGGCGGTAGCGGGTGGTGACGATCGCCTTGGTCGGGGCGGGCAGCTCCCGCAGGAAGGACTCCACGCTCACGTCGTTGATCGTCTCCATGTTGTCCACGATCAGCAGCGTCCGCTGGCGCTTGAGCGCGTTGCGGACGACTTCCACGCGGTGATCCGCGGGAGCGCGCGTGATGTCCTCCCGGCCCAGGCAGATGGCGATCGTCTCGAAGATGTCGTCCAGCGTCCGGTGCCGCCACGGGCGTATCTGGGTTCCTCGCGCGGTGAGCAGATTCTCCTTCGCGGAAACCCAGATGACAGCGTCGAACCGCTCGCCCCGGTCGAGCTTGAGATGGTTCACCACGTAATATCGCGCGACTTCCAGAGCCAGGGCGGATTTTCCGCTTCCGCCGATCCCGTCCAGGGCCACCACGGCGTGCTGAGAATGAGGATAGGGGCGGAGGATGGAGATGATCCGGTCCATTTCCCGGTCGCGTCCGAAGAGTTCCGCGTAGTCCGGTGAGGGCAGATTCTCTATCTGCCGCTCGGACGCCTCCTCCCGTTCCGAACGGTCATCGCGGCGCCGACGCCTCTCCACGTACCATTCCACGACCGATCGTTGCCCGAAGAAGACCAGATAGAGGAAGCCGAGAACACCCACAATCACCGGCACGGCGACTTCCAACGACATGCTTCCCCCTGTTGTGGTCACCCGTGGACGGAATGAGCGTTCTTTCTGGCGATCAGGAATATGCCTATCCCGCGACGACTGCGGGGCCCCAGCACCCGTGTCTCCAGAAACGTCAGCTCTTCCACGATCCGGCCGGTCAGCCGGGAGAGCCATCGCAGGCGCAGCAACGCCCGGGCGGCCGGGGCCGCGAGACGGCTGCGCTCGACGCCGAAGGCCAGCCAGTAGAACAGGAACCAGCGGCTGCCGAGGGAGACCCGGTGGAAGCCGGCCCGCTCGGCCGCCTCGGCCAGGGCGTCCACGGTGTACTCGCGGACGTGCCCGGCCGAGAAACTCTTGCGCTGGATGCCGCGGAACAGCGGCCAGGTGGCCTCGACACTGTTGGGGACCGCCAGCACGAGCAGGCCTCCGGGGCGGGTCACCCGTGACAGTTCCGCGAGCACGGCGTCGGGATCGGGTACGTGCTCCAGGAGTTCCGCGCAGAGGGTGAGGTCGCTGGTGGCGTCCCTCAGGGGCAGCCGCGCGGCGTCCGCCTGCACCGAGGCCGGCCCGGGGAGCCCGCCGGACAGCGCGGACCCCCGTCTCAACGCCGCCTGAGTCAGGTCGATGCGCAGCACCGGGCAGCGGAACAGCCGTGTCATGGCCATCGCGTGGAAGGAACTCCCACAGCCGACGTCGACGGCGAGCGCCGGTGCGGGGGTGGCGACGGCACGGTGCAGATAGCGGACGAAGGAGAGGTTCTCCGAGTGGTACCAGTCCGGGAGCCTGGTTATCCGGCCCGCCGACTTCTCGCGCTCTCGACGCTCGTAGACATCCCGGTACTCGCGGCTGGCGCCGCCTCCCGCGAGCCTGCCCGCCGCGGCGCCCTCGGCCACCTTGAGCACGTCCCTGAGGTCGTCGACCAGGAAATCCGCGGCTGAGAGGTCCTGACGCAGGACGGACGGCTTGCCCACCGTGACCAGTCCGGCGGCCTTGCCCAGGTTGATGCCCTGCGTCATGTCCTCCACCAGAATCGTGCGCATCGGCTTCAGACGCAGGTCGCGCAGGATCCCCCAGAGAGCCTCCGGATCGGACTTGGGGACCTTGGCGCCCCGGGCGGCGACGACGATGTCGAAGTACTGCTCCCATCCGAAGTGGCGGATACAGGAACGGAGACAGGGCTCGAGCTGATTGCTGAGAATGGCGATTTTCAGACCGGCTTTTCTCGCGTCCCGTAAGACCTCGCCGGCTCCCTCGACAGGGTGGACGCTGAGAAGATTCTTCGCGAAGTGCGCGGCGAAGACATCGGGAGCCTGCCGCATGGAACGCGCCGAAACTCCCTGGTCCACATACAACTGCCGCCAGTCGTCGAGGATTCCTGACTTCCATTGTTCGGCCGTAAGCGGACGCCCTCCCAATGCGGCGATCGCACTCGCGTGGGCTTGGGCCACCGCCTCGATCTCATCGGCCAACACGCCGGACCAGTCAAAGACGATACCGTCGATCGGGTGGCCGTCCAGAGTTGACGTC
Organism: Streptomyces sp. NPDC005706; assembly: GCF_040631045.1. Lineage (NCBI taxonomy): Bacteria > Bacillati > Actinomycetota > Actinomycetes > Kitasatosporales > Streptomycetaceae > Streptomyces > Streptomyces sp. NPDC005706. The sequence goes on along the minus strand of NZ_JBEXYS010000017.1, from coordinate 115,711 downwards.
ATGTCAGGCATGCTAGGACATCGGGTCCGGCCGCAACAGCAGGTGCGTGCACAGCGGGTCCCGCGGTGTCAGTGAGGACGGAGTGATTTCCGGGAATTCCGGGGATGACCGAGAGGGGAATTCCTCCGGCCGGGCCAACGAGTTCGTGTGTGACAGGCGGCGAGACGTCGGGAACCTCGGTGTGGCTCCTGTTCACATCCGTCGTGTCGTGTCTCAGGCCCCACGGTGCGCTGTGCGCCGGACGCTGGTGGGATGTCCCGTCAGGGCACGGAACGCCTTCGTGGATCAGCGGGGCAGGCGGCCGGCCGCAGTTCTCGCCTCCGGCACCGACACCGGCTGTTGGTTTCTCGGCCCGCCGGTGTGCTGCCCTTGTGCGGCGGGCCGAGGGAGGGCATGCCGAGATCGGCGTGGGACGGGGCGGTGCGGCAGGCCGCTGCCCGCTGGCGTCGGCGTACGACGAGGATCCCCGTGACGGCCGCCACTGCCACTGCCGCGAGGGCGGGTATCCACAGCGCGCCGATCGCCGAGACGGCCCCGACACCGCCGATCACGGCCAGGATCGGGCCCGCGCAGCACACCGCGCACGCGGCGATCGCGGCCGCCCTGGCACCGAGAGCGCCCCAGGGCCTGGACGTGCGGGAGGACGGAGTTGTTCATACGTGTGCTCCAAACAGGTCGGCCAGCATCCCGGCGGCGCTTTCGGGAGCCCGCACGGTCAGCCGAGGGGCATCGGGGGTCAGACGGAGGGTGAAGTCGAAGAAGGCGCAGCAGCCTTGCTCGGCCGCGGCCAACGCCGCGAGTTGAGCGGCGAGTCCGCCGTCCGGCGGGGACGAAAGCCGCACGAGTCTTCCGCATGCGAGCACGAAGGCGGAGGGCACCTGCTTACTCGCCCGCCGCCTCGCCCGACCGCTCGGATAGGGGCTTCCGTGATAACAGGTGAGAGGTGAGGAACCCCCGTCGGCTGGCTCCGGCGGGGTTTCCTGCGTTCGAGGAAGTAGTGGTCGATGCGGTCTTTCTGCGCTATGGCTCGCCGTTCTCGACGGCGTGGAGGCAGGGCGGCAACCCGAAGAGCAGGGGGTCCGGACTGCCGTGTTCCCGGAACAACCCGCGGCAGCGCGCGGCGCACGATGTTGTGGTAGTTCTTCGAGTCCAAGGCATGCCGTTGTAGAGTGAACGACGCCCCTGACCTGCAGGAAGCAGGCAGGGACCCGTCTTCTAGAGGTGCTGAATGCTGCGCACCATGTTCAAGTCCAAGATCTAGCATCGAGAGATTCGCGCAGGTCAGAGCTCTGTAGGCTCATCCCCGGTCAGCAAAGGTCAGCGTGCGTCGCAGCAGTGTCTCCGCTGGTTGACCTCCCGCTCGCTGCGCGGACGCGGCGGATCGTCATGGACGCGACGACCGTGTACGGCGCCCTCGGAACCGATGGTGGGTTTCGTAACGCGGTGGCCTCGTGGGTCGTCCGTGCGATCCCGTGGGTCGTCACCGGCGCCATGCTCACACCATGACTGACATCCCCCACCACAACGCCGCGGAACCGCAGCGCGAACTCGAGCCGTCGGACGTTCCCGCAGGTGCCACCCGCAGGTCCGTCATAGCCGCCCTGGGCGGCGCTACCCTCGGCGTGGCCACGGGGCTCGCCGCCACGCAGGCGACCGCCGCAACCGAGCACCAGTCCGCGGCCCGGCCGGCTGCCGCCTGTGTCCTCACGCCCGAGCAGACCGAGGGGCCGTATTACCTGGACCTGGAGACGGTCCGCAAGGACATCACAGAAGGGAAGGCGGGTGTTCCGCTGGCCCTCCGCGTGACGGTGGTCGACGCAGCGACCTGCGCCCCGCTGCCTCAGACGGCGGTCGACATCTGGCACTGCGACGCCCTCGGGGTCTACTCGGGTTATGCCGCCGGAGGTTCCACCCCGGACACCACCTTCCTGCGCGGTGTGCTGCTGACCGACTCCGCCGGTGTCGCGGAGTTCACCACCGTCTACCCCGGCTGGTACGTCGGTCGGGCCATCCACATCCACGTCAAGACGCATGCGGGAGGCACCGTGTCCAACGGGACCTACCACGGCGGCCATGTGTCCCACACGGGCCAGCTCTACTTCCCGGAGGCGTACAACACGAGGATCGCCGCCCTGTCCCCGTACCGGAACAACACGGCCACCCGCACGCTCAACGCGCGGGACGGCATCTACCGCAACGGCGGGTCCTCGACCCTGCTGACCCTCACCCAGGCAGGCAGCGGCCTCGGCAAGGGAGTGACCGGAACCGTCGTACTCGGCATCGACCCCGCCGCCACACCCTGACGCGCCTGGATGCCTGTAGTGGCCGCACCTGCCACGGTGCGGCCATCGCACGCGCGACTGCGGCCGCTCTGCTCGTGCCGAAGCCGGCCGGGGCGTTCGTGGAGGGACATGGCTCAGGGCGATGGTTTCGTTCCGGGGCGGTGCGGCCAGGAATCGGGGATGAGCCGGAGTCGAACATGTGATGTGTGCGGTGAGGCGCTGATCGTGAAGCCGCACGGGGGGCGGCCGGCTCGATACTGCTCCAGCGCCTGCCGGCAGCGGGCGCTGCGGCGACGGGCGGCTTCGAACGTCACTGCTGCGGTCCCCACGGCCGGTGGCAGTGTCCTGCCGCCGGGGCTCGACTCCTTCGTCGGCCGGCAGCGCGAGCTCTCGTGCCTGCGCGCGCTCCTGAGGACTTCGCGCCTCCTTACGTTGACCGGTGCGGGCGGGGTGGGCAAGACCCGGCTGGCGCTGGAGTTCGCCAAGGGACTACCGAAGCGCTTCGCACGAGTCGACCTCGTGGAACTCGCCTCCCTCCAGGACGGCGCGCTGCTGACGCAGACCCTGGCCGCCGCGCTGGGGGTGGGCGAAGGAGCGGGCCGGCCCGGCGTCGACGTTCTGGTCCGGACGATCGGCGGCGCCCCCCGGGTGCTGATTCTGGACAACTGCGAGCATCTGGCCGAGCCGTGCGCCCGGCTGGCGGCAATCCTGCTGGGGCGCTGCCCCCGTCTGCGGATCCTGGCCACCAGCCGGGAGGCCCTGCGGGTGCCCGGAGAGAGCGTGTTCCGGGTCGGCGAGCTGTCCCTGCCGCCGGCCGACGCCGGAGACGATGTGACGGCCCTCATGCAGTCCGATGCCGTACGGCTCTTCGTCGACCGCGCCGCGAGCAGCTCCCCCGGGTTCACGCTCGATTGCGGCAACGGCCACCTGGTGGACGAGATCTGCCGGCGCCTGGACGGCCTGACGCTCGCCGTCGAACTCGCGGCCCGCCACGTCGGTGCGCTTTCGCTGAGCGACATCCTGGCGGGGCTGGACGACCAGTTCTCCCAACTGGACGTTCTGACCGGGGGAAGCCGAACCGGACCCCCACGCCACAGTGGGCTCGCCGCAGCGGTCGACTGGAGCCATCGACTGCTGGATCCGGCCGAGCAGGCGGTCTTCCGGCGTCTTTCGGTCCTCGTCGGCGGGTTTGATGTGGCTGCTGCGCAAATGGTCTGCGCCGGTGACGGCATAGGTCGGCGGCAGGTCTTCCGCATCCTGTGCGACCTGGAAGCGAAGTCGCTCGTCGTGCGTCTGCCGGGAGTGACGGCACCTACACGTTTCAGGCAGTTGAGTGCCATCCGCGTCTGCGCCCTGGACCGTCTGCGCGCATCCGGCGAGCTGCACGCCACCCTGCGCCGGGCGCTCGCGTGGCTGACCGAGCTGGCCGAGCGGGGCCGCGGGGACGTGTTCGCCGACCAGGCCGGCAGCCCGCTGGCGACGGAACGGGACAATCTCGCCTCGGTACTGGCCTGCAGCGCCGGCCACGGCGATGCCGTGCGGGTACGGCTGACACTGGAGCTGGCGCGTGTGCACTACCAGCAGGAACAGCCGTCGTCCGCCCGTGCGCTGCTCACTGGACTACTGCCGGGAGCCGGGGGCCGGGCACTGGGTGGGCAGGTGCCGGCGCTCGCCGCACGCGTGGCCTGCCAACAGGCTGATCCGGACGAGGCACTGCGCCTCGGCGAGCAGGCGGTGCAGAGCGAGCGGATGCGCCGTGACCCCGCCGGACTGGCCAACGCCCTGGACGCCCGGGCGGCGGCGCGGCTGTGCCGTGGTGAGTTCACCGAGGCCGTCGCGGATCTACGGGAGTGCCTTGAGGCCGTCGCTTCCCTTGGCAGGCCGCAGGACGCCGCCTGGTGCACCCATCACCTGGCGTGGGCGTTGCTCCAGGCCGGCGGGAAGCTGGAGGCCGACGAGCTGATGTCACGGTGCCTGCCCGTTCTGAGGGAGCAAGCGCCGTGGCCTCGGGCCGCGGCCGCGCTGCACACTGCGGGGGCCGTACGGCTGGCCCTGGGACAACTGCGCAGTGCGGAGACCTTGTTCGTCGAGGTGCTGCGGATCGTTCCGGGGGGCAGTTTCCACGCTCTGTACCCCGTGGAGGGCCTGGCCCTCGTGGCAGCGGAGAACGGTGACATGCAGCGTGCGCTGCGGCTGTACGAGGCGAGCGTGCGGGCGCGGCGCCGCTTGGACACCGAGCCCGAGGCTCCTTGGCGGCACATGATGGAACAAGCAGCGGCGCGTGCCCGGACACGGCTGTCGGCAGCGGCGCGGGAGACTGCTGTCGCCGGTGCCCGTGGGCTGCGTGGGGAGCGGCTGGTCGCGTACGCGCTCGGGGCAGGGAGCGGTGACCACCGAACGCGGCGTGATATCCGGGCCGCAGACGATCGGTTCCGGCTCACCGCAAGGGAGACCACGGTGGCTGAACTCGTCGCCGAAGGGTTGACCAACCGGCAGATCGCGGACCGGCTCGGCCTTTCGGTCCATACGGTCGCCACGCACCTTGACAAGATCCGCGACAAGCTGGGCCTGCGCTCCCGCACGCAGATCGCACTGTGGGCAGCCGCACGGACCGAGGCGGCAGGGTGACGGGGCCGGCCGACCCGGCTGCAAGCCACCAGGCTCGGTCCCCCCCGTCGGTGTGCAGTCCCGGCGTGCCGAGGTTGGACTGCCCGACCACGTTCGGCTGCACCCCTTCGCTCATGATCAGTCCGGCCGTGGCCCGCTGGGCGTAGCAGGTCGCCATCGACGGCGTCGCCAGACCGCCGGCGGCGGCACGGACACGAGGCATTGGAGCCATCACCAGCACCCGCAGTGCCAGCGGGCGGACGGCAGGCATGCCGGTTTACGTCGTTGCGCAGATAACCGTCCATGACCGTGAGCGCTGTCACGACAAGATCGTCATCATGTCCGAGGATCGGGCTGCTTTTGACGCATCGAGTGCCAGGAGATTTCCAAGGACCGCGTTGCCGCCACTGAGGGAGTCGTGCTGGTCGCCTCGGGCGTCGGACAGGGCCGAGGCCTCTGAGGGATCCGCTGCCGGTCCACTCCACCACCGTCGAGGCGCGGAGGCGCGGAGGCGCGGATGGGGTTCGCGGGGCGCAGGGCTTGGCCAGCGGCTAAGCGACTGCTTAGTATCTGCCCTGACGGGAACAGCCTGCCCGCGCCGCCCCTCACCCTCAGGAGTCCACCGTGATCCCACTGTTCTCCCTCTCCGGCAAAACCGCCCTCGTGACCGGGGGTTCCCGCGGCATCGGCCTGATGATCGCCCGGGGGCTGGTCGAGGCGGGAGCCAAGGTCTACGTCAGTTCCCGCAACGCGGAAGCCTGCGAGGAGGCCGTGCGCGGGCTCTCCGGTTCCGGCCAGGCGGTCGCGCTGGCCGCCGACCTGTCGCGCGAGGAGGAGTGCCACCGACTCGCCTCAGAGATCGGCGAGCGGGAGGAGCGGCTGCACATCCTGGTGAACAACGCCGGCGCCACCTGGGGCGCGCCCCTGGACGAGTTCCCGGTCAGTGGCTGGGACAAGGTGATGGACCTCAACCTGCGCAGCCCCTTCCTGCTCACCCAGGCCCTCCTGCCGAAGCTGCGCGCCGGCGGGTCGACGGAGGACCCTGCGCGGATCATCAACGTCGGCTCCATCGACGGTCTGCACGTCAGTCCGGTCTCGGCCTACTCCTACGCGGCCAGCAAGGCGGGCCTGCATCACTTGACCCGTGTGCTGGCCAAGGAGCTCGGGCCGCAGGGCATCACGGTGAACGCCATCGCGCCCGGTCCCTTCGAGTCGAAGATGATGGCCGCGACCCTGGACGCCATGGGCGAGGCGATCGCGCAGGCGGCTCCGCTGCGCCGGATCGGGCGGCCGGACGACATGGCGGGCGTCGCCGTCTATCTGGCCAGCCGTGCGGGTGCCTACGTCACCGGCGCCGTCATCCCCGTCGACGGCGGCCTGGGCACCACGGTCTGACCGGCCGGCGACACCTCTCCGCAAGGAACCCGAACCCGAGAAGAAGAGCACCATGGCCTCCCTCCTGCTTTCCCGCCGAGACCTCGACTTCCTGCTGCACGAGTGGCTCGACGTTGAATCCCTGACCGCGCGCCCCCGCTTCGCCGACCACTCGCGTGAAACGTTCGACGCGGTACTGGACCTCAGTGAGACGATCGCCGCCCGGCACTTCGCGCCGCACAACAAGAAGAACGACACCCAGGAGCCGCGCTTCGACGGCGAGCGGGTGCTCATCATCCCCGAAGTCGAAGAGGCCCTGAAGGTCTTCGCCGATGCCGGGCTGATCGGCGGAGGTATGGATCACGAGGTGGGCGGCATGCAGTTGCCCAGCGTGGTGGCCAACGCCTGCTTCGCCTGGTTCCAGGCAGCCAATGTGGGAACGGCCGCCTACCCCTTCCTCACCATCGGCAACGCAAACCTGCTGCTGGCCCACGGCACGCCCGGGCAGATCGACACCTATGTCCGCCCGATGGTCGAGGGCCGCTTCTCCGGCACCATGTGCCTGTCGGAACCGCAGGCGGGCTCCTCGCTGGCCGATGTGCGCACCCGCGCGGAACAGGCCGACGACGGCACCTACCGCCTGTTCGGCAGCAAGATGTGGATCTCGGGTGGCGACCACGAACTGACGGAGAACATCGTCCACCTGGTCCTGGCCAGGATCCCCGGCGGCCCGCCCGGGGTGAAGGGGCTCTCGCTGTTCATCGTCCCCAAGGTCTTGGTGGGGGCCGACGGGACGCTCGGTGAGCGCAACGACGTCGCCCTGGCCGGCCTCAATCACAAGATGGGGTATCGAGGGACGACCAACACGCTGCTGAACTTCGGTGAGGGCGCCTTCCGGCCCGGCGGGTCCCCCGGCGCCGTCGGCTTCCTGGTAGGGGAGCCCCACCGCGGACTGACCTACATGTTCCACATGATGAACGAGGCCCGCATCGGTGTCGGACTCGGTGCCACAGCGCTCGGTTACACCGGCTACCTGCACGCCCTGGACTACGCACGCACCCGGCCCCAAGGGCGCCCGCTCATGGCCCGGGACGCCACCACCCCTCAGATTCCGATCGTCGGGCATCCCGATGTCCGACGCATGCTCCTCGCCCAGAAGTCGTACGTCGAAGGCGCGCTGGCTCTCATCCTGTACTGCGGGCGGCTGCTGGACGACGAGCGCACCGCCCCGACCGCCGACGAACGGGCCAGAGCCGGATTTCTGCTGGACATGCTCACTCCCATCGCCAAGAGCTGGCCCTCCCAGTGGTGTCTGGAGGCCAACAACCTTGCCATCCAGGTCCACGGCGGCTACGGCTACACCCGCGAGTACAACGTCGAGCAGTTCTACCGGGACAACCGCCTCAACCCCATCCACGAGGGGACGCACGGCGTCCACGGCCTCGACCTGCTGGGCCGAAAGGTCGTCATGGACGGCGGCGCGGGGCTCCGCCTGCTCATCGAGACCATCTCGACGACGACCGCCCGCGCGGCGGCCGCGGACGACCAGGTCGCCCGCTTCGGACGACAGCTGGACGCCTCCCTCGCCCGCGTCGCCGCCGTGACACAGCGCCTGTGGGAGGCCGGGGACGCCGAGACCGCCCTCGCCAACGCCTCGGTCTATCTGGAAGCCGTGGGACACGTCGTGGTTGCCTGGATGTGGCTGGAGCAGATACTGGCCGCCGCCGGACACAGCGGCGCCTTCTACGAGGGCAAGCGCCGGGCGGGGCAGTACTTCTTCCGGTACGAACTGCCCAAGACAGAGGCGCAGTTCGCGCTGCTGGAAAGCCTCGACCGCACCACTCTCGACATGCCCGCGGACTGCTTCTGAGCTGGTCCCACCTTCCAGGCGTGGGTCTGGGCCGGTCATTCGTAAGATCGGCGGGACCCATGGGTTCTGGGTATGGCTGTGAGCTTGTCGCCGTTGGACGGCTCTGTGCGCGCTTCTCGGTCTGCCCGTCGCGGAAGTGACGCTCCACAGGCGTCCAGTCGCCGGGACGCTTGGACGGGGGCGCTTCTCGAACAGCCCTGACACGTCGTGATCGTTGCGACCGGCCGCACTTCCGCGGCACACCGTAAACCCGGGGCCGCCCTTGTCAACGACACCTGGGACGTGCTTGCCGGGGCGCGACGGCTGCAGGTACGTGATGGTCTACGACGACCAGGGCGGCAACCAGGCACTCGACGCGGTGGAGGCGCCCTCGTCCGAGGAGGCGTCACAGTCGAGATCGCCACACTCGAGGGCTCCATGGGGTCGCCAGGACCAGGGGGGGCCTGGAATTGGAACTCGTCGTGGACGGCTTCAAGTTCCATGAGCATCGTAGCTTCGATGCAGTCGTGGCCGACATGGGTAGCGATCCGGTTCAGGAGCTCTCCGCGGGGCTCTGGCCCCGGTCGTCATTGCGACGCCGACGTCGACGCAGACATACGCCGCGCCAGGCACTCGACATCGACTCGAATGGAAAGCCCGCCGAGATCACGTGACGCGCGTGCGCAGATGACTGGCGCGCCCGCCATAAAGTCAGCAACGGGTCAGTGTGAGCCCTCGAACACCCGGCGACAGCTGACCACACATGCCAAACGTTGTAGCCTCCGAACATCGCCCTTGACCTGCAAAAAGCAGGCAGGGAGCAGACGAATCGGGAGTTTCTTCGTGCTTCGTACCATGTTCAAGTCCAAGATCCACCGCGCCACCGTCACCCAGGCCGACCTGCACTACGTGGGATCCGTGACCATCGACGCGGACCTGCTGGACGCCGCCGATCTGCTGCCCGGTGAGCTCGTGCACATCGTGGACATCACCAACGGCGCCCGCCTGGAGACCTACGTCATCGAGGGGGAGCGCGGGTCCGGGGTCGTCGGGATCAACGGCGCGGCCGCCCACCTCGTGCACCCCGGGGATCTGGTGATCATCATCAGCTACGCTCAGGTCACCGACGCCGAGGCGCGGGAACTGAAGCCGCGGGTGGTGCACGTGGACGGCGACAACCGGATCGTCGAGCTCGGTGCCGACCCGTCGGCTCCGGTGCCCGGCTCGGACCAGCAGCGCAGCCCGCAGGCCGTTCGGGCCTGACCCGGGACGACGACCAGGAGCGTGCGTGCCCATGACTGACATCGAGATCCGCGACGACCGGGCGGCGGGCCGGCTGGAGGCCGTCGGCGACGGCGAAGTCGCCGGTCGCGTCGAGTACTTCGTCCTCGAGTCGCCCGCGCGCGCCCTGGTCCCGGTCCACACCATCGTCGAGCCGGCCCACGAGGGCAAGGGCATCGCCGGCTCCCTGGCCCGCGAGCTGTACGCCGTCGCCGAGCGCGAGGGCGTCCCCGTCGCCCCGCTGTGCCCGTACGTCGTGAAGTGGGCCGAACGCCACCCCGAGGTCGCCCCGCCGGCCGACCCGGAACTGCTCGCCGCCGCCAAGGACTGGCTGCGGGCCCACCCCGGCCGCTTCTGAGGCCGGCGGACCGGACCACCGAGGCTTCCGGCTCCACGATGCTCGCGCTTCTGCACACCTCACCCGTGCACGTCCCGGTCTTCGACGCCCTGCGCGACAGCGACCACCCGGAGCTGGAGCTACGGCACTTCGTCGACGAGGAGCTGCTGGAGCGGGCCCGGCGGGACGGCCCCGAGGCGGTCGGCGGGGATGTACGCCAGGTCCTCGGCCGCGCCGTGGGCGCCGGGGCGCGAGCGGTGCTGTGCACCTGTTCCACCATCGGCGGGGTCGCTGAGGCCCAGGCGGCCGCGGCCGGTGTGGCGGTGCTGCGGGTCGACCGGCCGATGGCGGCCGCCGCCGTGGCCGCGGGCCCGCGCGTCACCGTCCTCGCCGCCCTTCGCAGCACCCTCGGCCCCACCGCCGATCTCGTCGAGGAGGAGGCGCACCGGGCCGGCCGCCCCGTCTCCGTCCGCACCGTGCTGGTTGACTGGGCCTGGGACCACTTCACGGCCGGAGCCACCGAGGCGTACGTACAGCGGATCGCGGCCGCAGCCGACGCGGTCACCGACACCGATGTGATCGTCCTCGCCCAGGCCTCCATGGCCCCGGCCCAGCGCCTGACCTCGGCGCCGATTCCGGTGCTGTCCAGCCCCCGGCCGGGTCTGGCCGCCGGGGCCGCGGCCGTCGCGGCGGCGGTGCGAGAGCGCTGGGGCCGGGGCCGTTGAGTACCGGTCCGCGCCAGGCCAGGGGCTGTCGTCGCGGCGGCGGTGCGAGAGCGCTGAGTGCGGGGCTGCGCCAGGACAGAAGCTGCCCTCGCGGCGCTGGTGCGTGACCGCTGAGCACGACCAGGCTGTCCTCACGGCGCGGATGCGTGGCCGCTGGAGGCGGAGCGCCGCCGGGGCGGCGGTTCCGCGGTGGCCGTGCGGCAGCCGGCAAGTGCGAACCGCGCGCCCCGCGCCTCCACCCGGGCGCCTTCCGTGCCGCCGTCGGGTGAGTGGCCGAGCGGCGCTCGGGTAGGCGGGGGAGTAGTCCAGAGGCGACGACGTACAGCGACCGCCGGAGGCCATCCATGACGAGTCCGCACCCCGACCCCGTACCTCCCGGCCCGACCCCGGGCCCGGGTCCCACCCCGCCCGATCCGTACCCGAGCCCGGTACCGCCCCCCGCGCCGGGGCCCGAGCCGACGCCGCCGGGTCCGGGACCCGATCCCACACCGCCTCCGGCACCCCCGGCCCCCGGGCCGCCGGAGCCCTCACCGTCCCCGATCCCGCCGGGCCCCGAGCCGACCCCCAGTCCGGAACCCGGCCCGCCCCTCACCACCGGGACCTGAGAGGGGCGTGACAAGGGGCGCAGAACGGGCGCGGGAAACGGGGCGGGGACGGTAGCGCCCGCGGCGCCCACCGTCCCCGCCTCACATGCGCGGAGCGCTACGCCCCGACCTCCGACCGGTCCCCGCCCCACAGCGTGTGGAACGACCCGTCCTGGTCGACCCGCCGGTACGTGTGCGCCCCGAAGAAGTCCCGCTGCCCCTGCGTGAGGGCCGCCGGCAGGCGCTCGGCGCGCAGCGCGTCGTAGTAGGCGAGCGCCGCCGCGAAGCCGGGCGTCGGCACGCCTTGGCGGGTGGCCGCGATGATGACCTCGCGCCAGTCGTCCTGCGCCGCGGCGATCTCCTGGGCGAACGTCTCGTCCGACAGCAGGCTGGGCAGGTCCGGCCGGGCGTCGTACGCGGCGCGGATCCGGTCGAGGAAGGCCGCGCGGATGATGCAGCCGCCGCGCCAGATCGCCGAGACCGCGCCGAGGTCGATGTTCCAGTCGTACTCCTCGCTGCCCGCCGCGATCTCGTGGAAGCCCTGCGTGTACGACACGATCTTGGACGCGTACAGCGCCTGCTCCACCCGGTCCGCGAAGGCGGCGGCCTCCGCCTCGCCGAGCGGCGACGGCTTCGGACCGCCCAGGTCCTGGGACGCCTCGCGCAGCGCCGCGTGCCCCGACAGGGACCGGGCGAACACCGCCTCGGCGATGCCCGACACCGGCACGCCCAGGTCCAGCGCGATCTGCACGGTCCAGCGGCCGGTGCCCTTCTGCTCGGCCTGGTCGACGACCACGTCCACGAACGGCTTGCCGGTGGCCGCGTCCACGTGGGACAGCACCTCCGCCGTGATCTCGATCAGGTACGAGTCCAGGCGCCCGGTGTTCCAGGTGCGGAAGATCTCCGCGATCTGGGCGGGGGAGTACCCGGCGACATCGCGCAGGAGCTGGTAGGCCTCGCCGATGAGCTGCATGTCGGCGTACTCGATGCCGTTGTGCACCATCTTCACGAAGTGACCGGCGCCGTCGGGGCCGACGTGCGTGACGCAGGGGGAGCCGTCCTTCGCCTTCGCGGAGATCTTCTCCAGCATCGGGCCCAGCGAGTCGTAGGACTCCCGAGGGCCGCCCGGCATGATGCTCGGCCCGTTCAGCGCGCCCTCCTCGCCGCCGGAGACGCCCATGCCCACGAAGTGGATGCCCTGCTCGCGCAGCGCCTTCTCCCGGCGGCGGGTGTCCGCGAAGTGCGCGTTGCCACCGTCGATGATCATGTCGCCGGGCTCCAGCAGCGGCGCGAACTCCTCGATCACCGCGTCCGTCGGCTCACCGGCCTTGACCATCACGACCAGCCGGCGCGGGCGCTCCAGCGCCGCCACGAACTCCTTGGCGGTCTCGGCCGCGATGAAGTCGCCCTCGTCCCCGAACTCCTCCACCAGCGCGTGCGTCCGCGACGCCGTACGGTTGTGCACGGCGACCGTGTAGCCGTTGCGCGCGAAGTTCCGGGCGAGATTGCGGCCCATGACCGCGAGTCCGGTGACGCCGATCTGCGCTGAAGTGCTCATACCGCCTGCTCCCTAGCTGCCTCGTGTACTACGGCTCCGTCGGTGCGGACCCTCGCCCATCCTGACGTGCCGCTTCGGCGAGCGCACATCCGACCCGCCACGCTTGTTTACGCACGGAACACGGCAGTCGGCTCACCGCGGCCGCCGGCGCCGTCAAGAAGGGTCCGTTCCCGGCCACTTGCGACGGACAGGAGGCCGATTTCCCGTCTTGTCATGGCCTGTTCGCGGCGCTTACTTTTGCCGCTCCTGACGCATGCCGAGGGGAATTCGGACATGGCCGCACGCGGCCGGCATCGCCGGTACCAGCCGAACAGGATCAACCGCGCCTCACTCACCGTCACGGCGGGCGGCGCCGGACTCGCGATCCCGCTGGTCGCCGCGGGTACCGCCGACGCGGCCGACGCGGCCACCTGGAACAAGGTCGCCGCCTGCGAGTCCAGCGGGAACTGGCACATCAACACCGGCAACGGCTACTACGGCGGGCTGCAGTTCACCCAGTCCACGTGGGAGGCCTACGGCGGCGCCCGGTACGCGCCGCGCGCCGACCTCGCCACCCGGGGCCAGCAGATCGCCGTCGCCGAACACGTCCTCGACGGCCAGGGGCCGGGCGCCTGGCCGGTGTGCTCGGTACGGGCGGGGCTGAACCGGGGCGGCGCGGCCCCGGACGTCCACACGGACGGTGCCACGAGCCGCCCGGCGAAGACCGGGCCGACACGGGACACACGGAACACATGGGACACACGGGACACGCGGGACGTCCGTGACGTGAAGCCGCAGACGACACCGCAGTCCCGCGCGGGCCGGGCCGAGATGTACACGGTGGTGCGCGGCGACACCCTGTCCGGCATCGCGGGCGAGCACCACGTCCGGGGCGGCTGGCGGGAGCTCTACGAGGGCAACCGGGCCGTCATCGGCTCCGACCCCGACCTGATCCTGCCGGGCCAGCGGCTCGGCCTGCGCGCCACCGCCGCACCGGCGTCCGGCACACGCGCGCACACCGGCACCACACCCAAGTCCAAGCCCAGGTCGAAGTCCCCGGAGACGAAGGAACCTTCGAGGAAGAGACCCGCGGAGAAGAAGCCCGCCAAGCAGCGGGAACACCCCAGCAGGTCCGGGCACGCGGAGAAGAAGACCTCCCGGCATCCGGCGCCGGGCGGCGGACACTCGCTCGTCGCCCCGGTGCACGCCGGCATCGGCACCGGCTACCACGTGGCCGGGTCGCACTGGTCGAAGGGCTACCACACCGGCGTCGACTTCCTGGTGCCGACCGGCACCAGCGTCGAGGCGGCCGCAGCCGGGCACGTGGTGTCCGCGGGCTGGGGCGGCTCCTACGGCTACCAGGTGGTGATCCGGCACCCGGGCGGCCACTACACCCAGTACGCCCATCTGTCCGCGATCTCCGTTCGGGCCGGGCAGAGTGTCGGCACGGGCCAGCGCATCGGCCGGTCCGGGTCCACCGGGAACGTCACGGGCCCGCACCTGCACTTCGAGGTGCGGACCGGACCCGGCTTCGGCTCCGACGTCGACCCGATCGCCTATCTTCGGGCCGGCGGCGTCAGGATCTGACCCGCGAGCGGTAGGCGTTCAGGACGGGCAGCGGGGCGTAGATGTTCGCGCACAGCGGGACGTACGGCGTGTCGTCGAAGACGGGGGCCTCGGGCACCCGTACGTCCGCCAGGGCGGCCGGCGCCAAGTCGCCCTCCGGCAGAGCCGCGTGAGCGGAGACCACGTGCGCCGGACCCGCCTGCGCAGAGCCGTCCCGCGTCACGCCCGCCGGCGACGGGCCGTCCCGCATCACGCCCGCAGGGGTCAGGCCGTCCTCGTCCGGGCCCGTCTCCGCCGGCCCGGCCCCGGCGGCGGCCGGGGTGTGCTCCAGCCGCTCGGTGGTGAGCAGGATCAGGCCGCCCGCGGCCACCACCGCGCAGCCGAGCGCCAGCACGGTGCCCGTACTGCCGCGGCGGAACGTCTCGCCGAACATCAGGATGCCGACCGCCGCGGCCAGCACCGGATTCACCACGGTGGCCGTGGCCAGCGGCGCGGCGAGGCCGCCGCCCCGGTAGGAGGCCTGGGACAGCAGGACCCCGGCGGTCGCGAACGCGCCGATCACCGCGAGGGAGGGCAGATCGCCGAGGCTGATCCCGTCGCTCCAGTCGACCGCGACGGTCTTGGTGAACACCGACGACATGCCGAACGCCGTGCCGCAGGCGGTGGCGAGCAGCACGCTGCGCACGGCGGGGTGCCGGTGCACCGCCAGGCCCGCGCACGTCAGCGCCACGACCGCCCCGCCGGTGACCAGCGCGACGGCCACCCGCTGGGCCGAGTCGAGGGACCGTGCGTCGGCCGAGCCGACCAGGGACAGCAGGCCCGCGAGGCCCACCGTGGACATGACCGCGCCCCGCCAGGCGGCCGCCCCGGCGCTGCGGCCGACGAACAGCGCCGCCATGGGCAGGGCGAAGACGATGGTCAGCGCGCCCAGCGGCTGCACCAGGCTGAGCGGGCCGCAGGCCAGCGCCACGACGTGCAGCAGGCCGCCGAGGCCGTTCAGCGACAGCGCCGCCCACCAGCCGGCCCGGCGCAGCGGCACGTACGATCCGTCGGGGCACGCCACCGCGACCTGCTCCTGCACGATGGCCCCGCCCGCGTAGGCGACGGCGGAGACGAACGACAGCAGCACGGACAGCGCGAGGGCGCTCATCTTCGGCTCCTTCGCGCGGTGCGGGCCCCCTGGGCCCGGCGCGGCGTACGGTCGGCGGTCATGGCGGACACTCTGCCCGCCCGGGCCCGTCCCCGTCGTCGTCCCTGAGCACGCAATGGGTCCTACTGCCGATGGAGTACACCCCCGGCCCGATCATCCCCAAGGCGGGTGCGGGCGGGGGCCGGACCCGGTCTCCCGAGCCGCTACCGGGGGCTGGTAGTAGTGCTGTCCGTGGACCTCGACGCCGAACTCGCCGCGCTCCGCCCGCTGGGCGGCTTCTTCATGCTGCGCACCCGCGCGGACCCGGCCGGGCCGGCACCGGAAGGCCTCGCGACCCTCGCGGAGACGTACGCGTCGGCGGCGCCGGAGGCTCAACGCGACGCGCTGGCCCTCCGGGTCGCCACCGTCGCCGGCCGGCTGCGCGCCGCTGAGCCGCGGGTTTCCGCCTCCATCAGCCAGCAGGGGCTCGCCGCCCGGCTGTGGTCCGTGGCCCTGGGCTGCGCCGCGCTGTACGGCCGGGTGCCCGCCCTCGACCCGCGGCGCTTGCGCTGGGACCCGACCGCCACCGCCCCCGAGGACCTGTGGCTGACCGAGGTGCGCCCGCTGCCCGGGGACGCCGCCACGCTCGCGGACACCGTGCTGCACGGCCATCTGGAACCCCTAGGGGTGGCCCTGAGGGGCCGTTACGGGATCGCGTCCGGACTGCTGCGGGGCAACGCCGGCTCGGCGCTCGCGGGCGCGGCACGGGAACTGGACCGCTGGGCCCGCGCCAACGGCCGTACCGACGTGGCGGAGCGGGCCCGCGTCCTCACGGACGAACTCCTCGCCCATCCGCTCCTGCGCGGCACCGGTACCCGAACCACGGTGACGGCCTTCCGCCGCCGGAGCTGCTGCCTGTACTACCGGGTGCCCGGCGGCGGAGTCTGCGGCGACTGCTGCTTCACCCGGCCGCCGCGCTCTTCCCCGCGCGCCGTATCTGGGTGACCATGAAGTCGACGAACGGACGAGACCAGGGGGTTGTCGGGTGCGAGTGGGACTGCTGACCCGGGAATATCCCCCGGACGTGTACGGCGGCGCGGGCGTCCATGTGGAGTTCCTCGCCCGTGAACTGGCCTCGCTGGTGGACCTCGAGGTGCACTGCTGGGGCGAGGGCCGCGGCGTGGGCGTCGTACGGCACCGCCCCTGGTCCGTGCTCGACGGCTCGAACGACGCGCTGCGCACGTTCTCCGTTGACCTGTCCATCGCCGCCGCCCTCGAGGGCCGCGAACTCGTGCACTCCCACACCTGGTACGCCAATCTCGCCGGGCACCTCGCCAAACTCCAGTACGGTGTCCCGCACGTGGTCACCGCCCACTCGCTGGAGCCCCTGCGCCCGTGGAAGGCCGAGCAACTGGGCGGCGGGTACGCGCTGTCGAGCTGGACCGAGCGCACCGCGATCGAGGCCGCCGACGCGGTGATCGCCGTGTCCGGGGCCATGCGCGAGGACATCCTCGCCTGCTACCCGGCGCTCGACCCGGCCCGGGTGCACGTCGTGCACAATGGCATCGACACCGCCCTGTACCGCCCGGACCACGGCATCGACGCCCTGCTCCGGCACGGCGTCGACCCCACCCGCCCGTACGTCCTGTTCGTCGGCCGGATCACCCGCCAGAAGGGCGTGCCCCATCTGCTGCGCGCGGTGCGGGACATCGACCCCGGCACCCAGGTGGTGCTGTGCGCGGGCGCTCCCGACACTCCCGAGATCGACCGGGAGTTCCGCGAGCTGTACGAGGAACTGAGCCGGGTCCGCGCGGGCGTGCTCTGGATCCCGCAGATGGTGCCGCGCCCGGAGGTGATCCAACTCCTCACGCGGGCGGCGGTGTTCGTCTGCCCGTCGGTGTACGAGCCGCTCGGCATCGTCAACCTGGAGGCGATGGCCTGCGGGACGCCGGTGGTGGCCTCCAGGGTCGGCGGCATCCCGGAGGTCGTGGACGACGGCCGCACCGGCCTGCTGGTCGACGTGGACGACCACTTCGAGGCGAACCTCGCCCGGGCACTGGACTCCGTGCTCGGCGACCCGGCGGCCGCCGAGCGGATGGGCGAGGCCGGACGGCTGCGCGCGGTGGGCGAGTTCGGCTGGGACGCGGTGGCCCGGCGGACCGCCGGTCTCTACGAGGAGATCCTCAAGCAGGCTTAGTCCGGCCCGCTCGGGGCATCCATGTGGAACCAGGGGTGAGGGGAGCCGTCATGCGTCGTGGTGGGCCTTCGGTACTCGGGATCGTGCTGGCGGGCGGGGAGGGCAAACGCCTGATGCCGCTCACCGCCGACCGCGCCAAGCCGGCGGTCACCTTCGGCGGCACCTACCGGCTCGTCGACTTCGTCCTGTCCAACCTCGTCAACGCCGACGTGCTGCGCATCTGCGTGCTGACCCAGTACAAGTCGCACTCGCTGGACCGGCACATCACCACCACCTGGCGGATGTCCAGCCTGCTCGGCAACTACGTCACGCCGGTCCCGGCCCAGCAGCGCCTCGGCCCGCGCTGGTACCTGGGCAGCGCCGACGCGATCCTGCAGTCGCTGAACCTCGTGTACGACGAACAGCCCGAGTACGTGGCCGTGTTCGGCGCCGACCACGTCTACCGGATGGACCCGCGGCAGATGCTCCGCCAGCACATCGAGGGCGGCGCGGGCGTGACCGTGGCCGGCATCCGGGTGCCGCGCTCGGAGTCGTCCTCCTTCGGGGTGATCACACCCGGCCCGGACGGCCGTACCGTGCGGCGCTTCCTGGAGAAGCCGGCCGATCCGCCCGGTCTCGCGGACGACCCCCAGTGCGTGTTCGCCTCCATGGGCAACTACGTCTTCACCACCAAGGCCCTCGTCGAGGCGCTGCAACGGGACGCCGAGGACAGCCAGTCCGTGCACGACATGGGCGGCTCGATCCTGCCCCAGCTCACCGCCCGCGGTGAGGCGCAGCTCTACGACTTCAGCGAGAACCACGTCCCCGGCGAGACCACCCGGGACCAGGGCTACTGGCGGGACGTCGGCACCCTCGACGCCTACTACGAGGCGCACATGGACCTGATAGCCGAGCGCCCCGCCTTCAACCTGTACAACCGCCAGTGGCCCGTCTACACCCACTCGGGCCAGCTCTCCCCGGCGCGCTTCAACGCGGGCGGCATCGCGAGCGAGTCCATCATCAGCGCCGGATGCCTGATCCGCGGCCAGGTCACCCGCTCCGTGCTGTCGCCCGGGGTGCGCGTCGACCCGGGAGCGGTCGTACAGGGCTCGGTGCTGCACGACAACGTGCGCATCGGCCGGGGCGCGGTGGTGCGCGGTGCCGTCCTCGACAAGAACGTCGAGGTCCCGCCCGGCGCGACGATCGGGGTCAACCCCGAGCGGGACGCCGAGCTGTACACCGTGTCGAAGGGCGGCGTGATCGCCCTGGGCAAGGGACAGCGGGTGGACTGACCGACGCCCCGTCAGGGGCCCCGTCGCCGCGACGCGTTTCGCATCACCCTCCCGGAATGCCCGGGTTCGCCTCGTTCGCCCGCCACGATGCAGGCAACGATGTCGAACCTTCGGAGGTCATCCGACATGAGAGGGACCCGGCGCACACGGCTGTGCCTGGCCGGGGTGATGGCAGCCTCCACGCTGATCGCCACCCCCGCCGCACGCGCCGCCGAGCGGACCGACGGCCACCTCACCGACCTGGTCAACCCCTTCATCGGGAGCCAGGACGAGGGCAACACCTTCCCCGGCGCGGCCGTGCCCTTCGGCATGGTGCAGCTCTCCCCGGACACCGGGCACAACACCGGCTACGACTACACGCAGAACCGCGTCCGCGGCTTCTCGCTGGTCCATCTGTCCGGCGTCGGCTGCCGCATCGGCGGTGACCTGCCCGTACTGCCCACCACCGGCGACGTCACACAGACGGACTACACCAAGTACGCCCCGGGTTTCCGGCACGCGCACGAGGAGGCGAGCCCCGGCTACTACCGCGTCGGCCTCGACTCCGGCATCCGCGCCGAACTCACCGCGACCGCGCGCACCGGGGTGCAGCGCTACACCTTCCCCGCCACCGGCCGGGCCAACGTCCTGCTGAACGCGGCCCAGGCGCTGCACCGGCCGGGCGGCAGCAAGGTCGAGATCCTCGACGACCGCACCGTGCGCACGGAGATCACCGGACACGGATTCTGCCGGGACACCGGCCCGTACACCGTCCACACCATCACCCGCTTCAGCCGCCCGTTCACCGCCCACGGCACCTGGGACGGACCGAAGGTCACCGACGGCGCGCGCACCGGCCGCGGCGGTGCCTACGTCCGCTTCGACACCACGCGGGACCGTACCGTCGAGGCGACCACCGCCCTGTCGTACGTCGACGCCGCCGGAGCCGCCGCCAACCTGCGCGCCGAGGGCGGCCGGTCCTTCGACGCCGTGCGGCACCGGGCCCGCGAGCAATGGGAGCGGCGGCTCGCCACGGTCCGCGTCCAGGGCGGCGCCCCCGCGCTGCGCCGCACGTTCTACTCCTCGCTCTACCGCTCGTTCCTCGCGCCGAACGTCGGCGGTGACGCCGACGGCCGGTACCTCGGCTGGGACCGCCGCGTCCACCGGGCGCGGGGCTTCACCTACTACCAGAACTGGTCCCTGTGGGACACCTACCGCACCCAGGCCCAGCTCCTCGCCCTGCTCGCGCCCCGGGAGGCCCGCGATATGGCCCGGTCGGTGGTGCAGGTGGACGAGGACGGCGGCTGGCTGCCCAAGTGGGGCTACGGGCCGGTCGAGACGAACGTCATGAGCGGCGACCCGGTCACCCCGTTCCTGACCACCGCCTATCAGATGGGCCTGCTCAGGGGCTTCGAGGAACGGGCCTACCGGGCGCTCAGGAAGAACGCCGACGGCGTGCCGCCGGCCGGCTATCCGGGCATCGGCCGGGAGGCCAACGCCGAGTACATCGCGCACGGCTTCGCGCCCTACGTCTGGAACCGCCCGCTCGCCAAGATGGGCGACTCCGACTATCACCACGGCGCCTCCGTCACCCTGGAGTACGCCCTCGCCGACGCCGTGCTCGCCCAGATGGCCCGCGGCCTGGGACACCGGGCGGACGCCGACCGCTACGCCGCCCGCGCCCGGAACTACCGGACCGTCTTCGATCCCGCCACCGGCTTCTTCCGCCCCCGCGACGCCTCCGGCGCCTTCACCGGCACGTCCGACCCGGCCCGCGCCCCCGGATTCCACGAGGGCACATCCTGGCAGTACCAGTGGCTGGTCCCGCACGACCTCCCCGGCGTGGTCGGCCTGATCGGCGGCGAGCGCGCGGCCAACGACCGCCTGGACGCCTTCTTCGCCTACGACCGGCTGCTGGCCGATCCCGCGCGCACCGCCCGCGAGGTGTGGGTGCACGGTGACGCGTACGCCTACTACAACGCCGACAAGTACAATCCGATGAACGAGCCCGACCTCATCGCGCCCTACACGTACCTGTCCACCGGCCAGCCGTGGAAGACCACGGACGTGGTGCACGCGGCGCTGACCCTGTTCACCGACGGACCCACCGGCATGACCGGCAACGACGACCTGGGCACGATGTCCGCCTGGAACGTCCTGACCTCCATCGGGCTCTTCCCGGTCCAGCCCGGCTACGACACCTGGGGCCTGTCCACCCCGGTGTTCGACCGGGTCGACCTCACCCTGGACCGCCGCTACTGGCCCGGCGGGCGGCTCACCGTGACCGCCCCCGGCACCTCGGCCACCGAGCGCTACATCCAGGGCGTCCGCACGGACGGGACACCGCACGCGCGGACCTATCTGCGCACGGGCGCGCTGCGCTCCCTGCGCACGCTCGCGTTCACGGTCGGCCCGCACCCGTCGGAGTGGGGTACGGCTCCCTCGGCCGCGCCCCCCGTCCTGAAGTGACCTCGGCCGACCTCGGCCGTCTCGCGAGTCCCGCCCCTCTCGGCGGGGCGGGACTTAATCCGCCGTTAACTGTCCGTAGCACGATCGTACTTGACCGTAATCGCCTCTCGGGGATTGACTTCTGGTTCACCCCGTCGTCGACGTGCGAGGCAAGCCTTGACCTCCGACCCGCTCGCTCCCCTCGACCTTGCCTTCTGGAACATCGAGTCCGAACGGCACCCGATGCACCTCGGCGCGCTCGGCGTGTTCGCCGCGCACTCACCCACCGCGGGCGCGCACGCGGCCGACCTGCTCGCCGCCCGCGCCGCCGCCGTGCCCGGTCTGCGCATGCGCATCCGGGACACCTGGCAGCCGCTCGCGTTCGGCGGCGCCACCCGCGAACCCGCCCCGGACTTCGATCCGCTGGACCACGTACGCCTGCACGCGCCGACCGCCGACTTCCACGCGGTCGCGGGCGGGCTGATGGAACGGCCGCTGGAGCGCGACCGCCCGCCGTGGGAGGCGCATGTGCTGCCCGGTGAGGACGGCGTCTCCTTCGCCGTGCTGTTCAAGTTCCACCACGCCCTCGCCGACGGGCTGCGCGCGCTGAAGCTGGCCGCCGGTGTGCTCGACCCGGTCGACCTGCCCGAGCGTGCCCCCCGGGCGGTCGAGCCGCCGCGCGGCCCGCTCTCCGACGTCCTGTCCGACGTGCGCAGACTGCCCGGCCTGATGCCCGGTCTGGTCAGGGGCGCGCTGTCCGACGTGGGCCGGGCCCTTGACATCGGTGCCTCGCTCGCCCGGTCCACCCTCGGCATGCGCCCCTCGTCGGCGCTGACCTCGGCGCCCAGCGGCACCCGCCGCACGGCCGGCGTCGTCCTCGACATCGACGACGTGCACCGGGTCCGCAAGAGCGCCGGCGGCACCGTCAACGACGTGCTCATCGCCGTCGTCGCCGGTGCGCTGCGCCGCTGGCTGGACGCGCGCGGCGAGGACACCGAGGGAGTGGCGCCGCGCGCCCTCATCCCGGTCTCCCGGCGCCGTCCGCGTACCGCGCACCCACAGGGCAACCGGCTCTCCGGGTACCTGATACGGCTTCCGGTCGACGACCCCGATCCGCTGCGCCGGCTCGACAGCGTCCGCACGGCGATGGTGCGCAACAAGGACGCGGGACCGAACCGGGGCGCCGGCGCGGTCGCGCTGCTCGCCGACCACGTACCGGCCCTCGGCCACCGGCTCGCGGGGCCGCTGGTCGGGCAGGCCGCGCGGCTGTGGTTCGACATCCTGGTCACCAGCGTGCCGCTGCCGGGGTTCGGGCTGCGGCTGGGCGGTCACGACCTGACGGAGGTGTATCCGCTGGCCCCGCTCGCGCCGGGCCAGTCGCTGGCGGTCGCGATCTCGACGTACCGGGGCCACGTGCACTACGGCCTGGTGGCCGATGCCCGGGCCGTCCCCGACCTGGACGTGTTCGCCCGCGCGGTGTCGGAGGAGGTGCGGGACCTGCTCACGGTGTGCGAGGCCTGAGGACCGGCGACCGGCCGGACCCCGCGTCCGGCTTCGCCTCCGGGTTCGCGCCGGCCCGTGCGGCCGAGGCCCGCCCCGCCCCGGCCCGCCTCCGCGGCGGACTGGGGCGGAGCCGTACCGGGGCCGGCCGCCGGCGGAGCCTGCCGCGCGGGTGGCCGCCGGTGCCCTCGGCAGGGCCACGGCCGGCCGCAGGGCTGCCGGGCGGGACCGCGGGGCCGGCGAGGGGAGCGGCGTTGTCGCAGCTCACAGGGGTGAGGCGGCGAGCGGGGGCGGGGTCCGGGGGAGCGGTTTGGCCGTTGGGTGTGCCGCTACGTAAAATTCCCCGTTCGAAAGCGGGCGCGAGTCGGAGCGCTGCGCGGGTGATCAGGGAAGCGGCAGCGCGATGACGGTGACAGAGGACGGTTCCGTGTCCATGGAGGCAGCCATGGCCGTCCCCACGGACGCATCCATGGAAGAGGTGGTCCACGGACCCGGTATCGACCCCGAGCGGCTGGCGGTCTGCCTGAGCGTGCTCGATGAGCTCGACCGGCTCGACGTCGACCACCCCGACGCGATCGCGGTGCGCCGGGCCACCTCGCACATCTACCGTACGGTCAAGCAGCGCCGCCGCCAGGAGCGCCGCGCTGCCAAGACCGCGCACGACCGCGCGGTCACCGAGGCCACCGCCACCGGCTCCGCCGAGCGCATCGACGACGAGACCGAGGGCATCCTGCCCTCCTCGAAGACCGACGAGGGCCGGGTCGCGGGCATCCTCCAGCGGCCCCGCTCCTGCTACGTCTGCAAGCAGCGGTACGTCGAGGTCGACTACTTCTACCACCAGCTCTGCCAGAAGTGCGCCGACGAGAACCGGGCCAAGCGGGACGCCCGCGCCGACCTCACCGGCAAGCGCGCCCTGCTGACCGGCGGCCGCGCCAAGATCGGCATGTACATCGCGCTCCGGCTGCTGCGGGACGGCGCGCACACGACCGTCACCACCCGCTTCCCCAAGGACGCCATCCGCCGTTTCAAGGCGATGGAGGACTCGGCGGACTGGCTGCACCGGCTGGAGGTCGTCGGCATCGACCTGCGCGACCCGGCGCAGGCCGTGGCCCTGGCCGAGCAGGTCGCCGAGGCGGGCCCGCTCGACATCCTGATCAACAACGCGACGCAGACCGTACGCCGGCTGCCCTCCGCGTACGCCGCCCTGGTGGACGGCGAGAGCGCGCCGCTGCCCGCCGGCGAACTGCCCTCCCACCACGTCATCGGCGCCTTCAACTCCGGCGCCGTCGACGGCATAGCCGCGCTGCCCGTCGGCACCAGCGGCCTGGACGCCCAGAAGGTCGCGGACCTCGCCCTCGTCGCGGGCAACGCCAGCGTCGCCCGGCACCTCGAGGGCACGGCCATCGACGCGGGCGGCCTCGTCCCCGACGTGGTCGACACCAACACCTGGGTGCAGACCATCGAGCAGATCTCCCCGGTGGAGCTGCTGGAGACGCAGCTGTGCAACTACACGGCGCCGTTCATCCTCATCAGCAAGCTGCGCCCGGCCATGGCCGAGGCGGCGCGGCGGGCGGGCCGCGGGCGTGCCTACGTCGTCAACGTCTCCGCGATGGAGGGCGTCTTCAGCCGCGGTTACAAGGGCGCCGGGCACCCGAACACCAACGCCGCGAAGGCGGCCATGAACATGGTGACGCGGACCAGCGCCCAGGAGATGTTCGACACGGACGGCATCCTCATGACGGCCGTCGACACCGGCTGGATCACCGACGAGCGTCCGCACTACGAGAAGCTGCGGCTGGCCGAGGCCGGCTTCCACGCGCCCCTCGACCTGGTCGACGGCGCGGCCCGGGTGTACGACCCGATCGTGCGCGGTGAGGCGGGCGAGGACCTGTACGGCGTCTTCATGAAGGACTACGCGCCCGGTAAGTGGTGAACCCGCTCGCTCGGCAACCGGAGCACCCACTCGGACTCGAAGGCTCGTTCGCCCGATAGGCCGAGTGGGTGATTCGTTTAGGTCATCGAGCGCTGCGGTTTGTGGCAGTTAGCTGCATATTGAGAGGCATTGGGGGGTCGGGTGACTCCCAAGAGTTACACCTTGTTTGCACTCCCTATCGAGCGGCAGTCCGCTCATTTGGTTAATCTGGAAGGCGCGGACAGCAGTACCGGGTCCCACCCACACCCATCGTCCGTACCGGCGCCACCGCGTCCGAACTGGCCTTCCATCCAGACCCGAGCGGGCACGAGTGCCGGAGCGCAGCTGTGCGGTATGCCCCGAGGGTGAGCCCGACACATAAGGAGTGCGCGGTGACACCGGAGAAGACGAATCTCGACGAACGCCCCAAGGAACGCGGCGAGCGCGCCGGCCGGCGGCACGGCGAGCTGGGCAGCCTCGACGTGTGGGCCCGCTCCGCCCCCATCCGCCTCGCGGGCTACGAGGAAGACCTCGCCGAACCCCACATCCTGCCCAGCGTGGACTGACCGCCGGGCCGGAACCCGCTGGTCACCGCAGGTATGGGCGTGACAGGCTCACGCCCATACCGATCCGGGAGGCCCTCCTGGCCGCAGGAGCCGGCCCCGGCCGCACCCCGTACGGCTCGGTCAGACCCCGTCCGCCGCGTCAGGCAGCGGTGCCGTCCGGGCCCACGGGCGCAGTGTCTCCAGTTCCTCCGCCAGTGCCAGCAGATCCGCCTCCCGGCCCGGCCGCGCCACGAGCTGGACGGCGCACGGGGCGCCCGAGGGCAGGGTGCCGAAGGGGACCGACATCGCCGGCCAGCCGGTCAGGTTCCACGGCGGGGTAAACGGCGAGTAGGCGGTGTTCGCCAGGATGTTGCGCAGCCAGCCGCGCTCGTGCCAGGGAGCGGCCTCGGGGGAGCGACGGGCGAGCGCCGGGGTCAGCAGCACGTCGTGCTCGGTGAGGAACGGGGTCAGCCGGGCGCGCAGGCGTTCACGCTGGTCCCCGGAGCGGACCGACCGGACGAAGCGGCGGCCCACGGCCGCGTGCACCCGGGTCCGCCGGGCCAGCAGCGCCGGGTCCAGGCCCTCCGCGTCCACCGCCGTACCCGCCGTCCAGTGCCGCAGCGAGGTCACGCCGAGGGAGAGCGGATAGGGCGGCTCCGCGCGCCGGACCCGGTGGCCCGCCCCGGCCAGCGCCCCGGCCGCCTCCCGGACCGCGGCCGCGTACGGCCTGCTCACGCTCACCCCGGCGAGCGGGCTGCGCAGGGCCACGGCGATCCTGAGCGGCTTCTGCTCCGCGCGCCCCGGGAACCCGGTGTCCGCGAGGACCGCCAGCATCAGCCGCAGGTCCCCGACCGTGGTGGCCAGCGGGCCGTTCTCCGACATGCCGAACCAGTCGCCGTTGCCGATCCCGGCCGGCACCACCCCGTGCCCCGCCTTCAGCGTGACCAGCCCGCAGTTGGCCGCCGGGATGCGCAGCGACCCCATGCCGTCGTTGCCCAGCGCCAGCGGCACCAGGCCCGCGGCCACCGCCGCCGCGCTGCCGCCGGAGGAGCCGCCCGCCGTGCGGGCCGGGTCCCAGGGGTTGCGGGCGGTGCCGTGGACGCCCTCCGTGGTGCCGAAGACGCAGAGCTCGGGCACGTTGGTCAGGCCCACGACCACGGCGCCGGCCGCCCGCAGCCGGGCCACCGTCACATGGTCCTCGGCGGCCGGTTCGTCCGGCGTCGCGGCGGAGCCGTTGCGGTGCGACTCGCCGCGCACCGCCAGGTTGTCCTTCACCGCTACCGGCACCCCGGCGAGCGGCAGCCCGGCCAGGTCGGCCCGCGCCCCCACCTCGTCCGCCTCCGCGAGCGCCGCCTCGGCCCGCACGGCGCGGAAGGCCCCGATCCGGCCGTCGAGGCGCTCGATCCGCGCGAGGTGCTCCGCCACCACCTGTCGCGGCGTGACGTCCTTCTCGCGTACGGCCGCGGCGATGTCGGCGGCGGTCCGGCCGGCCCAGCTGGTCACGGGCACTCCCTGGCTACTCGTCGGTATGAATCAGGCGCGCAGGGAGAACTGTGCACGCTCGGACGCGGCACGTCGAGAGGCCGGAAGGAGCCGGCGCCCCGGCCGTCGGCGGCGCCGACTCGTGCGGTCCGGGGCGAGCGGGCCGACCGGGCCGTCCTCGCCCGCGTCCCTCGCCGCCACCGCGCCCGAAGCACCAGCGGCAGCCGCCGCCCCCTGATTCCGCCTCGCCGCCTCAAGTCGTCCGTGCGGTCGGCGAGTCGGGGCGGGAGGCGGACGCCGCCCCCGTACTGCCGCGCCCGGTGAGCCGGGGCACCGGCACACCCACCGAGCGCGTCGGCTCACCGTCCAGCAGCGCCATCAGCTCCCGCGCCGCGGTCCGGCCGAACTCGGCGCTGTCGCGGGACAGGGCGGACAGCCGCGGCGTGACCATGCGGCACAGGGCCGAGTCCTCCCACGACACCACCGACACGTCCCGCGGGACACGGAAGCCGAGTTCGGCCGCCGCGGCCAGACCCGCAACGGCCATCACGTCGTTGTCGTAGATCAGCGCGGTCGGGGGAGGCGAGCCGCCGAGGACCCGGCGGGTCACCGCGGCGCCCTCCGTGTCGGAGTAGTCGGTGGTCACCGAGCGGACCCCGGTGAGGCCACGGCGCTCCGCCTCAGCGCGCAGGGTCGCGATCCGGCGCTGAGTGTGCGCCAGGCCGGGCAGCCCCGCGATGTGCACGATCCGGCGGTGCCCCAGCGCCGCCAACTCGTCCACCACCGACGCCATCGCGCCGGCGTCGTCCGCCCAGACCGTGGACAGGCCGGGATGCCGGACGTCGGGCGCGCCGCCGATGACCACGGCGGGCAGGCCGAGTTCGTCCAGCAGGCCGGGGCGCGGGTCCTCGGCCCGCGGGTCGACGACCAGGACGCCGTCCACCCGGTGCTCCGCCCACCAGCGCCGGTACACCGCGCACTCGTCGGTCACGTCCGGCGCCACCTGGAAGAGCAGGCCCAGGTGGCGCTCGGCCAGCACCTCCTGGATGCCGGAGACGAGGTGCAGGAAGAAGGAGTCGACGCCCAGCGTGTCGGCGGGCCGGGCCAGCACGAAACCGACCGTGGCCGCCCCCTCCCCGGAGAGGGCGCGGGCCGCCGTGCTGGGACGCCAGCCCAGTTGCTCGGCGACCCGGCGGACCCGGGCGCGGGTGGTCTCCGAGACCCCGGGGCGGCCGTTGAGGGCGAAGGAGACCGCGCTCTCGGAGACTCCGGCGCGGCGCGCGATGTCCTTCATCGTCGGCCGGCGCGCGGGTGATCGCTTCTCCGGCAACGCTGTGCCCCTTCCCTCGACGGCCCGGTACCGGCCAACTGCTAATGCGCTTGAGTCCACTTACCCTAAAGCGCATTAGTGATCGGCGGCAATGGGTGGCAAGCGCCTTTCTGAGCAGGGGTTTTGAGTCACTAATGACTTTAGCGGAGTCGAATCCATTGACGCGTCCCGCAAACGCTGGGCACAGTCTGGCCCGGCACCTTCTGCCACATCCCCCCTGCAAAGGAGCCCAGTCGCCGTGCGCATCTCCCGCAGAACCTTCGCCACCGCCGCCGTAGCCCTCCTCCTGCCGCTGAGCGCCTGCGGCTCGGGCGGGGACGAGGGCGGCTCGACCGACGCCTCGGGCAAGGTGGAGGGCGACATCACCTTCCAGACCTGGAACCTGCGCGCCAACTTCAAGCCGTACTTCGAGGGCCTGATCGCGGACTTCGAGAAGCAGCACCCCGGCACCCGTGTGAAGTGGATCGACCAGCCCGCCGAGGGCTACGCCGACAAGATCAGCGCCGACGCCGCCGGCGGCACCCTGCCCGACGTCGTCAACGTCTCCCCGGACCTGGTCGCCCCGCTCGCCAAGGCCGGTCTCGCCCTCGATCTGGACAAGTCCGCGGGCACGTACAGGTCCGAGTACCTGCCCGGGGCCTGGGCCGGCCACCGGGTGCCGGGGCTCGACGGAACGTACGCCTTCCCCTGGTACCTGAACACCGGGCCGCTCTTCTACAACAAAGCCCTGTTCGAGAAGGCCGGACTCGACCCCAGCGCACCGCCGAAGACGTACGACGACCTCTTCACCGACGCCCGGCGGATCGCCGAGAAGACCGGCGGCAAGGTCGCCACGCTCGCCAACGTGCCCACCATCGAGGACTTCGGCCGGTACGGCGTGCCGCTGATGAACAAGGAGGGGACCGGCTTCGCCTTCGACGACGCCAAGGGGGTCGAACTCCTCACCGAGTACAAGCGGCTCTACGACGCCAAGGCGCTCGACCCGCAGGCGCTGACCGCCACCCCGGAGTCCTCCGGGAAGAAGTTCCTCACCCAGGCCGTCGCCATGAACCCCGGCAGCGCCCTGGACCTCGGCAACTTCAAGAAGCAGGCGCCCGGCCTCTACAAGAACATCGGGATCACCGACCAGATCACCAGTACCGGGCACGCCAACATGTACGTGATGGGCGTGATGGTCAACTCCCGTACGAAGCACACCCCGGCCGCGGTCGCCTTCGCGCACTTCGTCACCGACGCGCGCAACCAGATGTCCTTCGCCAAGAAGGGCGCCATCTTCCCGAGCACCGCCGGCTCCCTCGACGACCCGTACTTCAGCAAGGAGGACGGCACCGACGAGACGCGGGTACGCGTCGCCGCGGCCAAGTCGCTGAAAACGGCCGTCAACTACACGCCGGTGCTGTTCAGCGAGCAGATGAAGACCGCGCTGCGCAACGAGGTAGCCAAGGCGCTCCAGGGCAAGGAGAGTCCCGCGACGGCTCTCGACAACGCTGTCAAGGCCTGCGACCGGCTCCTGAAGCAGCAGGGCTGAGCAGCATGGCCACGCCTTCCACCACCTCCCGGATACGGCGGCAACTGCCCAGCAGCCCCTGGCTGTTCGCCGCCCCCGGGCTGCTGATCGCCGGCGCCTTCGTGCTCTACCCCTTCGTGTCGACCGTCGTGAACTCCTTCACCGACCGCCGCACCCTGATCCCGGGGCGCTTCGTGGGCCTCGCCAACTTCCGCGAGCTCCTCCACGACGACATGTTCTGGACCGGCCTGCGCAACAGCTTCCTGTACATCGCCGGTGTCGTACCCGCGCTGGTGATCCTGCCGCTGCTGCTCGCGCTGCTGGTGCGGCGCGACATCCCCGGCATCACCTTCTTCCGGTCCGCCTTCTACACCCCGGTGGTCGCCTCCATCGTGGTCGTCGGCCTGATCTGGGTGTGGCTGCTGGACGAGCGCGGCCTGGTCAACTCCCTGCTGGAGGCGGTCGGCATCGGGCGGGTCGGCTTCCTCAGCGACCAGTGGCTGCTCCTGCTCAGCGCCATGGCGGTGACGGTGTGGAAGGGGATGGGCTACTACATGATCATCTATCTGGCGGCGCTCGCCAATGTCCCGCGCGAACTGCACGAGGCCGCCGCCGTGGACGGCGCGGGAGCGGTCCGCCGCTTCTTCGCGGTCACGGTGCCCGCCGTGCGATCCACCATGGTGCTGGTCGCCGCGCTCTCCTCGGTCGCCGCGTTCAAGGTGTTCTCCGAGGTGTACCTGATGGCCGGCCCCAGCGGCGGCCCGGCCGGCGAGGACACCACCCTCGTCATGCTCGTCCAGCGCACCGGCACGGGGCTGACCGGACGCGTCGGCTACGCCTCCGCCCTCTCCGTCGTGGTGTTCGCCGTCACCGTCGCGCTGATGCTCCTCGTGCTGCGCGCCGACCGGAGGGAGGAGACATGAGCGTCCTGGAGAAGGCGGCGCGCACGCACCGCACACCCGGCCCGGCCCGCCCGGCCGTCACCCGGGCCCCCCGGGTCACCGACGAACACGGCCGCCGGGTCCGGCCCGCCGAGCTGGTCCTGCGCTACGTGCTGCTGCTCGCCGTCCTCGCCCTCACCGTCGGCCCCTTCCTGTGGCAGCTCTCCACGTCCCTCAAGGGCCCCACCGAGGACATCTTCGGCTCACCGCCGCGGTTCCTGCCCCGCCATCCCACCCTGCACAACTACACGCGGGTCGCGCACACCATCCCCGTCTGGGACTACGCCCTCAACTCGCTCAAGGTCGCCGCCACGAGCGTCGTGACCAACTGCGCGGGGTCGGCACTCGCCGGATACGCCCTGGCCCGCCTGCGCTACCGCGGCCGCAAAGCGGCGACCCTGGCCTTCGTGCTGGCGATGCTGGTCCCCGTGGAGGGCATCATCATCGCCCAGTTCACCACCATGCGGGAACTCGGCCTGAACAACACGCTCATCGGCGTCGTGCTGCCCGGTTCCGTCGCGGCGATGAACGTGCTGCTGATGCGCAACGCCTTCCGCAACCTGCCGTACGAGATCGAGGAGGCCGCCTACGTCGACGGCGCCGACGTCTGGCAGCGGTTCTGGCGCGTCGCGCTGCCGGCGGTGAAGGGCACCCTCGCCGTCGTCGCGATCTTCGCCTTCATGGGCGCCTGGGACGACTTCCTGTGGCCGCTCGTCGTGCTCAGCGACCCCGACAGGTTCACCCTGACCATCGGCCTCAACTACCTGCACGGCACCTTCGCGAACGACGAACGGCTGGTCGCCGCCGGCACCGTCATCGCCGTGGCCCCGCTCATCGCCCTCTTCGCCTGCCTGCAGCGGTACTTCTTCCGCGGGGTCGGCGAGGGAGCCGTCAAGGGCTGACCACACCGCCACCGAAGGCCCGCCGCGCCCGTACTCCACCGCAAGGACACCGTATGCCCCCTGCCGTGCGCTTCGGCGTCAACTACACCCCGAGCCAAGGGTGGTTCCACCACTGGCTCGACTTCGACCTGGACACCGTGCGCGCCGACCTGGACGCGATCGCGGACCTCGGCCTCGACCACATCCGCGTCTTCCCGCTGTGGCCCTACTTCCAGCCCAACCGCACCCTGATCCGCCCCCGCGCCGTGGCGCAACTGGTGGCGCTCGCCGACGCCGCCGCCGAACGCGGCCTGGACGTCAACGTGGACGGCCTTCAGGGCCACTTGAGCAGCTTCGACTTCCTGCCCGCCTGGACTCGCACCTGGCACCGGCGCAACCTCTTCACCGACCCGGACGTGGTCGACGGCCAGGCCGAATACCTGCGCACCCTCGCCACCGCACTGGCCGGCCGGCCCAACTTCATCGGCATGACCATCGGCAACGAGGTCAACCAGTTCGCCGCCGGACCCCACCCCGACCCCGACCGGATCACGGCGCGGGAGGCCGAACGGTGGCTGAGCACGCTGCTCGCCGCCTGCGCCGACGGCGCCCCGGACCGGCTCCATCTGCACGCCTCCTACGACGCCGCCTGGTACCAGGACGACCAGCCCTTCACGCCCGGGCACTCGGCCCGGCTCGGCGCCGTCACCGCCGTCCACTCCTGGGTGTTCAACGGCACCGCGCAGCGCCACGGCCGCACCTCCGTACCCGCCGAGCACCACGCCGCCTACCTGGTCGAGCTGAGCAAGGCCTGGGCGGAGGAGCCGCACCGGCCGGTCTGGCTGCAGGAGGTCGGGGCACCGGCGCCCCTGGTGGCCGCCGAGCACGCCGCCGCCTTCGCCGAGGCCACCGTGACCGGCGCGCTGGACTGCCCGGACCTTTGGGGCATCACCTGGTGGTGCTCGTACGACGTCTCGCGTGACCTCGCCGACTTCCCCGAACTCGAATACGGACTCGGCCTGTTCACCAACGACCGCAGACCCAAGGACATCGCCCGCGTGCTGGCCGCGGCCGCCCGCGGGCCCCGCACCCGCCCGGCGGTGCGCACCACGGCCCTCGTCGTACCCGCCGACCCGGGCCGCCGCTCCCGATGCGCCCCCGGCGGGCCCGTCTTCGAGGCCTTCTTCCGGCTCGTCGCCGACGGCGCCCGCCCGACCACCGTCCTCGACACCCGCGCCGACGACAAGGAACACCTCGCCGCGCGCGGCATCACCGAAGTCGTCACTCCCGACCAGGTACTCCCCACCCCACAAGGAGACGCTTGCTCGTGAACCCCACCAGACGCACCGTCCTGATCGCCGGCGCCGCCGCGGCCCTGCTCCCGGCCGCCCCCGCCCTGGCCGCCCCGGGAACCAGGGCCGCCACCGCGCCGTACGCCTCCTACTGGTACCCGGACTCCCTGCCCTCCGGCAGCCCGGGCAGCGGCGTCACCTGGCGCAGCCTGAAGGCCTGGCGTGCCGCCGACGACCCCGACCTCGCCTTCAACGCGGCGTCCGTGCCGCTCGCCGCCCGCTTCACGCCGACCCCGGCCAACACCACCGCCCGCTCCGGCCAGGCCCGCGTCCAGGCCCTGGTCTCCTTCGGGCCCACCTCCGCCAACCCCTCGCAGGGGTCGCCCACCGCCGACTACTACGCCCTCACCCACTGGGCCTACCTGGACGAGCTGGTGTTCTGGGGCGGCTCGGCGGGGGAGGGGCTGATCCTGGCGCCGAACGCGCCGGTCGTGGACGCCGCCCACCGGCACGGCGTACCCGTCCTCGGCAACGTCTTCCTGCCGCCCGCCGCCTACGGCGGGCAGCTCCGCTGGACCCGCGACCTGGTCCAGAAGGACGCCTCGGGGCGTCATCCGCTGGCGGCCCAACTCGTCGCGGTGGCAGCCGCGTACGGCTTCGACGGCTGGTTCCTGAACGCCGAGACGGGCGGCGGGGACAGCGCCCTCGGGACCGCGATGCTGGACTTCGTGACCGAGCTGAAGAGGCTCGCGGCGGCGAAGGGCCAGCGGGTGACATGGTACGACGCGATGACCGTGGACGGGGCGGTCAGCTGGCAGGGCGCGCTGAACGACCGGAACCAGGCCTTCTTCCGGGCCGCCGGTGACATGTTCGTCGACTTCCGGTGGAGCGCGGGCTCGCTGGCCGCCTCCGCCACCCGGGCCGGGCAGCTGGGTCGTGATCCGTACGAGCTGTGGGCCGGTGTCGACGTCGAGTCGAACGGGTCCGACTCGTCCGTGAACTGGGACGCGATCGTGCCGACGACGAAGGCGCACATCACCTCGATCGGCTTCTACCGGCCCGAGTGGACCCGCAACCACCTGCCCGCCGACCGGCGGGCCCCCGAGGACTTCCACGCGGCCGACGACCGCTTCTGGACCGGCCGGTCACTGGACCCCGCGCGGCCGGACGGCACCGATCCCTGGCGGGCACCGGCCGTGTCGGTGGCGGACCGGTCGACGGTGACCTCGGTGCCGTTCGCGAGCGTGTTCAACACCGGACACGGGCTGCGCTGGTACGAGGAGGGCGCCGTCACCTCGGACGCGCCGTGGAACCACCTCGGGCTGCAGGACCGGCTGCCGTCGCGGCGGTGGGTGGTGCGGACGGCGGGGCGGCGCCCGGACGTCTCCCTCGACTTCGGCGACGCGTGGCGGGGCGGCAGCAGCGTGCTGGTGGCGGGCGAGCTCGACGAGCCCGCGGTACTGGACCTGTACGCGACCCTGCTGCCGGTCACCGCCGGCACGGTTGTCGAGCTGACGCACCGGGCCGACGCTGGAGGTGTGAACGTCGAGCTGGCCGTCGCCACGGCGGAACCGGACGGCCCCGGTACGCCTCCGCCGTACACCTACCTGCCCGTGCGCCCGGTGAAGCCTGTGAACTGGGTCGACCGGGCTCATGCTGTCAACGCGGTCGATGAGGCCGGCACCTGGCAGACCTCGACGGTGCGGCTCACCGGGCTGTCCGGCACGGTCCACGCCCTCGGCGTGCGCCTGACCGCACCCGGCGGTGGCCCCGTGCGCTGGCGGCTCGGCCGCGTCGCCGTGCGCGACACCGCCGAGGCCCCCACAGCACCCACCGCCCTGCGGATCACCGCCGCCACCGGAGGCGACCTGCGCTTCGCCTGGAACACCGCGCCCCACGGGGCCCCGGTCCGCCACTACGAACTGCGCCGTCTCCTGCCCGACGGCACCCGCCGCTTCCTCGGCGGCACCTGCCAGCGCGCCCACTTCGCCACCGGTCTGCGACCCGAGCAGGGAGAGGCGGCCGCACGATTCGAACTGCGTGCCCTGGGGGAGCTGTACAACGCCTCGGCCCCCGTCACCGTCACCCACACCTGGTAGCCCGCCCGTGACCCGCACCCGGAACCCAGCAGGGAGCACCCCGCATGCATGACGACCGCAGCCTGGTCGAAGCCCGTCTCCGGCGCGTCCTCGACGAACGCGTCCGCCCCGCCGTGTACCCCGAGTCCGTGCCGCTGCGAGTCGCCGTCTGGCACGCGCCCGGCGAGCCCGTGCCGGTAGCGGACGGGCTCGCGGCCGAACCCGAGCCGATCGAGGTGGGCGCCCGGTGGGGCGCGCCCTGGGGCACCAGCTGGTTCCGGGTGACCGGGACCGTCCCCGAGGCCTGGGCGGGCCGGACCGTCGAGGCCCTGCTCGACCTCGGCTTCGACGAGAACATGCCCGGCTTCCAGTGCGAGGGCCTGGTCTACCGGCCCGACGGCACCCCGGTGAAGGGCCTCAACCCGCGCAACCAGTGGGTCAGGATCGGCGCCCCGGCGGAGGGCGGCGAGGAGGTGCGTCTGCACGTCGAGGCCGCCTCCAACCCGGTCATCCTCGACTACCGCCCCTTCCGGCCCACCCGGCTCGGCGACAGGGACACCGCCGGTCACGAGCCGCAGTACACGCTCACCCGCATGGACCTCGCCGTGTTCGACGAGACCGTGTGGCGGCTGGTGCAGGACCTGGAGGTGCTGGGCGAGCTGATGGCCGAGCTGCCGGCGGACTCGGCCCGGCGGCACGACATCCTGCGCGCCGTCGACGGGGCCCTGGACCTCGTCGACCTCCAGGACGTCAACGGCACCGCGGAGCGCGCGCGGGCCCGGCTCGCCGGCGTGCTGGCCGCCCCGGCCGTGCCCTCAGCCCACCGGATCAGCGCCGTCGGGCACGCGCACATCGACTCGGCGTGGCTGTGGCCGCTGCGGGAGACCGTGCGCAAGGTGGCCCGTACGACCGCCAACATGACCGCGCTGATCGAGGACGAGCCGGAGTTCGTCTTCGCCATGTCCCAGGCCCAGCAGTGGGCATGGGTGAAGGAGCACCGGCCCGAGGTGTGGGCGCGGGTGCGCAAGGCCGTGGCGGATGGGCGGTTCGTGCCGGCCGGCGGGATGTGGGTCGAGTCGGACACCAACATGCCCGGATCGGAGGCGATGGCCCGGCAGTTCGTGCACGGCAAGCGGTTCTTCCTCGACGAGTTCGGCATCGAGAACGAGGAGGCCTGGCTGCCCGACACCTTCGGCTTCGCCGCCGGGCTCCCGCAGATCATCCGGGCGGCCGGGTCCAAGTGGCTGCTGACCCAGAAGATCTCCTGGTCGCGGACGAACACGTTCCCGCACCACACCTTCCACTGGGAGGGCATCGACGGCACCCGGATCTTCACGCACTTCCCGCCGGTCGACACCTACAACTGCTCGATGCGGGGCGGCGAGATCGCCCACGCCGCACGCAACTTCAAGGAGAAGGGCAGGGCCCGGCACTCCCTGGCGCCCACCGGCTGGGGCGACGGAGGCGGCGGCACCACCCGCGAGATGGTCGCCAAGGCGGCCCGGCTGCGCGACCTGGAGGGCTCCGCGACCGTGGTCTGGGAGACGCCCCGGGCCTTCTTCGAGAAGGCCGAGGCCGAGTACCCCGAGGCG
The DNA here is from genome assembly GCF_040631045.1 of Streptomyces sp. NPDC005706. Lineage (NCBI taxonomy): Bacteria > Bacillati > Actinomycetota > Actinomycetes > Kitasatosporales > Streptomycetaceae > Streptomyces > Streptomyces sp. NPDC005706. Next base: position 79,485 of record NZ_JBEXYS010000017.1, on the reverse strand, counting down.
CCCGTCTGGGTGGGCGAGCTCTACCTCGAACTGCACCGCGCCACCCTCACCAGCCAGGCCATGACCAAACAGGGCAACCGCCGCAGCGAGCACCTGCTGCGCGAGGCCGAACTGTGGGCGGCCACCGCGGCGGTCCGCACCGGATTCCGCTACCCCTACGAAGAGCTGGACCGGATCTGGAAGACGGTGCTGCTGCACCAGTTCCACGACATCCTCCCCGGCTCGTCCATCGCCTGGGTGCACCGCGAGGCCCGGGCGACGTACGCGCGGGTGGCCGCCGAGCTGACCGGGATCGTCGAGGCCGCGCAGCGCGCGCTCGCGGGCGAGGGGACGACGCCCCTGGTGTTCAACGCCGCCCCGCACGCCCGCGCCGGCGTCCCGGCCGCGGGCGCGGCGGCCGCCCGGACGGACGGCGCCACGACGCTCGCTCCGCGCCCCGACGGCGGGCACGTCCTGGACAACGGCCTGCTGCGGATCGGGATCGACGCCCGCGGCCTGGTCGTCTCCGCGTACGACATCGCCGCCGACCGCGAGAGCGTCGCCCCCGGCCGCGCGGCGAACCTGCTCCAGCTGCACCCCGACTTCCCGAACATGTGGGACGCCTGGGACGTCGACGAGTTCTACCGGAACACGGTCACGGACCTCACGGACGCCGACTCGGTGACGGCGGGCGAGGACGGCGCCTCGGTGCGGGTCGTACGGTCCTTCGGGTCCTCGCGGGTCACACAGGTGCTGTCGCTGCCGCCGGGGGAGCGGCGGCTGCTGATCGACACCGAGGTCGACTGGCACGAGACGGAGAAGTTCCTGAAGCTGGCCTTCCCGCTCGACCTGCACGCCGAACGGTACGCGTCCGAGACGCAGTTCGGGCACGTCCACCGGCCCACGCACACCAACACCTCGTGGGAGGCGGCCAAGTTCGAGGCCTGCAACCACCGCTTCGTCCACCTGGAGGAACCCGGCTGGGGCGTGGCGCTGGTCAACGACTCCACGTACGGCCACGACGTGACCCGTACCGTCCGCACCGACGGCGACCGCGGTACGACGACCACGGTCCGCGCCTCCCTCCTGCGGGCCCCGCGCTTCCCCGACCCCGAGACCGACCAGGGCGTCCACCGCTTCCGGCACGCCCTGATCCCCGGCGCCGGGATCGCGGACGCGGTCCGCGAGGGCTGGCGGATCAACCTGCCGGAGCGGCGCGTCACCGGCGCCCACGAGGTCGCCCCGCTGGTCACGGTGGACGACGACGCGGTCGTCGTCACGGCCGTGAAGCTGGCCGACGACGGCAGCGGCGATGTCGTGGTCCGCTTCCACGAGGCCCACGGGGGCCGGGCCCGCGCCACCCTCACGGCCGGCTTCGAGATCACCGGAGTCACGGCGACGGACCTCCTGGAACGCCCGGCCGCCGGGAGTCCCGCTCCGGACCGGGACGGCGACCGGATCACCGTGCGGCTGCGGCCGTTCGAGCTGATGACGCTGCGGCTGAGCAGGCGCTGAGCAGGCGCTGAAGCAGGCGCTGACCGGGCGCCTCTGGCCACAGCGGCTCAACGGGCGCTGACCGGGCCCCCGGTCACCGGCTCGGGGGCGGACCGCTGCGGGCCCGGCTCACGGATCGAGCCGGGACCGCAGCCACTCCTCGACCTCGCCCACGTGCGCGGCCGCCGCCGCGCGGGCGGCCTCCGGGTCGCGGGCGGCGAGAGCGCGGTGGATGGCCGCGTGTTCGCGGCGGGTGCGGGCGATGGCGCCCTCTTCCTGGTAGCCGCGCCGGGCGCGGGCCCGGAAGGTGCGGGAGGACAGGCCCTCCAGGATGGCGGCCATCGTCCCGTTGCCCGCCGCCGCGATCTCGCGGTGGAAGGCCAGGTCGTGGGCGAGCATCACATACGGCGCTGCCGGGTCGCCCGCGCGGCCGTGGGCCCCGAGACGCGCCTCGCCCTCGACGCCAACCAGCGCTGGGACGTGGACGAGGCGATCCGCTGGACCGGCGCGCTCGGCGAGTTCACCCCCTACTGGATCGAGGAACCCACCAGCCCCGACGACATCCTCGGGCACGCCGCCGTCCGCCGCGCGGTGGCGCCGGTCAAGGTCGCCACCGGCGAACACGCCCACAACCGCGTGATGTTCAAGCAGCTGCTCCAGGCCGGCGCCGTCGACATCGTGCAGATCGACGCGGCCCGCGTCGGCGGGGTCAACGAGAACCTCGCCGTCCTGCTGCTCGCCGCGAAGTTCGGCGTGCCGGTCTGCCCGCACGCCGGCGGGGTCGGCCTGTGCGAACTCGTCCAGCGCCTGTCGATGTTCGACTACCTGGCGGTGTCCGGCACCACCGAGGACCGGGTCATCGAGTATGTCGACCACCTCCACGAGCACTTCCTCACCCCCGTGGAGATCCGGGACGGCCACTACACGGCCCCCACCGCGCCCGGCTTCTGCGCGGCCATGCGCCCGGAGTCCATCGCGCGGTACACCTACCCCGGCGGCACCTTCTGGTCCGCCGGCCCCGGCACCCGGGAGGGACGGGCGGCATGAACGACTTCGGGGCTGAGGGCCCTGGTGACCGGCGGCGCCTCCGGGATCGGCCGGGCCACCGCGGGCCTGCTCGCCGAACGTGGCGCCCGGGTCGCCGTCCTGGACCTCGACCCGTCCCCGGTACCGGCACCGCTGCTCGCGCTGACCGCCGACGTCACCGACGACGCCTCGGTCCGCGCGGCCGTCGCCCGGGCCGTGGAACTCCTCGGCAGGCTCGACGTCCTCGTCAACAACGCCGGCATCGGCGCCCAGGGGACCGTCGAGGACAACGGCGACGAGGAGTGGCGGCATGTCTTCGACGTCAACGTCCTCGGCATGGTCCGCACCGCCCGCGCCGCCCTGCCGCACCTGCGCCGCTCCGCGCACGCGGCGATCGTCAACACCTGTTCCGTCGCCGCCACCGCGGGCCTTCCCCAGCGCGCCCTGTACAGCGCCACCAAGGGCGCGGTGCACTCCCTGACCCTCGCGATGGCCGCCGACCACGTCCGCGAGGGCATCCGCGTCAACTTCGTCAACCCCGGTACGGCCGACACCCCGTGGATCGGCCGGCTGCTGGACGCGGCCCCCGACCCCGCCGCCGAGCGCGCCGCCCTGGAGGCACGCCAGCCCACCGGCCGCCTCGTCTCCGCCGCCGAAGTCGCGGGCGCCATCGCCTACTTGGCGAGCCCGATGTCCGGCGCCACCACCGGCACCGCGCTCGCCGTCGACGGCGGCATGCAGGGCCTCAGGCCGCGCCCGGCGGCCGGCCGGTGACCCCCCTGGGCCGCAGCGGCGTCGAGGTCACCCCACTCGGCTTCGGCGCCGCTGCCCTCGGCAACCTCTACGCCCCGGTCGACGACGAGCAGGCCCACGCCGCCGTCGAAGCCGCCGACGAACTGGCCCGGCTGCGCGCGCTGCCCGGCGGCCGCCACCTGAAGGGCATCCGCCACCAGGTGCAGGCCGAACCGGACCCGCGCCGGCTGCTGCGCGCCGACGTGCGGCGCGGCCTCGCCGCCGTCGCCGCCGCGGGCCTGGTGTACGACCTCGTGGTCCTGCCGCCTGCGCAGAGGCGGCGGCGCGCCTGCCCGGGCTCACCTTCGTGCTGGACCACCTGGGCAAGCCCCCCATCGCCGCCGGGGAGCGTGAACCATGGGAGACGTCCCTGCGCGCCTTCGCCGCGCCGCCCAACACCGTCGCCAAACTCTCCGGCCTGGTCACCGAGGCCCACCCGGCCTCCTGGACGCCCGACGACCTGCGCCCGTACACCGACGCCGCCCTGGACGCCTTCGGGCCCGAACGGCTGATGTTCGGCTCCGACTGGCCGGTCTGCGCCCTCGCGGCCGGCTACGCCCGGGTGTGCTGGACGGCACGGGAACTGACCCGGGACCTCGCCCCCGCGGAGCGCGCGGCCCTGTTCGAGGGCACCGCCCGCCGCGTCTACGGCCTCTGAGCCACTCCCGCGAGCCGCGTCGGCGGCAGGTACTCACGTACGAACGTCCGCTCCCAGCACGCCCCGGTCGCCCGCAGTTCCCGCCAGGTGGTGTAGCGGTAGCGGAAGAGGCGGGCCCGGACGAACCGGGGCGGGGTGTCCCGGGGGAAGGGGGAGCGGCGCAGCAGCCGCAGGGTGTCACGGTCGTTCTCCAGCAGCCGCTCCACCAGCCGGCCGAACCAGTCGCCGGCGTAGCCCGGGGACAGCGCGGCGAACCACATCAGCCAGTCCAGGCGCAGATGGTAGGGCGCGAAGAGGCGCGGCCAGTGCCGCGGGTCGCCGGGCTTGCCCCTGAACTCGTACTCCAGCCACCGCGAGTCCTCCCTCGGCGCGTCGTCCAGCGTGCCCTCGATCACCACCTCGTACCGGACCCGGCTGACGCTGCCGAACGCGCCGTAGGTGTTCACCAGGTGCAGCGGGTCGAAGGACCGGTTCATGACCTGGCGCCGGGAGACCATGTTCATCACCGGGTGGTAGCTGAGGAACAGCAGCAGCGCGGCGACGGCCAGCACGACGATGTCGTACCAGAGCGGGGCCGGGGGCACGGACGGCGCCGTCACCGGCAGCCGCAGCGCGGACAGCGCCAGCACGATGGTGATCCAGTTCAGCCAGGAGAAGTTCCCGGACAGCACCAGCCACAGCTGGGTGACGATCATCAGCGCGGCGGCGGCCGAGGCGACCGGCTGGGGGGTGAAGAGCAGGAAGGGCACCGCCAGCTGGGTGAGGTGGTTGGCGGCCACCTCCACCCGGTGCAGCGGCTTCGGCAGATGGTGGAAGAACCAGCTCAGCGGGCCCGGCATCGGCTGGGTCTCGTGGTGGTAGTCCAGACAGGTCAGCTTGCGCCAGCAGGCGTCGCCCCTGAGTTTGATCAGCCCGGCCCCGAATTCGACCCGGAACAGGATCCAGCGCAGCAGGAACAGCACGACCACGGGTGGCGCGATCTCGTCGTTGCCGAGGAAGGCCGCGAGGAAACCGGTCTCCAGCAGCAGCGACTCCCAGCCGAAGGAGTACCAGGTCTGCCCCACGTTGACGACCGACAGGTACAGCGCCCACGGCACCAGCCACAGCAGGATGCCGCCCCACAGCGGCAGAGCCGAGTCCACCCCGGCGAGCAGGGCCGCCGACACCGCGCAACCCGCCCAGGCGACGGCCGCGAAGAAGCGGTCCGAGTAGTGCAGCTGGAACAGGCTGGGCGCCCGCCGGAACGGCACCCGCTCGGTGAAGCGGGGGACCGGCAGCATGCCGCGCTCGCCCAGCAGGGCCCGGAACTGCAGGGCCGCCACCAGGAACGCGACGAGGTACACACCGGCCAGGGCCCGCTGGAGGACCAGCCTGCTCAGCCAGTAGTCGGGTGCCGTGAACCAGTCCACAACTGCGCTCCTGCCAGGGTCGTGGCCACCGCGACGAGGGTGCCCAGTGGCACGGGAAGGGCCCGTCACACCGTGTACCGCACGCCTCCGCCTGCGTAACGCGGGCGGGTGAGGCGGGGGCGGATTACCACTCGAAGAATCGGGCGAATGCTGGCAAGGTGGGCGCATGGCTGATCGGGGAGCGAGCGCCCTGTCTCTCCCGGAGGACTGGCCCGCCCACCCGGACCCGATCCTGGCGCTCAACAACATGGGCAGCTTCGACTGGGACCTGGACACCGGTCTGTTCAGCATGGACGCCCAGGCGCACGAGATCTTCGACCTGCGCCCCGACGAATACGACGGCCGACCCGAAACCCTCTCCGTGCGGGTGCCTCCCGCCGAGGCGCACCGCCTGGACGCGCTGGTGTCCCTGGCCATCAAGGACGGCAGCGAGAACTACGGCGCGTACTTCCGCCTCCGCCGCCGTGACGGCAGCCTGCGGTGGACGCACACCCAGGGCTACATACGGCGGGACGAGACCGGCCGTCCGCGCCGGATCATCGGGATCGTCCGGGACGCCACCGAGGAGCTCAGCGAGAGCGCGGGCCGCCAGGACGCCGCCGCCCTGGACGCCGCGCGGCGCGAGCAGACCAACGTCGTCCAGATCGCCACCGCAGCCCTCGCCCACGCCCGCACCGTGCGGGACGTCATCGACGTCGTCACCGACACCCACGGACTGACCCTGCTCGGCTCCAGGAGCCTGGTCCTCGGGCTGGTAGAGGCGGGCCGCATCCGGCTGGTCGCCGAGGGCCCCGCGGGCAGCTTCGTACCCGGCACCCGGGTCACCCGCACGGACGAGCAGTACCCGATGAGCGAGGCGGTGCGGACCCTCAGCCCGTGCTTCATCGAGTCACCGGAGGAGTTCGCCGAGCGATTCCCGCTGCTCTGGCCGCACATCACCGACCTGCGGATCACCTCCGCCGCCTATCTGCCGCTGATCGCCCAGGCCCGCCCGATCGGCGCGATGGGCCTGCTCTACGACGACCGGCGCGGGTTCTCCCCGGAGGAGCGCAACGTACTCGTCGCCCTCGGCAGCAGCATCGCCCAGAGCCTGCAGCGGGCCATGCTCTACGAGCAGGAGAAGGACCTCGCCCAGGGCCTGCAGCAGGCCATGCTGCCCCGCACCATCCCCAGTGTGCGCGGCGCCGACGTCGCCGTCCGCTACCGCGCCGCCGCCGTCGGCGGCACCCTCGGCCGGGACATCGGCGGCGACTGGTACGACCTGATCCCGCTGCCCGGCGGAAGGGTCGGCGCGGTCATCGGCGACGTCCAGGGCCACGACACCCACGCGGCCGCCGTGATGGGTCAGCTCAGGATCGTGCTGCGCGCCTACGCCGCCGAGGGCCACACCCCGGCCACCGTCATGGCCCGCGCCTCCGTCTTCCTGCGCGAACTCGACACCGACCGCTTCGCCACCTGCCTGTACGCCGAGGCCGACCTGTCCACCGGAGTCGTCCAGGTGGTCCGCGCCGGGCACATCGACCCGCTGGTCCGGTACGCCGACGGCACCTGCCGCCGCGTCCCGGTCGAGGGCGGTCTGCCGCTCGGGCTGTCCGCCGAGTTCGGCCGGCTGGAGTACCCCGTATCCACCCTCGAACTCGATCCCGGCGACACGCTCCTGCTGTGCACCGACGGGCTCGTCGAACAGCCCGGCACCGATCTCGACGACGGCGTGCGCACCCTGACGGACCTCATCGCCGGGGGCCCCGAGGACGTGCGCGCGCTGGCCAACCGGCTGATAGCGGCGGCCGAGGAACGAGGCGGCGACGACGACGTGGCCCTTCTCCTGCTGCGCCGCCGGGCCCTGGAGGCCCCAAGGGCCGGGGGCCGCTTCCAGCAGCACGTGGCGCCCGGAGACCCGGAGGCGCTCACCCAGGCCCGGCACCTGATCCGCGCCGCCGTCCGCGGCTGGGGCGCACGGGACCGCGCCGACGAGATCGAACTGGTCGCCGACGAACTGATCACCAACGCGCTGATGCACACCGAGGGCGCCGCGATCGTCACCCTGCGGGTCCTGGAGGGCAGCGACCGGCGGCTGCGGGTCGAGGTCGAGGACTCCTCCAGCGCCCTGCCGCGCCGCCGGGACGCGGGCGAGAACGGGGTCTCCGGCCGAGGGCTGCTCCTCGTCGACCGGCTCGCAGACGTGTGGGGCGTGGAGGCGCGCGGCGGCGGCAAGGCCGTGTGGAGCGAGTTCCAGGTGCCGAAGCGGCCGGCCGCGTGACCGGCGAGGCGTTGTCGGTGCCGGATGGCACTCTGGAACCATGCCGGAACTGCCCGAGGTAGAAGCGCTGAAGGACTTCCTCACCGAGCACCTGGTCGGCCGACGGGTGGTGCGGGTGCTGCCGGTCGCCATCAGCGTCCTGAAGACGTACGACCCGCCGGTCACCGCGATCGAGAACAGCGAGTTCACCGCCGTGCGGCGGCACGGAAAGTTCCTCGACCTGGCGACGGGCGACGGGCTGCACCTGGTCACCCACCTGGCCCGCGCGGGCTGGCTGCAGTGGCGGGACCGGCTGCCCGACGGCCCGCCACGGCCGGGCAAGGGCCCGCTCGCGCTGCGCGTCGCACTGGAGACGGGGGAGGGCTTCGACCTCACCGAGGCCGGCACCCAGAAGCGCCTCGCGGTGTACGTGGTCCACGATCCGCGGGAGGTCCCGGGCGTCGCCCGGCTCGGCCCCGATCCGCTCGCCGCGGACTTCGACGCGGACCGCCTCACCGCCCTGCTGAAGGACGAGAGACGGCAGCTCAAGGGCGCGCTGCGGGACCAGTCCCTGATCGCGGGCGTCGGCAACGCCTACAGCGACGAGATCCTGCACGCCGCGAAGATGTCCCCGTTCAAGCTCGCCGCGTCCCTGACCCCGGAGGAGACCGGGCGGCTCCACGAGGCCCTGCGCGGCACCCTCACCGAGGCGGTCGAGAGATCGCGCGGCCTTGCCGCCGGGCGGCTGAAGGCGGAGAAGAAGAGCGGTCTGCGGGTCCACGGCCGCACCGGTGAGCCCTGTCCGGTCTGCGGCGACACCATTCGAGAGGTCTCCTTCAGCGACTCCTCGCTCCAGTACTGCCCGACCTGCCAGACGGGCGGCAAGCCGCTGGCCGACCGCAGACTCTCCCGGCTGCTGAAATGAGGCGGCCCGCTCACCGAGGGGGGACGCCCGACCGTCGCCGGCCGGGGCACTAGCGGGGTGTGAGTGACACCAGCGGCTGCCCGTCCGTGGTGCGCACGTCGTAGCGGGCGATCTGGTCCGGGTGCATCGAGGAGCCGGCCATGGTCGTGGTCGTCCCGCGGTCGTGGGCGCCCACCGTCCAGCCGGAGACCGTCTGCTCCGAGCCGTCCCGGCCGACGACCACGAGCCGGCAGGAGTGCGGCCCCGAGCCGTCCTTCACGTCCAGCCGCATCCGGCTGCCCAGGTCCCCGTCCTCCGTGGTCACCTGCGCCCACACCCCGGTGCCCGGATCGGTCGCCGCGGTCACCCGGGCGGCCGGGTCCCCGTGCGCGGAGTGCAGCACGAATCCCGGTCCGGCCACCGCCAGCACCACCGAGGCCGCCAGGCCGTACAGGAAGTGGCGGCGCCGGGCGCGGTGCCGGAGCGCCAGTTCACCGAGGAGCCGGTCCAGCAGCCGGGGACCGGGCTGGGCCATGGGGTGCACGAAGCGCGGCGTGGCCCGGCGGTACAGCATCAACTGCCGTGCGGCGGGACCGAATTCGGTCACCTGTGCCGCGCACCGGGGGCACTCCATGAGGTGGTCCTCGAAGCGGAAGGCCTCCGCCTCGTCCAGCACGCCGAGCGAGTAAGCGCCGACGTCGCGATGCCTTTCCAGGGACCTCATGCCGAATCCTCGTGCCGATGGGTGCGGGTGGGGTTACTCCGTGCTCCCATCCGTACGCACCCGACAACCGAATCACTCAAGGCGCACACCGAATCGTGACCAAGAGATTCGGAGCGGACCGCCCCGCGGATTGGTGGGATTTCCAGAAAACCTCAGGAACTCGCCATCGAGGAGGTCGGGGCGGTGCCGGGGCCTCAGAACAGGTGGATGGCGAGGTGGCCGAGGGGCAGTCCGAGCCGCCAGGCAGGGGTCCACACCTTGGGTCCGTCGTCCTCGCCGGACACCGAGCCGCCGCCCGGCACCGCGTCCAGGTCGGGCGCGAGCAGTTCGGTCTCCTCCAGCCAGCGCCAGGCGTCGGCGGCCAGCGCCAGATCGGGTGAGGGTGCGGCGACCGCGGACTCCTCGGCGGCCAGCTCCGCCATCCGCAGGCCCACCCACTCCTGCCACGGCTGGTCGTACGCCGTCAGCGACAGCCAGTTCTCCAACTGCGAGATCACCCGGATGCCGGAGAGCTCGCCGTCGGTGTCGGAGAGGAAGACGGTCAGTGCCAGGGCGTCTCGTCCGGCCCGGAACTCGAAGGACGTCGGCGGCATCAGATCGCCGGTGCGCAGCAGCTCGTCGGCGATGTACTCGGCGTACAACCAGGCCATCGGGATGGCCAGTTCACCACCATCGCCGACGCTGCCGTCGGTGCTCTCGTGACCTCTGTGCGGCATCCCTTCCTGCCTTCCTCCGGTGCGTGCGCTCGCCCGAACCTCCGGGCCCGGCCACGAGCCCGGCCCCCGTCCGGAAACACGGATGAGGACAGCTGATGGCCCGAACGGGGTTCTCAGCAAGGCGCTTTACCGAGGTTTGACCCGGCGGCCGGTTTCACCGCAGGTCGGCCGCATAACCCGGAAGGACCCCGCGCAGGGCGCGCAGCGCGTAGTATGCGCGGGACTTCACGGTACCGGGTGGGACGCCGAGGGTCCGCGCGGCCTCCGCCACACTGGCCCCGCGGAAATACACGAGTACCAGTACGTCACGGTGGGCCGGCGTGAGTGTCTTCACAGCCTCCCGGACGTCCAGCGCCGCGGCGGCCAGCTCGGCGTGGTCGGCGGTCACCCGCGCGTTCTCCGGCACCTCGTCGCCGACCTCCGGCGGCCGCGCCTGGCGGGCCCGCCGCGCGTCGATCGCCAGCCTGCGGGCGACGGTCAGCAGCCAGGGCCGTACCGAGTCGAACCCGGCCGCGTGCAGGGCCTCCGGATGCTGCCAGGCGCGCACCAGCGTCTCCTGCACGAGGTCCTCGGCGCGCTGCCGGTCTCCGTCGCTCAGCCTGAGCAGCAGCGCGAAGAGAGGGCCGCCGTGCTCGCGCTGGAGTGCGGCGAGCTCGTGCTCGGCGGTCGTCGTCCCGGGGGGAAGTGAGGTTCCGGCCGTCATGGCCGTATGGCAGCGCAGGGCGCCGCCGGGGGACAGGGGGCGCGCGCCGCTCTGCGACGGACGGTCCGATCGCGTCGGTGAGCGGTCGCGCGAGCGGTGCGCGCACCGGCGCGGGTGGCATCGGATGGGCTAATTCCGGTGCTCCGTTTGTTTGCGCCGGGAGCCGGATTCATACCCATATGCCGTCAAAGCTTTGCCGGTGGACGAGACGTCCGCAGTGACGACGATGCTGGGGTGAACCGATGATCGCACGCAGGCATCAGGTGGCGCTGGCGCTGACCGCCCTGCTCGCCGCCGGGGCCGCCTGCCTGAACCAGGAACGGCAGGAGCCCGTCGCGGCGGGCCGCCCGGCACCGCCGGCCGCCCGCGCCGTCACGCTCGTCGCCTCCGGTGACGTGCTCGCGGACCGTTCGGTCGCCGAACGGGCGGGCTACGACGCCGGCGGCCACGGCCACGACTACCGCCCGATGCTCGCCGGCGTGGAACCCCTCGTGCACGGGGCCGATCTGGCGCTGTGCCACCTGGGGTCCGTCACCGGCGACGGCACCGCGGACGCCGGCGCCGCGTCCCCGCCGCAGCTCGCCGCCGGCCTCGCCGCGACCGGCTACGACGGCTGCGCCACCGCCTCCGAGCGCGCCCTCGACGACGGCGCCCCCGGTGTCCAGCGCACCCTGGACGCCCTGGACCGGGCCGGCCTGCGGCACACCGGGACCGCCCGCACCGAGGCCGAGTCCCGCTCGGTCACCCTGTACCGGGCGGGATTCGCCAGGATCGCGCACCTGTCGTACACCTACGGCACCGACGGCCGGCCGTTGCCGTCCGGGCAGCCCTGGGCCGTCAACCCGCTCGACGGCGACCGGATCGTCTCCGACGCCCGCGCCGCCCGGCTGGCGGGCGCCGATCTGGTCGTCGTCTCCGTGCACTGGGGCACCCAGTGGCAGGACGCCCCCGACCGGACCCAGCTCGGCCTGGCGAAGGCACTGACGGCCTCGACGACCAACGGCCGCCCGGACATCGACCTGCTCCTCGGCACCCACGCCCACGTCCCGCAGCCCTACCAGAAGGTCAACGGCACCTGGGTCGTCTACGGCCTCGGCGACCAGATCGCCGGCGAGATGTTCAACGACAGAGGCGTGCGGGACTCGCGTGGCAACGAGTCCACCACCGCCCGTTTCACCTTCGCCCCGCCCGCCGCGCCCGGCGAACGCTGGCGGGTCACCAAGGCCGAGTTCGTCCCGCAGATGTACGACGTCGACGCCGGGCGGGTGCTGGACCTCAACCGGGCCATCGCCGGCGGCGCCGAGCTGGAAGGGGTGCGGGACCGCGTCCGGGACGTGGTCCTCAGCCGCGGAGCCGCCGGGGACGGGCTGGTCATGGCGGACTGATCAGTCGGCCGGCCGGCGCTCGGCCAGCACCGAGCGCCGGTAGGAGTAGCCGAAGTAGATCACGCAGCCGATCAGGAACCACACCGCGAACCGCACCCAGGTCTGCCACTGCAGGAACGTGATCAGCCAGATGGAGAAGAGGACTCCGAGCGCCGGCAGGAACGGCATCCACGGCGTGCGGAAGCCGCGCGGCAGGTCCGGCCGCCGGTAGCGCAGCACGATCACCGCCGTGCACACCACCACGAACGCCAGCAGGATGCCGATGTTGGTCAGCTCGGCCGCCTCACCGATCGGGACGAACCCGGCGATGAGCGCGGACGCCACTCCGACGATCCAGGTCACCCGGGTCGGCACGTGCCGGGTCGGGTGTGTCTTGGCGAACCACCGGGGCAGCAGCCCGTCCCGGGACATCGAGAACCACACGCGGGTCACGCCCAGCATGAACGTGAACATTACGGTGAGGATGCCGATGATCGCGCCCACCGCGATCACGTCGGCCAGCCCGCTCAGCCCGACCGACTTGAACGCCGTGGAGAAGCCGCTCTCCGGGTCGATGTCCTTGTAGTTCTGCATGCCGGTCAGCACCAGGCAGGCCGCGACGTACAGCACCATCGAGATCGCCAGCGAGTAGAGGATCGCCTTCGGCATGTGCCGCTGGGCGTCCTTGGACTCCTCGGCGGCGGTCGACATGGCGTCGTAGCCGAACACCGCGAAGAACACGGTCGCCGCGCCGGTGAAGGCCCCGCTGATGCCGAACGGGAAGAACGGGTGGTAGTTCGCCGTGGTGATGTGGAACACGCCCACCCCGATCACCAGCAGCACCACCAGCACCTTCAACGCCACCACGAACGTCTCGAACCGGGCGGCGCTGCGGATGCCCAGGGTCAGCAGCCACGCGATCAGCAGGCACAGCACGGCCGCGAACAGGTCCACCCGGTGCCCGCCCCCCGTCCCCGGCGCGCCCAGCATCCAGGCGGGCAGGTCGGCGCCCATCTCCTCGACCAGGAAGCTGAAGTAGCCGGAGATGCCGATGGCGACCACCGCCACGATGGCCGTGTACTCCAGCAGCAGGTCCCAGCCGATGAACCAGCCCGCGAACTCGCCGAGCACCGCGTACCCGTAGGTGTACGCCGAACCCGCCTTCGGGATCATCCCCGCGAACTCGGCGTACGACAGGGCGGCGCAGGCGCTCGCGACACCGGCGATGAGGAACGACAGCAGGACCGCGGGCCCGGCCGTCTCGTTGGCCACCGTTCCGGCCAGCGTGAAGATGCCTGCGCCGATGATGCCGCCCACCCCGATGGCGGTGAGCTGCCACAGGCCGAGCGACCGCTCGAGCCCGCCGCCCTCGCCGACCTCGGTCTCCTCGATGTGCTCGATGGGTTTGCGGCGGAGAATTCCTTCACCCATTCGGAGCTTGGCCATACGTTCCACCTCTTCGCCGACGGCAAACGGCTGACGGCGGATCATGATGGCTCAGTGGCGCCCCTTACGGAAGACGCCACGCACGGCCGCCCGGCCCCGGTCCGGGGCCGGGTTTTTGATCCGGGGGGCCTCCGTTCGCTTTGATGGCGGGAATCAACGGGAGGTTTCCGCATGGGGCGGCGGTTCGGGTGGCTGTGGGCCGCGTACGCGGTGAGTGCGCTGGGCACCTATCTGGCCTTCGACGCGTTCTCGGTGATCGCGGTCCTCGCGCTGCACGCGGGGCCCGCCGAGGTGGCGCTGCTCGCCGCGACCGGGCCGGCCGTGGGAGCGGTGGCAGCGGTGCCACTCGGACCGTGGGTCGATCTCCGGCTCAAGCGGCCGGTGATGATCGCGATGGACCTGATCAGGTTCGCCGCGCTGCTCACCATCCCCGCCGCCTACGCGCTCGGCGGCCTCGGGCTCGGCCAGATGCTGCTCGTGTCCGTCGTCGTGGCGGCCGCCGACATCACCTTCAACGCGGCCTCCGGCGCCTTCCTGAAGGCGCTCCTCCCGGCCGACCGGCTGCTCGGCGCGAACGCCCGCTTCGAGTCCGCCAACTGGACCGCGCTCGTCCTCGGGCCACCCCTCGGGGGCGCCGCGATCGGCCTGTTCGGCCCGGTCACCACGGTCGTGGCGAACGCGGTCAGCTTCCTGCTGTCGGCGCTCGGCATCCGGGCCGTCGGCGCCGGCGAGCCCCGCCCCGAGCGCGGGAAGGGGGAACGCCTGCGGGCGGGCGACCTGCTCGACGGCTGGCGGCACATCCTGTCCAACCCGGAGCTGCGGCCGCTGTTCTTCAACAACCTCGCGGCCAACGCCCTGATCATGGTCGCCGCACCGCCGCTGGCCGTCCTCATGCTGGGCCCGCTCGGCTTCTCCCCCTGGCAGTACGGCCTCGCCTTCGCCGTGCCCTGCCTGGGCGGTCTCCTCGGCTCCCGGCTGGCCCGGCCGCTGGTCACCCGGTACGGGCAGTGGCGGGTCCTGCGCGGCGCGACCGTCCTGCGCGCCGTCTGGCCGCTGGGCCTGGCGTTCGTCGGGCCCGGGCTGCCCGGACTGCTGCTGGTGATGGCCCTCGAACTCGGTGTGATCACCTGCTCGAGCGTCTACAGCCCCGTGTACGCGACCCGGCGCCTGGAGTGCACCCCGAACGACCGGGTCGCCCGTACCCTCTCCGCCTGGTCGATCACCGGCAAGGCCACCACGGCCGCCCTGACCGCCCTCTGGGGCCTGCTGGCGACGTTCACCGGCCCCCGCGCGGCCATCGCCCTGGCGGGCGCGCTGCTCCTCGCGACCCCGCTGCTGCTGAGGCAGCCGGCTACGGAACGACCGTCACCGGCCAGCGTCCCGCCTTCACCAGCCGCACCGCCACCGAGCCGATGATGCGGTGGCCGGCCTGCTCCGAGGCCCCCACCACCACCGCGTCGGCCTTGAGTTCGTCGGCGGCCTTCACCAGGCCGTTGTAGGGGTCGCCGCGGAAGGTGTGGAACTCCCACCGGATGTCGAATATCCCCCGGACCCGTTCGGCCGCCTCCCGGATGTAGGTGACCAGGTCCTCGGCGATCTCGTCGGTCGTCTCCGCCACCGGCGCCCCGAGCGCGGCCCCGGCCGCGAGCACCGGCTGCACGTACACGACGGCCAGCAGCGCGTGCTGCCGGCGGGCCAGACCGCCCGCGTACGCGGCGGCGCGCAGCGAGGAGTCGGAGCCGTCCACCCCGACCACGATGACCTTCGGTCCGTCGGTACCCCGCTCGAACTGGTGCGCGTGCTGTTCGTGCTGTTCCGTCACGGCCCGAGGCTATCGGAAGCACCCCCTCCGGCCGAAGCACGGGTTCACGGGGCCGGTTGGCGCCACCCGCGCCACCCGCGAGTGTCCCGCGGCCCGCGGTTCGCGCCGCCGTGCGGGCGACGGGCCGCGCGCCCGAGCGGTCGGCGCCCGGCGCCCGCCCCGAGCGCTCGGCGCCCGCACGGTGCCCGGCCCGAGCATCCGGCGGTTCGTGCCCCCGGGCCGCCCGACCGGCGGCCGGGTCAGTGCGGTCCCTCGGCCTGCTGCTCCCACGCCGGCCGGCGCCACGGCCCGGCGGGTCGCCGTGTCTCGTGTGCCCCTGGGGGGCAGCGCGGGTCAGCAAGCGCCGCGGCCCGCCCCTGGGCCCCCGAGCGGCCGCTGGTTCACACGGCCGTGCGGCCGACGATTCACGCCACCGGGCACCACCGGGCCACGCCGCGGCCCCCGCGCCGCCGCCCCGCACGGCAACCGGCCACGCGGCCGTGCGGCGCCGTTCGCTCGACGGGCGGCCCGACCGGGGTCTTCCTACAGTCGGAACCATGACTGCCACCGCCGGGCCGGCCGCACGGAGGGCTGCCGGGGGGCCGGGTCACCCGCCCGCCGGCGGGCACCTCGGACGGGTGCCCGAGGCCTTCGCGGCCTTCTTCGCCGCGCTCGGCCTGCTGTGCGCCCTGCTCGCGTTCGTCGCCCCGCTGCGCCGCGTCCTGCGCCCGGTCGTCCGGGCCCTCGACCTGCTCCTGGTCCCGATCAGCGCCAACCTCGCCTACGCCGTCTTCCTGTTCCTGCTGGCCGGCGCCACCGCCGCCCGCAAGAAGGTCGCCTGGTGGCTGGTCGTCGTCTATCTGGGGCTGCTGGTCCTCAGCGACGCCCTCGGTCTGGCCCTCGGCCTGTACGGTCAGTCGCTGCCGTCGCTGGTGCTGTGCGCCCTGCTGCTGCTCGTGCTGGTGGCGGCCCGGGGGGAGTTCTGCGCCGCCTCCCGGCGCGGAGCCGTGTGGCGGGCCCTGGGCGTACTGCTCGGCGGCCTCGCGGTGGCGATCCTGCTCGGCTGGGGCCTGGTCTCGCTGTTCCCCGGCACCCTGCCGCAGGACCAGCACCTCGCCTGGGCGGCGGACCGGGTATGCGGCGGCCTGGTCTCCAACAGCGCGTACGACGGCCGCCCGCCGCGCCGGGTCACCTTCGTGCTCGGTCTGCTCGGCGCCCTCGCTCTGCTGAACGCGGCGGCCACGCTGTTCCGTTCGCAGCGCCTGGAGGCGGCCCTGCACGGCGACGAGGAGGACCGTGTCCGGGCGCTGCTGAGGGCCTACGGAGACCGGGACTCGCTCGGCTACTTCGCCACCCGCCGAGACAAGGCCGTCGTCTTCTCCACCAGCGGCAAGGCCGCCGTCACCTACCGCGTCGAGGTGGGCGTGTGCCTCGCCAGCGGCGACCCGGTCGGCGACCCCGAGGCCTGGCCGCACGCCATCGCCGCCTGGCTGGACGTGGCTCGCCGGCACGCCTGGGCGCCCGCCGTGATGGGTGCCTCCGAGGACGGCGCCCGCGCCTACGCACGCGCGGGGCTCGGCGCCCTCCAGCTCGGCGACGAGGCGATCCTGCACGTACCCGGATTCGATCTGGACGGCCGGGACATGCGCGTCATCCGGCAGGCCGTGCACCGCGTCCGCCGCACCGGCGCCACCTGCCGGGTCCGCCGCCACGCCCAGCTCACCGACCGGGAGACGGAGGAGATCGTCGCGAAGGCCGACGCCTGGCGGGACACCGAGACCGAGCGCGGCTTCTCCATGGCCCTGGACCGGCTCGGCGACGCCGCCGACGGCGACTGCCTGCTGGTGGAGGCCCTCGGCGACGACGGCCGGCTCCTCGCGCTGCTCTCCTTCGTGCCCTGGGGCCGCGACGGCGTCTCCCTGGACCTGATGCGCCGTGACCGCGCCGCGCCCAACGGCGTGATGGAGTTCATGGTCACCGAACTCTGCGCGGCCGCCCCCAAACTGGGAGTGCACCGGGTCTCCCTCAACTTCGCCGTCTTCCGCTCCGTCTTCGAGGAAGGCGCCCGCATCGGCGCCGGACCGGTCCTGCGGCTCTGGCGCCGGCTCCTGCTGTTCTTCTCCCGGTGGTGGCAACTGGAGGCCCTGTACCGCTCCAACGCCAAGTACCACCCGCAGTGGTATCCGCGCTTCATCTGCTACGGCGACGCCGCCTCCCTCGCCCGCATCGGCCTCGCCTCCGGCATCGCCGAAGGATTCGTCTCGGTACCTTCCTTGCGCAAACTCCGCCGAAAGGGGCACCCGAAGACCTGGCGGCGGCCCGCCACCACCGAGGGGCCGCCGTCCTCGACGGCGCTCGGCCTCGACGGAGGGGACGAGGCCGGAGCCGCCGCTCCGGACGCGGGCCTGCCCGACCAGGTCCGCGTCCGGCACCACACCCTCGACCGGCTGCGCGCCACCGGCACCGACCCGTACCCGGTCGGCACGCCCCGGCCCACGCACGCCCTCGCCGACGTCCCGCAGGGGCAGGAGGTCACGGTCGCCGGCCGCGTCATGCTGGTCCGCGACTTCGGCGGCATCGTCTTCGCGGTACTGCGCGACTGGTCCGGGGACCACCAACTCGCCCTCACCCGCGACCGCTGCGGGCCCGCCCTCGGCCGCTTCCGGGCCGACACCGACATCGGCGACCACATCACCGCCACCGGGCGCGCGGGACGCAGCGACAAGGGCGAGCCCACCGTCTTCGTACGTGCCTGGCAGCTCACCGGGAAGTGCCTGCACCCGCTGCCCGACAAGCGCCACGGCCTCACCGACCCCGAGGCCAGGGTCCGCCGCCGGCACCTCGACCTGCTCACGAGCCCCGATGCCCGCCGCGTGGTCCGCGCCCGCTCCGCGGCCGTACAGGCGCTGCGCCAGGGCCTGCTGGACCGCGGCTACCTCGAGGTCGAGACGCCGATGCTCCAGCGGATCCACGGCGGCGCCAACGCCCGCCCCTTCACCACCCACATCAACGCCTACGACCTCGACCTGTACCTGCGCATCGCGCCCGAGCTGTACCTGAAGCGGCTGTGCGTGGGCGGCCTCGAGAAGGTGTTCGAACTGGGCCGCACCTTCCGCAACGAGGGCGTCTCCTACAAGCACAACCCCGAGTTCACGATGCTGGAGGCCTACCAGGCGCACGCCGACTACGACGTGATGCTCGACCTGACCCGGGAACTCATCCAGGGCGCCGCGACCGCCGCCTTCGGCGCCCCGGTCGCGCACAAGGGCGGGCGCGCGTACGACATCTCCGGGGACTGGCCGGTCAGGACGGTGTACGGCGCGCTCTCCGAGACCCTGGACGAGGAGATCGGCCCCGGCACCGAACTCCTGCGGCTGCACCGGCTCTGCGACCGCGCCGGCGTGCCGTACACCGCCGACGACGGGCCGGGCGACGTCGTCCTGGAGATGTACGAGCGGCTCATCGAGGAACGCACCCTGCTGCCCACGTTCTACAAGGACTTCCCGACCGAGGTCTCCCCGCTCACCCGGCAGCACCGCACCGACCCCCGGCTCGCCGAACGCTGGGACCTGGTCGCCTTCGGCACCGAACTGGGCACCGCCTACTCCGAGCTGACCGACCCCGTCGAACAGCGCCGCCGGCTCACCGCCCAGTCCCTGCTGGCCGCCGGGGGAGACCCCGAGGCGATGGAACTCGACGAGGACTTCCTGGACGCCCTCGAGTACGCGATGCCGCCCACCGGAGGCCTCGGCATCGGCGTCGACCGGCTCGTCATGTTCCTCACCGGCCTCACGATCCGCGAGACCCTGCCCTTCCCGCTGGTGCGCCACGGCCGGCGGCCCTCCTGAAGATCGTTCCCGGGGCGCCGGGCGTTGCGCCGTACGGGTGTATTACCGCCGCCGCAGCGGTGTCGTTGTGGTGCGGCGGCGGGGTGCCGGGCGACTGATGAGTCATGCAGAAGGATCAGTTGTTCACACGGCGCCGCATGCTGCTCGCCGGGACCGCCGCGCTGGGCGCCGCGGGCACCGCGGGAATCGTCCTGGCCGGCGGCGGGGAGCCGGCCCGCACCGCCGCACCGGTCGCCGGTCCGCAGGCCCGCCAGCAGCTCAAGTCCTCGGCCTTCCGGCTCCAGCCGCTCACCGGATACGGCCCGCCGCGCGCGGCGCCCCGCAAGCCCAAGGTCCGGCACGAGCCCATCCTGCGCATCTCCGGACGCGGCCGGCAGATGATGCTCACGTTCGACGACGGCCCCAACCCGGCCTACACCCCGCACATCCTGGACACCCTCGCCAAGTACGACGTACGGGCGATGTTCTTCGTCTGCGGGGAGTGCGTCGTGGACAACCGCGAACTGCTGGCCAGGATGGCCGACGAGGGGCACGTCGTCGGCAACCACACCTGGACGCACCCCCTGCTGACCAGTCTCAACCGCAAGGAGATCCGCTCCGAGATGGAGCGGACCAGCGACGTCATCGAGGACAGCTACGGCGAGCGCCCCCAGTGGTTCCGCGCGCCCTACGGCGCCTGGAACCGCGCCGCCTTCCAGATCGGTTCCGACCTGGGCATGGAGCCGATGGCCTGGACGGTCGACACGACCGACTGGGAGACACCCGGCACCGGCACCATCATCGAGCGGGTGGAGGACGGCGCCGCCCCCGGCGTCGTGGTGCTCTCCCACGACGCCGGGGGCGACCGTTCGCAGAGCGTCAAGGCGATCCGGGAGTACCTGCCCCATCTGCTCGACTCCGGTTACCACCTCACCGTGCCGCCCCGACGCCTCACCTGAGGGCGCGTCCGCCCGCCCGGCGGCGGCTCACTCGACCGCGACCAGGCGGGCGAAGACGACGACGTTGCCGTCGTAGCCGTGCTGCTTGGTGAAACCGCCGCCGCAGGTGATCACCCGCAGCTCCGGGGCGCCCTTCGAGCCGTACACCCGGTTGCCGGGGAAGCTGCTCTTCGCGAAGACCTCCACGCCGTAGATCTCGAACACGGGGGTCTTCCCGTCCTGACGCCGGACCTCGATCCGGTTGCCCTTCTTCAGGGCCCCGAGCCCGTAGAACACGGCGGGGCCCTGCTGGTTGTCGACGTGCCCGACGATCACCGCGGTGCCCTTCTCCCCGGGGGACACGGCGCCGGTGAACCAGCCCGCCAGGTTGGGGTTCTCCGGCGGCGGGGCGCCGACCCAGCCCTGGGTGTCCAGGCCCACGGGCTGGACGGGCGCGTCGACGCGGATCGCCGGGATCCGGACCTGGTCGGCCGGTGAGAACGCCAGCGGGGTCACGGCGGCCGCCGCCGCGGCCGGGTCCTGCTCCGGCGTGGCACGGCTGTCCGCGGCCGCCGCCGACGCGGGCTGCGGCGGTCCGACGTCGAACTCACCCGAGCCATTGCGGATGAGCGCCAGACCGGTCAGCAGAACAAGCGCTATCACGCCCCACGGGGCGCGCTTGCGCCGCCGCTCCTCCTCTTCGGCCAGCTCGGCCAGCTCGGACGCAGACATTCGCCATCCCCTCTCGACGCGGCGGTCACCACGCCTTCGCGCATGGGAAAACGCTAAGTCCCGCGCGAGGGGCGGGCGACGGGACGGCGGGCGAACGGGTGGCCCGTCACCTCGCCGGTGCGCCATCCGAGTTGCAGCGGAAAGGATTTTTCTGATGGGCCGTGACCTGCATGAATATCTGCTTGTGTGGTTTTCCGTCGGCGTGTCCGATCACCAGAACGGACCATTCTCGATGTGCGGGCGTGTTCCGGGCGCCTGAGGGTCTTGTCGGGAGGTGCTTTCTCGCCGATCGCCCGGGAACCGGACCCGGGGTGCCTCCCGCGGAGGATCACATGCGAAACCAACGTGCCCTGGGGGCCGCGTGCGCTGCGGTCGCCGTACTCGGGCTTGCCACCGCCCCCGTGGCCGTCGCGGACGGCTTGGGCAACGGGGGCGGCCCGTCGGACACCACCGGGACCGGGAACACCGGGTCGGTGGTGATCCCCGGAGCCGGAAACGGAAACTTCAACGGGGTCCTCCCAGGGAACGGACTTCTCCCCGGGAACGGATTTCTCCCCGGGAACGGGAACTTCCCGGGGAACGGCAACTTCCCCGGCAATGGCAACTTCCCAGGGAACGGGAACTTCCCCGGGAACGGCAACTTCAACGGCAGCCTGAACGGCAACTTCAACGGCAATTTCAGCGGCCACGTCAACGGCCGCATCGGCGATGGCCGGGGAAACTTCAACAACGGCAACGGCCCGTTCAACAACAACCCGTTCAACAACAACCCGTTCAACAACGGCAACAGGCCCAACAACGGTCTCGGCAACAACAGCAACAACACCCCCTTCGGCAGCAACAACGCCGGCCAGGGCGACCCACGCCCCAACAGGTGGCCCTCCGGCGGCGTCAGGGCAGGCCTCGGCGGCGGCAGCTCCACCGGTGCCACCCCGACCGACATCGCCATCGGCGGCGGGCTGGTGGCCGCCGCCACCGTGTTCGGAGGCGGCACGTTCTGGCTGCGCCGCCGGCCCGGCAAGCGCGTCTGACCGGCCCCGGCTCCCGCCCCGCCGCGGCCCGGCCCCGGACGGCCCTCTCCTCGCCCCGGTCCCGTTCGGTGACCGGGGCGAAGTCCCGCGGCGGCCCCTTTCGGACGGGAGACCCTAGTTCCCGGCACCCGGGATCAGGGTGAGGAACGGCTCGGCCGTCGCCGCGATACCCCGGCTGTAGGGGGCGTCGAAGTCCCAGATGAGGAACAGCATGAAGGCGATGGTCGCGGAGAACAGCCCGGCCAGCACCAGCTCACGCGCGGTGCGCCGGATCTGCAGGGCGAAGACCATGCCGATGGTGATCACCGCCCCGCTGAGGAGGCCCCACCACACGACGGGCGGCATGGTCGGGCCGGTCGAGTCGGCGCGCGCGTTGCGTGCCTGGTCGGCGGCGGCCATCTGGTCCAGCACCGGCTGGTACGCCTGCGCCTCGAAGTCGTTCGCGGGCTTGTAGTCGGTCACGTCGTGGCGGACCCGCGCCAGCAGCGCGCCGCCCCGCTCGGTGACCTGACCGCGCTCGGTCATCGACCGCCACTCGGTGGTCACCACGTACCGGGCGTACGCGTCGACGTCGGTCCGGATGCGGTCGCGGACGTCCGGCGGGTAGACCCGGACCCGCTCGGAGATCTCGTGCAGCGCCTGGGCCTCGGCCTGCACATGGTCCTGGGCGGCGCTGCGCGCCTCCCACACGCCCGCGATGGCCAGGCCCAGGACGATCGCGTACACCACGCCGATCCACATCGTCATGTACTCGATGACGTCCGGGGTCTCATTGGGGTCCTCGTCCTCGGGAGCCCTCTTGTGCCGTACGAGGGTGATGACGACCACGACGGCACAGGCCCCCAGCATGGCGAGGACGAGAACAAGCCAATCCGACAACGGTGCCTCCAGAGGTGAGCGGCCGGCGCCTCAGCGCGGGCGCAGCGCCGCGACGGCGACGATCGCGGGCACGGTGATGAGCAGGACGTAGGTGACCGGTGAGGTGGGGGAGGGGGCTGTGTGGCGGGCCGGCCGCGGGCGGTACGCCGGGTAGCTCACCGGTGTCGCGGAGGGCCGTGGGGCGGGCTCGGCGGACGGGGTGGGCCGCGGCGCCGGTGGCGGGGCGGGCGGGGGAGCGGGCCTGAACCTGGGCGGGGGTGCGGGCGCCGCCGGGGCGGGCCCGGCGGGCGGCCGCGGCTTCGGCGGGGGCTTGGGCACCGGTGTCGGCGTCGGCGTCGGCGTGGGCTTGGGCGGAGGGGTCGGCGTGGGCGTGGGCGTAGGCGTGGGCGTGGGCGTGGGCGTCGGAGTGGGCGTGGGCGTGGGCGTCGGAGTGGGGGTCGGCGGGCACGGGGGCGTCGGTTCCGGGCACGGCGGGACGGTGGGCCAGTGGCCGCCGCTTCCCGCCACGGCCACCGCCACCGTGCCGTCCGGGCCCGCCGAGGCGTAGGCACAGGCGTCGGCCGACGCCGTCCCGGCCGGGCAGCCCACCAGGGTCCAGGTCAGTGCCACCAGGGCCAACACCCGTGTGACGGGCGCGCATCGGGTCGCTTCGGGTCCTTGCACGACGAAGATCATGAGGCGCGGAGCGGGACCGTACTCCGCAGTGCCCGGGGATTGATCCGAAGGGATGACAAAACACCATCAATGGTTTGACAGGATGAAACGCCTCAACTGGCTGGGTCGAGCGGCTTCGCGTCCCCCGCTCCGGGGGCCTCGTCACAGGAAGCGAAAAGAATTTCGCGCCCGGGTTGAACGCTCCCGCCCCTTCGCCGCGTACCCATGGCCGTGCGGCGGCGCAGCAGAGCGCTGCAATATCCAGGCGAATTATGGGAGTTGACGATGAGGACCTCCTGGCGGACCGCCTCACTGGTGGCTACGGCCGCTTCGGTGCTGGCACTGACGACGGCGTGCGGTCAGGACAACACCACGACCCCCGCGTCGGCGGCCCAGAACGTGGGCGCCACGGCGGCGGCGGGCGACTACGGCAGCCCGGCCGGTACGGGTACGGGCGCCGGCAACGGCTACGGCGCCGACGGCAACCAGAGTTCCGCTTCCCCGAGCGCGGTGGCCCCCGCGGGCAAGCTGACCGTGGCCGCCAATCCCGACCTGGGCAATGTGCTGACGGACGGATCCGGCCTCACCCTCTACCGGTTCGACAAGGACACCGCCAACCCGCCCAAGTCGAACTGCGCCGGCGACTGCGCCACCACGTGGCCCCCGGTGCCCGCGGACGACGCCACCGCCGGCGCCGGGATCGACAAGGCGCTGCTGGGCGAGGTCACCCGGGCCGACGGCAGCAAGCAGCTCACCGTGGGCGGCTGGCCCGCCTACCGCTACGCCAAGGACGTCAACTCCGGTGACGTCAATGGCCAGGGCGTGGGCGGCAAGTGGTTCGCCCTCGCCCCCGACGGCAAGAAGGCCAAGGTGTCCGACCTGCCCGGTCTGTCCGTGCGGAAGGACCCCAAACTGGGTGACGTCGTCGTGGACAAGAACGGCATGACGGTCTACCGCTTCCTGAAGGACCAGGCCTGGCCGAAGTCCGTCTCGAACTGCACCGGCGCCTGCCTGGAGAAGTGGCCGGCCGTCGGCCCGGTGAAGGCCGACGACACCGAGGGCGTGAAGAAGAAGGGGCTCATGCCCTTCACCCGGCCCGACGGGGTCAAGCAGATGTCGGTCAACTGCTGGCCCATCTACACCTTCTCCGGTGACAAGGCCCCCGGGGACACCAACGGTCAGGGCGTGGGCGGCACGTGGTACGCCGTCTCGCCCGACGGCAAGCCGGTCGGCGCGCCGGGCAAGTAAGGATCACCTCCCCAGGGTCGATCGCCCCGCCCACCGGCGCCTGACCGAAGGTCCGCCCCCTCCGCACCGCACGGAGGGGGCGGACCGTTCGTATGCCGTACGAATCACCGGAGCCGGCCGGAGCGTCGTGACGCAGCGGGGTCGCACGGGCACTTGCCGCAGGCAGTGACCGGGAACGGATGGTCAATTTCCGGTTCGGCTCGCTCCGTTGGCGGGCGATCAGTAGCCTCTGCTCGAACACCGGATCGCCTTCCCCGTCAGCCACCCCTGGGAGAGATACATGGAGCGTCCCGCCTGGGCCCCCCGGAGCATCGACATCTCGGTGCCGAGCGTTTCGCGTATCTACGACTTCTACCTGGGTGGATCGCACAACTTCGAGGTCGACCGGGAAGCGGCCCGCAGGGCGATGGACTTCATGCCGGGCCTGCCGAAGATCATGCAGGCCAACCGGGCGTTCATGCGCCGCGCGGTGCGCTTCGCGGCGGGCGAGGGCATCACCCAGTTCCTGGACATCGGCTCCGGTATCCCGACCTACGGCAACGTCCACGAGGTGGCCCGGTCGGCGGCGCCGGACGCCCGGGTGATGTACGTCGACCACGACCCGGTCGCGGTGGCGCACAGCCAGGCCGTGCTCCAGGGCGACGACGGCACGGACGTGATCGCCGCCGACCTGCGCAAGCCCCGGGAAATCCTCACGAGCCCCCAACTGAGCCGCCTCATCGACCTGAATCGGCCAGTGGCGCTGCTTCTCGTTGCGATACTTCACTTCGTGGAAGACGTGGACGACCCCTACGATGCGGTGGCCGAGCTGCGCGAGGCACTCGCGCCCGGCAGTCTGCTCATCCTCACCCACGCCTCGTACGAGGGAATCCCCCTGACGGCGGAGCGGGCCGAGGGCACGGTGGACGTGTACAGGGACATTCGCAACCCGCTGATCATGCGCTCGCCGGACGACATCGCGCGGTTCTTCGAGGGGTACGACATGGTGGAACCCGGAGTGGTGCCGATGCCGCTGTGGCGGCCGGAGTCGGCGCCCGAGGACGAAGACCCCTATGCCTTCTCCGGGTTCGCCGGCGTGGGGCGCAAGGCGTGAGCGCGGAGCCGGACGGCCCGGAGGACAGACTGCGCCGGTTCGCGACGATCTGGAGCCGGGCGGTCTTCCCGGTCACCTCCACCTCGCTGACCCGCGCCGAGTTCGAGCAGCGGCTCCTGCCCCTCGCGGGCCGGCTGCGCGACCTGCTGCACACCCGCGGCTTCGCCGCCGATGAGGCGAAGGCCGTCGGCTCCGCGCTGGTCGCGGTGCACTGCACCGACCCCGAGGCGCTCGCCCGCACCCTGGACTGCGTCGACGCCTATCTGGTGCTCTACTGCGGCGACGACAGCCCGCAGGACGAACTGCGCGCCCGCTCCTCGCGGTTGCAGCACGCGATGGCCGCCGGATACGCGCAGGCGCTGCGCGAGCGCACCCTCGCCGAACAGGAGGCCATCGCCCAGGCCGCGCTGCGGGCCCAGGGCGTGGTGGCCCAGGCGCTGCACGCGAGCGAGGCCCGGTTCCGCGCCGTGTTCGAGGGCGCGGCCATAGGAATCAGCATCGCCGACCTGGACGGCAACATCCTCCAGGTCAACAAGGCGCTGCTGCGCATGTTCGGCCTCTCCGAACCGGGGCTGCGCGGCCGCCGGGTGCTGGAGTGGACCCACCCGGAGGACGCTCCGCAGACCTGGAGGCTCTACGAGGAACTGGTCCGCGGCGAACGCGAGCACTACCACGTGGAGAAGGCCTTCAACCGCCCCGACGGCACGGCGCTGTGGACCAACCTGACGGTCTCCCTGCTCCGGGACGCCGACGGCGAGCCGCAGTACCAGCTCGCCCTCATGGAGGACACCACCGAACGCCGCCTGCTCAACCTCAGGCTGCGCTACGAGGCCACGCACGATGCCCTCACCGGCCTGCCCAACCGCACGCTGTTCTTCGAGCGCCTGGAGAAGGCCCTCGGCGCGGGCGAGGGCCAGCGCTTCGGCCTGTGCTACCTCGACCTGGACGGCTTCAAGACCATCAACGACAGCCTCGGCCACGCGGCCGGCGACCGGCTGCTGGTGGAGGTCGCCGACCGGCTCCAGTCCTGCGCCACCGCGCCCGGCGAGATGGTCGCCCGGCTCGGCGGCGACGAGTTCGTGGCGCTGACCACCGGCACGGACACCGAGCGCGAGGTCGACGAACTCGCCGAGCGCATCATGAGCGCGCTGGTCACCCCCATCAGCATCGACGGCCGGGACCTCCTGGTGCGCGGCAGCCTCGGCATCGTGGAGGGCCCGGCGGGTGAGCGCACCGCGGCGGAGGTGCTGCGCAGCGCGGACATCACCATGTACCGGGCCAAGTCGGCGGGCGGCAACCGCTCCGAGCTGGCCGACCCGGAGGCGGACGCCCGCGCCATCACCCGCCACGGCCTCACCACCGCCCTGCCGACGGCCCTGGAGCGCGGCGAGTTCTTCATCGAGTACCAGCCGCTGGTCCACCTCGGCGACGGCAGCGTCCGGGGCGCCGAGGCCCTGGTCCGCTGGCTGCACCCGCAGCACGGCGTGCTCGGCCCCGACCGGTTCATCCCGCTCGCCGAGCACACCGGCCTGATCGTGCCGCTCGGCCGCTGGGTCCTGGAGCAGTCCATCCGGCAGGCCCGAGAATGGCGGGAACGGCACGCGGGCCAGGACGCCGCGGGCCCGCTGCGCATCAACGTCAACCTCTC
The DNA here is from genome assembly GCF_040631045.1 of Streptomyces sp. NPDC005706. Taxonomy (NCBI): domain Bacteria; kingdom Bacillati; phylum Actinomycetota; class Actinomycetes; order Kitasatosporales; family Streptomycetaceae; genus Streptomyces; species Streptomyces sp. NPDC005706. The sequence goes on along the minus strand of NZ_JBEXYS010000017.1, from coordinate 52,180 downwards.
CCCGTGCCAGCTCGGCCATCCCGGCCTGGTCCAGGACACGGTCGACATCCTCGAACGCGCGGGCGTCACCCCGGACGCCCTCTGCCTGGAGGTCACCGAATCGGCTCTGATCGGCGCCGACGACGACCTCCTCAAACCACTGCGCCGGCTGGCCGAGATGGGCGTCGACATCGCCCTGGACGACTTCGGCACCGGCTACTCCAACCTCGCCAACCTGCGCCGGCTGCCGGTGAGCGTGCTGAAACTGGACCGCTCCTTCACCCGGGGCATGCAGCAGTTCCCGGCCGACCCGGTCGACCTGAAGATCGTCGAGGGCATCGTCTCCCTGGCCCACAGCCTCGACCTCGCGGTCACCGTCGAGGGCGTGGAGACCGGCGCCCAGGCCGAGCAACTGCGCATCCTGGGCTGCGACACGGCCCAGGGCTGGTACTACGCCAGGCCGGGCCCGCCGGAGAGGCTGCACGAACTGGCGCTCGTGGACGCGACCGGCTGACGGCCGCCCCGCCGGGGTACGACCACGACGGGCGGGCCGCATCCGCGCCCGCCACCGTGTCGTTCACCGTACCCGAGGACGGAGGACCGGATGACGGATCGCTCGGTGGATGAACTGCGCGAACAAGTGGCCGCGCTGGAGGCGAGCCAGGGATTCCGGGCACTGGAGACCACGGCGGCGCGGCACGATCTGGCGGGGGCCCTGCACGAGGCCGGGCAGTTGCTCGAGGCGGTGGAGCAGTACGCGCTGGCCTGGGACGGGTTCGAGCGGCGCTTCGGCCCGTCCCACCTGTTCACCCTGACCTGCCTGAACAACTTCGCCCTGGTGATGCGGGACCTGCGCCGCTGGGACGAGGCGCTGAACCTCTTCGCCCAGGTGCACACGGAGCGCGCCGCCTCGCTGGGGCCCGCGCACCCGCTGACCCTGAACGCCGCGAACAACTACCTCAGCGTGCTGGTGAGGAAGGGCGACCTGGCCGCGGCGGCCGAGGAGTACCCGGCGTTCGTGGACGCCTGCGAGCACACTTTCGGCCCCGAGGACGGCACGGCACAGGCCGTCCGGCGCGACTACGCCGACGTCCTGCGCCGGCTCGGCCGGCACGAGGAGGTCGTCCGGGTCCTGGGCACGTCCGCGATGTGGCCGGTCGGCCAGGTGCTCATCGGCTGCGCCCGGCTGCTGCGCTACACGGCACTGTTCCCGGTGGCGATGACCGCGAGCCGCTACGGCGCCGAAATGACGCTCAGCCTGCACGGGAGCGCCCGCACGGACCTCGGCGCCGGGCGCGAACTACGCGACGGCGACCTCGGCATCCGCTGCTCCGTGGTCGCCCCGCGGGACCTCCCCGAGCCCTACGACCCCGCCGAGGATCTGCGGACCACGGCGGACCAGGTCGCCGACGCGCTGGGCGCGCTGGGCGAGCACCTGTCCGAGGCGGACCGGGAACTGGGGGAGGGACGGCTGAGGGTACGGGTCCTCGTGCACCACGCCCACTGGCCGCGGCTGAGCCTGCCGCCGTCGCTGGCGGTCGACCGCAGGCTGATGTCCGCGCGTGACCGCACCCGGCACGACCGGGTGATGCGGTCGACCCCGCACCACCCGGCACCGCGACCGGCCGGCCGCCGGGGCCTCCTCGGCTCCCGGGGCGGCTTCTCGGTACGCCTGGCCTCGGCGCCGCACGTCACCGTGTCCACGGCCATCGGGCTGGACGCCCTCCCGCCACCGTCACCGGCCGAGGCGTGAGGGCGCCGGCGCGGGCCTGTTCGGGCGGACCGGAGGCCGCTCCGCGTACCGGTGAGCCGCGGGGCCGCACGCCATCCGTCACGCCCAGCGGCGCGGCTCACCGGCCGGATCGTGCGGTGCCGGCAACCGCCCCGGCCGGGCGGGCCGATGACGTGCGGTCCCGGCCGGGCCGCGGTGGCCGGCGGGCGGGAGGACCGGTGACCCGGCGCCTCACCCGTCGAAGCGCGACAGGTCCGTGCGGTCCTTGCGCAGCAGGGTGGTCGCCGTGCCGCCCTCCTCCGGGCCCAGCCGGCCCGGGCAGTCGATCCCCAGCCGCAGCACCAGTTCGCGGCCGTAGAGGTCGACCGTCGCCTCCACGAGGTCGGCCTGCACGCCGACGGCGAGCCGGGCCCGGTGGTGGGCGGCGATCAGCACGCCCGCGGCGAGCACGGCGGCGGGCCACCACACCACGGCGAGCGGCAGGTACAGCAGGCCCCAGCCCATGAGGCGCGCGCTCGCGCCGACCCCGGCCCGGGCCTCGGCGAGTTCGGCCCGCGCCTCGTCCGGAACCAGCAGCCACAGTCGCGGCCAGGCCGCCGTCAGATCCAGGTGGTACGAGTCGTGCACCCGCTCGTCCACGGCGTACAGGCGATCCCCCATCCAGGTCGGCCGGGACGAGGGCTCGGGGCAGATCGCGTCGCGGCGGGCGATCGCCGCCCTCAGCGCCTGCGCCGTGCGCGGGGTGCCGCCGGACGCCGTGAACTCCCGCAGCGCGGCGGTCACCCGCTCCTCGGCCAGCCGCCAGCGCCGTCCCCGCGAGGCGGCCAGGGCCCGCAGCAGCGGCTCCTCGCCGGACGCCCACCACACCCGCTCCACGAGCTGGGCGGCCGCCGAGGCGGCCAGTCCGGCGGCGGCCGAGGCGGCGGTGAACCCCGCGCAGGCAATGAGCACCGTCCCGAAGCGGCCGCTGGCCGGAGCGGCGGCGACCGAGTCCAGCCAGGCGGTCAGCACGCCGGGGTCGAGCGCGTGCCCGTGGCCGAGCAGCACCGCGACGGCCGCGGCGGACACGTAGAAGGCGCCCGGCAGGACGAGCAGTGCCGCCCAGCGGCCCGCCACCTGTTTGCCCAGTTCGGCGAGGACCGTGATCACAGCCGGGTCTTCCGGGAGACCAGGGGCATGCCGGTCAGTCCGCACGAGGGCGGCGGGGTCCGCGTCCCGCTGTGCTGCTCCTGCGGTTCGAGCCGTGAGCAGGCCGCCCCGGCCGGGCAGCCCCAGACGGTGACCACGGGGTGGGCGCGTCCGCCCCGCAGCGGAGGCAGGGCACGCGGCCCCACCGTGAGCCCGTCGACGCCGTGCCGGGCGAAGGCGTCGTCCAGGGCGTCCAGATCCTCCGTGACCTCGGGTGTGCGGCTGCCGGACCGGGCCGCCTCGCCCAGCCGGGTCAGCGCGTCGCCCACCCCGTAGCGTTCGGCCCGCGTGCGCAGTCCGCCGTCCCCCGCCTGTGCGCACAGCCGCGCCAGCCGCTCCGCGATCTCGTCCATCGACGGCTCCTCGAACTCCCCCGCGCCACGGCCGTTTCCGTGGCCGGCGGGGTTCAACGTACCCGTCACCGACCGTGGCGGACACGCGACGGCGGGGAACCATCGGGGGAGGGGACTCGTTGGCGGGTGTACGGGGGGTGATGTGATGGACGGTCTGGAGCTGTACCTGCGCACCGGCGACGGCCGGGACCTGCCGCCCCTGCCCCCCGCCGAGCTTCCCCCGCCGCCCGGCGCGGACCCGGTGGACACCGCCCGTCTGGCCCTGCTGCGCTGGTTCCGCTACCTGCATCTGCCGGGCGTACGCGGTCTGCTGGAGTACCGCGCCGCGCTGCTGCTGGCCGGCATGCTGGAGCACGAACCGGAGGGACTGCCCCCGCTGCCCGACGCGCTGCGCGAGAGCATGCGAAAGCCGGGTGCGCGGCGCCGTGGCCGGCGGTGGCCGCGGCGCGGGCCCGGCAAGGCGCCGGACGGCGAAGAGCAGGAGCGGGGCACGCTCGGCCCGGCCCGCATCGACCAACTCCTGTTCCTCATGGCCAGGTTCGAGGAGCAGCACGAATTCTCCGCCTTCCACACCGCGCGAGATCTCCAGCGGCGCTGGCTCGAGGAGAAGGGCGCGTCGGCGCGTGAGTGCACCGCGCTGCTCACCGACCACGCCCACCTGTTCCTGCTCGTCGGCGAACTCGGCGCCCACCCCAGCTGGCCGGCGGAGGCCGAGCTGGCCGCCGGCATGGCCGCCGAGGCCACCGCCCGGCACCACGCGAGACACGATCCGCACCTCGCCGGCCGGCTGGTGCTGAAGGCCCGTTGCGCGGCCTTCCGGTACGACCCCGACACGGACCCCTCCGGGCTCGAGCGTGCCGTGGGCGACCTGCGCCGGGCCGTCGAGGCGGCCGGGCAGCGTACCCCCGTGCAACTGCACCCCGCGCGCTACTTGGTGACCACGCTGACCCGGTGGTACGAGGCGACCGACTCGCCGCAGACCCTCACCGAGGCGCTGACGGCGGCCCGCGACCTGGTGCGGGCCACCCACCCGGACGACCGCCGCGGTCCGGAACACCGCCAATGGCTGGCGCAGTTGGAGTCGAAGGCGGTGCCCCGGCTCGGCGCGCGTGCGGTCGCGGCCGTCCTGAGCGAGCCTCCGGTGCCGTACGCACCCGAGGCCGAGCAGCGCCACCGTGCCTGGTGGGGCACCGCCGAGGACGCGGACGCCCCGTGGCCCGAGCGGCGGAAGGCGGCGCTCGCCCTGGTCGCGGCGGTACCGGGCCATGACGTGGACCGGGCAGGTGCCCTGCTGCTGGCCGCGCAGACCGAGATGCACGTCTGGCTGGAGGGCGGCGACGAGGCGTCGCCCGTCCGGGCCCACATGTGGGCCGTCCGGGCGGCCGACGCCCTGCCGCCGGAGCACCGGCTGGCCGGGCGGGCGCTGACCGTGCTCGCCGAGACCACCCTCTACCTCGCGGCCGAGGCGTCACCCGAGCCCGACGAACGGCTCGTCGAGGAGGCGCTGACGCACGCCCGGCGGGCGCGCTCCGCGCTCCTGCCCGACCAGTCGGACACGCCCCTCCTGCTGGAGCGGCTGGCGAAGCTGTTCGTCCGGGTGGCGAACGTGCTGGCGGACGGCACCCTCCTGGCGGAGTCGGTGGACCTGCGCAGGCAGGCCCTGTCCCTGACCCCGGCCACGGACTCCTTCCGGCCGTTCCGCATGTCCAACCTGGCGAGTGCCCTGCGTGAGCTGGGCGCCTACGAGGAGGACGCGGAACTGACCGACGAGGCACTCGCCGTCGCGCGCGAGGCCGCCGACGCGCTGGCCGAGGACCACCCGCGCAAACACGAGCTGCTGCTGAACCTGGCCGATCACCACATGCTCGGGCGGAGCCGCGGGGAGCGCGGGGTCGTCCGGCTGACCGAGGCCGAACGGCTCTACCGGGACGGCCTCTCCCGGCTCCCCGCGGACCACCCCGACCTGCCCCGCTTCACCAGCTCCATCAGCCAGGTGCTGCACATGCGGTACCAGGAGACGGGCGAGCGGGCGACCCTGGAGGACGCCGTCGGCCTGGCCCGGGACGCCGCGGCCCGCACCCCGGCCGACGACCGGTTCCACAGCGAGCGCCTCCTCCTGTTCGCCCGCGCCGCGACCGCCCTGTACGACCTGACGGAGGCGGACGCCCGACCGGACGCCGAACTGCGCGCCGAAGCACTCGCCGCCTGGGACGCGGTCGTGGTGGAGGCGCGGCTGTCGACCACTCTGCTGTTCGAGGCCCGGGAGCAGTGCGCTCGTCTCGCCCTGGCCACGGGCGACCCCGAGCACGCCCTGCGGGTGATGGAGGCCGCACTCGCCGAGGTCCCCGGACTGGCCCGGCGCGCCTACGCCGGGCCGGTCCGCAAGGGCGTCGCCGGCAGAGCACCCGAACTGGCCGTACAGGCCGCGATCGCGGCCATCGAGGCCGGCCGCCCCGGACACGCGGTCGAACTGCTGGAGAACGGCCGGGCGATCCTCTACGGGCAGGCGATCACCTCCTGGCGGCACCGGGCCGAAATGCGCAGGATCGACGCGAAGGCCGCCGCGCGCCTGGAGGAGATCGACCGGAGCCTGGCCAACGCCGACTTCTTCGCGAACGTCGGCAGGATCGACGTCAACGCGGTCACCCAGCACCGCTCCGGCCGCACCACGACGGACTCGACCCGCAGCTGGGACCCGCGCCCCGGTTACGCGGCCCAGACCCGCAGACTCGCCGCCGAACGGGAACGCATCATCGAGGGCCTGGCCGCGGATCCGCGGTTCGCCGAGCTGACGGGCCGGCGGTCACTGGCCGCCCTGCGCGCCGCGACCGCCGGAGCCACCGTCGTGCTCGTCCTGGCCCACGGGGCGAGGGGCGACGCCCTGCTCGTCCCCGCCGACCCCGCGGACCCCGTGGAGCACATCGCGCTGCCGGGCCTGACCGACGCGGCGGCACACGCGCACATCGCCGCCCTGACGACGGCCCTGCGGGACGCGGTGGACCCGACCGCCGGACCCGACCGCCGCGAGGCCGCGCAGCGCGAACTGCACGACGTTCTGGGCTGGTTGTGGGACGAGGTGACCTCGCCCGTCCTGGACCGGCTGGACACCGCCGTACCGGGCCGCCCGAAGCCGCGGCTCTGGTGGTGCCCGGTGGGGCCGGTGGTGCGGCTCCCGCTCCACGCGGCGGGCCGCCACCCGCGCACGGCCGCCGAGGTCGAGGCCCGCGCCCAGGACTCCGCACCCGGCGCCCGGCCCACCGTCATCGACCAGGTGATCCCCTCCTACACCCCCACCCTGGGGGCGCTGGCCCACTCCCTGCGGCACACGCCCGGCACACCACCCGGCGGACCGGGACCGAGCTCCCTCGTCGTCGCCGTGCCGAACAGCCGGCACGGCCCGCCGCTGCCCCAGGCCGAAAGGGAGGCCCGCACCGTCCTCGCCGCGCTTCCCGGCGCGCGGCTGCTGCTCGGCGCGGAGGCCGACCTGAAGACCGTGACGGCCGCCCTGCACGAGCACACCCTGGTCCACTTCGCCTGCCACGGGGACAACGACTCCTCCCTCGGCCTGCTGCGCGGCGGCGGCCTGCACCTCGGTCACGGGACCCTCACGGCCGGCCAGATCCAGGACACCCCACTGGCGCACGGCGCGCTGGCCGTCCTCTCCGCCTGCAGCACGGCCCAGGCGCACCCCCGGCTGCCCGACGAACCGATGCACCTGGCGGCGGCCTTCCAGCTGGCCGGGTTCCGGGGCGTCGTCGGCACCCTGTGGCACGCCCCGGACACCCCCGGAATGGCCCGGGAGCTGTACGCCGCCCTCACCGCGGACGGCAGCACCCCGCCGGACACCGCCGCCTCGGCCGGCGCGCTCAACCGGGCGCAGCTCACCGTCCGCGACGCCTACCCGGCCGCCCCGACCCGCTGGGCGGCCTACCTGCACTCCGGCGCCTGAGCGCGCGGACGGGGTGAGCGCCGGGGAAGGTCTCACCGCTCCAGCAGCATCCGCTGGAGCTCCCGGGCCGCCCGGGGTGGGGCGACGTCGCTGCGGTGGGCGAGCGCGATGGTCCGGTGCAGGCCCGGGCGGGCCAGCGGGGTGACCCGCAGCCCCCGTCCGGCCCGGGCGGCGACCATCCGGGGCACCACGGCCACCCCCAGCCCGGCCCGCACGAATCCCAGCACCGCGTCCATCTCGCCGCCCTCCACGGCGAAGTCCGGCTCGAAACCTGCGGAGCGGCACGCCGCGACGGTCAGCTCCCGCAGGTCGTACCCGTGCCGGAACATCACCAGCCGCTCGCCCTCCAGACCGGCGATGTCGACGACCCGCGCGCCCCGGCCGGGCGCCCGCGCGTCCGGCGAGGACACCACCACCAGGTCCTCCCGCAGCAGCTCCACCGTGGTCAGCGCGGGCGACGGCGTGGGCAGCGGCAGCACGACCAGGGCGAGATCCAGGGCGCCACGGGCGAGCTGCCGCACCAGGTCGTGCGAGCCGCCCTCCTCGATCAGCAGCTGAATCCCCGGATACCGGTCGTGAAAGGCGCGCAGCACGTCCGGCAGCAGTCCGGTGCACACGCTCGGCGTCGCGCCCAGCCGCACCCGCCCCCGACGCAGCTGCACCAGCTCCTGCACCTCGTGCCGGGCCGTGTCCGCGTCGGCGAGGATCCGCCGGGCCAGCGGCAGCAGTGCCTCACCGGCGTCGGTCAGCGTGATGTTGCCGCGGGCGCGCAGGAACAGGTCCGCGCCCAGCTCCCGCTCCAGCGCCTTGATCTGCTGGGACAGCGACGGCTGGGCGACGTGGACCAGGTCGGCGGCCCGGGTGAAGTGCCGGGTCTCGGCGACGGCCACGAAGTACTGGAGCTGCTGGAACTGCATGCGCTCCAGGATAGCCGTTGCCTATGGAATCAAGCCGGACCATGTCTTGGACCGATCGGCCCCTTCGGCCCTAGCGTTTCGGAGCATGGCTCTGGCAACGCGGACGGACCGACGGCCGTCCATGGCACGCACGATGTGGGACAGCACGGTCGGCAAGAAGACGGTCATGGCCGTCAGCGGTCTGATCATGCTGCTCTACCTGGTCGCGCACATGATCGGCAACCTGAAGATCTACTTCGGGGCGGGCGAGTTCAACCACTACGCCCACTGGCTGCGCACCGTCGGCGAACCCTTCATGCACTACGAGTGGACGCTCTGGCTCGTCCGCGTCGTCCTGGTCGTCGCCGTGGTCGCCCACGCCACCTCCGCCTACCAGCTCAGCCGCCGGGACATCAGGGCGCGGCCCGTGAAGTACGCGCACAGCAGGCCGCGGGCCGGTTACGCCACCCGCACGATGCGCTGGGGCGGGATCATCCTCGGCCTGTTCATCGTCTGGCACCTGCTGGACCTGACCACCGGCACCGTGCACTCCGGCGGCTTCCAGCAGGGGCACCCGTACCAGAACGTCGTGGACACCTTCTCCACCTGGTACGGCGACGTCGTCTACATCGTCGCGATGCTCGCGCTCGGCCTGCACATCCGGCACGGCTTCTGGAGCGCGGCCCAGACCCTCGGCGTCGGCAGCCGCTCCCGCGACCGCGCCCTGAAGACCCTCGCGAACGTCCTCGCGCTGCTGCTCACGGCCGGCTTCATCGCCGTACCCGTGGGTGTCATGACCGGAGTGGTGAGCTGACATGACCGACTACCTGAACTACACGACCGGCGAACCGGCCGTCGACACCAAGGCGCCCGCCGGCCCGATCCACGAGCGCTGGGACAAGCGCCGCTTCGAGGCCAGGCTGGTCAACCCCGCCAACCGGCGCAAGCACACGGTCATCGTCGTGGGCACCGGTCTGGCCGGCGGCTCCGCGGGCGCCACCCTCGCCGAACAGGGCTACCACGTCGTCCAGTTCTGCTACCAGGACTCCCCGCGCCGCGCCCACTCCATCGCCGCGCAGGGCGGCATCAACGCGGCGAAGAACTACCGCAACGACGGCGACTCGGTCCACCGCCTGTTCTACGACACGGTCAAGGGCGGCGACTTCCGGGCCCGCGAGTCCAACGTGCACCGCCTCGCCCAGGTCTCCGTCGAGATCATCGACCAGTGCGTGGCCCAGGGTGTGCCGTTCGCCCGCGAGTACGGCGGCCTGCTGGACACCCGCTCGTTCGGCGGCGTGCAGGTGTCCCGGACGTTCTACGCCCGCGGCCAGACCGGCCAGCAACTGCTGCTGGGCGCCTACCAGGCGCTGTCCCGGCAGATCGCGGCCGGCAACGTGGAGATGCATCCGCGCACCGAGATGCTCGACCTGATCGTCGTCGACGGGCGGGCCCGGGGCATCGTCGCCCGGGACCTGATCACCGGGAAGATCTCCACGTACTTCGCGGACGCCGTCGTCCTGGCGAGCGGCGGCTACGGCAACGTCTTCTACCTGTCGACGAACGCCATGAACTCCAACGCCACCGCGGTCTGGCGGGCCCACCGGCGCGGCGCCCACTTCGCCAACCCCTGCTTCACCCAGATCCACCCCACCTGCATCCCGCGCACCGGCGACCACCAGTCCAAGCTGACGCTGATGAGCGAGTCGCTGCGCAACGACGGCCGGATCTGGGTGCCGAAGGCCAAGGGCGACGACCGCCCCGCGAACCGGATCCCCGAGGACGAGCGCGACTACTACCTGGAGCGCATCTACCCGTCCTTCGGCAATCTGGTCCCGCGCGACATCGCCTCCCGCGCCGCGAAGAACGTCTGCGACGAGGGCCGCGGCGTCGGCCCCGGCGGACAGGGCGTGTACCTCGACTTCGCCGACGCCATCGAGCGCATGGGCCGGGCTGCGGTCGAGGCCAAGTACGGCAACCTCTTCGACATGTACCAGCGGATCACCGACGAGGATCCGTACGAGGTGCCGATGCGCATCTACCCCGCCGTGCACTACACGATGGGCGGCCTCTGGGTCGACTACGACCTGCAGACCACCGTCCCCGGCCTGTTCGCCGTCGGCGAGGCCAACTTCTCCGACCACGGAGCCAACCGGCTCGGCGCCTCGGCGCTGATGCAGGGCCTGGCCGACGGCTACTTCGTGCTCCCGGCCACCATCAACGACTACCTGGCGCGCAACCCGCACCAGGACCCGGTGACCGGCGAACACCCGGTGGTGCAGGAGGTGCTGGCCGAGACGGAGGACCGGCTCAACCTGCTCCTCGCCGTCGACGGCGACCGCACCCCCGACTCCTTCCACCGTGAACTCGGCGAACTGATGTGGGAGTTCTGCGGAATGGCGCGCACCGACTCCGGTCTGCGCAAGGCCCTGGAACGCATCCCGCAGATCCGTGACGAGTTCTGGCGGCGCATCAAGGTGCCCGGCACCGGCGAGGAGTTCAACCAGTCGCTGGAGAAGGCCAACCGGATCGTCGACTACCTGGAGCTCGCCGAGCTGATGTGCCTCGACGCGCTGCACCGTGCCGAGTCCTGCGGCGGTCACTTCCGCGAGGAGTCGCAGACCCCCGACGGCGAAGCGGCGCGCAGGGACGACGAGTTCGGCTACGCGGCCGCCTGGGAGTTCACGGGCACCGGCTCCGCTCCCGTCCTGCACAAGGAAGACCTGGTCTTCGAGTACGTCCACCCCACCCAGCGGAGCTACGCATGAAGCTCACCCTGCGCGTCTGGCGGCAGAAGAACGCCGACGCCGACGGCGCGATGTCCACGTACGAGGTGGACGGCATCTCCTCGGACATGTCCTTCCTGGAGATGCTGGACACCCTCAACGAGGAGCTCATCCTCAAGGGCGAGGACCCGGTCGCCTTCGACCACGACTGCCGCGAGGGCATCTGCGGCGCGTGCTCGCTCGTCATCAACGGCGACGCGCACGGCCCGGAGCGCACCACCACCTGCCAGCTCCACATGCGGTCCTTCAAGGACGGCGACGTGATCGACATCGAGCCCTGGCGGGCCTCGGCCTTCCCGGTGATCAAGGACCTGGTCGTCGACCGGTCCGCGTTCGACCGGATCATCCAGGCCGGCGGCTACGTCACGGCACCCACGGGCTCGGCGCCGGAGGCCCACGCCACGCCGGTGCCCAAGCCGGACGCCGACCTCGCCTTCGAGCACGCGGAGTGCATCGGCTGCGGGGCCTGCGTGGCCGCGTGCCCCAACGGCGCGGCGATGCTGTTCACCTCCGCCAAGGTCAACCACCTGGGCGTCCTGCCGCAGGGCGCGCCCGAGCGGGAGACCCGGGTGCTGGACATGGTGGCCCAGATGGACGCCGAGGGCTTCGGCGGCTGCACGCTCACCGGTGAGTGCGCGACGGCCTGCCCGAAGGGCATTCCGCTGATGTCCATCACCGGCATGAACAAGGAGTGGCTGCGCGCCACCCGCAAGGCGGCCAAGCGGTAGCGCGCACCACGGGACGTTCGCCGTACAGGGGCGGACGGGCGGGGCCGGGGACGGTGCTCATCCCGGCCCCGTCTGGCTTTCCCGGCCGGACGCTCCACCGCGCCGTTCAGCAACCCCACACCCGCGCTCCCGCCACCGGTCACGCACACGCCAACCGGCATCGGAAGAACAGGAGCGGCAGCCCGGAACGCCGGACTGCCCTGCTGCCGACCCGGCCCGTGACCAGGGAGTGAGCCATGACCGGCGTCACCACGCTCGACCGTCCTTCGCAGCCCGCGGCCCCCACCCGCTACACCGTCACCCTCGCCCGCGACGAGGACGACGTCCGCGCCGCCCAGCGGCTGCGGCACGACGTGTTCGCCGGGGAGCTCGGCGCCCTGCTGACCACGCCGCAACCGGGACTCGACGTCGACCCGTTCGACGCGTACTGCGACCACCTGCTCGTCAGCGACACGGTCACCGGCCAGGTCGTCGGCACCTACCGGCTGCTGCCGCCGGAACGGGCCGCGGTCGCCGGACGGCTCTACTCCGAGGGCGAGTTCGACCTGACCGCGCTCGACGGACTGCGGCCCGGGCTGGTGGAGGTCGGCCGCTCCTGCGTGCACCCCGACCACCGCGACGGCACGGTCATCGGCCTGATCTGGGCCGGGATAGCCCGCTACATGGTCGACCGGGGCCACGAGTGGCTGGCGGGCTGCTGCTCCGTACCGCTCGCCGACGGCGGCAAGCAGGCCGCCGCCACCTTGGAGCGGGTGCGCGCCAAGCACCTGGCACCCGAGGAGTACCGGGTACGCCCGCTCCTGCCGTGGGCGCCGGCCATCGAGGCGCCGGCCGGACGCGGCGAACTGCCCGCGCTGCTGCGCGGCTACCTCCGGCTCGGCGCCTGGGTGTGCGGTGAGCCCGCGCACGACCCGGACTTCGGGGTCGCCGATCTGTACGTGCTGCTGTCGATGCGCCGGGTCAACCCGCGCTACCTGCGGCACTTCCTCTCTCTCGTGCCGGCCTGATGAGCGCCTGGCTGCCCACCGCGCCCTGCACCCCGGCCGCCTGCCTGGAGCCGGCCGGGCCCACCGTGGCCGCGCCCCGGGCCGTGCTGCGGCTCGCCGTGCTCGCCGCCCTGGTGCTCGCGGGGGTCGCGCTGTCCCCGCTCGGCGGCCTGTTCCCGGCCGGCTGGGTCAGGAGCTGGTGCCGGGCGGTCGTGCGGGCCGCGGGCGTCCGGATCCGGTTCACCGGTTCCGCGCCCGCCGAGGGCGGCGTCCTCCTGGTCGCCAACCACATCTCCTGGCTGGACATCCCGCTGCTCGCGGCGGTGCGTCCGGCCCGGATGCTCGCCAAGTCCGAGATACGGCGGTGGCCCGTGGCGGGCGGGCTGGCCGCGCGGGGCGGGGCCCTGTTCATCGAGCGGGACCGGCTGCGCGCCCTGCCGGAGACCGTCGCCCGGATCGGCGCGGCACTGCGGGCCGGTGCGGCCGTCGCGGTGTTCCCGGAAGGCAGCACCTGGTGCGGGGGCGCCCGGGGACGCTTCCGCCGGGCCGTCTTCCAGGCGGCGCTCGACGCCCGCGTGCCCGTGCAGCCGGTGCGCCTGAGCTATCGGGACGCCGGGGGAGGGGCGGCCACGGCGGCGGCGTTCGTCGGCGAGGACACCCTGTTCGCCTCGCTGTGGCGGGTGGCCTCCGCGAGTGGCCTGGTCGCCGAGGTGGAGGTGCGCCCGCTCATCCCGGCCGGCCGCCACCACGACCGGCGGGCCCTCGCCAGGGCCGCCGAACCCCGGCCGGCCACCCGGACCTCGGTCATCCATCGGACCCCAGGCGGCCACGGAGCGCCGGCCGTACGGCGGGCACCGGCCGCGTCCGGTGCCGGTGGCCTGATCGTCAATATGTGACAAAAGGGGTATATGGCGCTCAGTGGGGCACTCGGGAACGAGTACGTCACTACTCACCGAGGAGCGTGCGCCCATGCACACGGGAACGCTTCTGGCCATGTCCACGGGAACGCTGCTGGCGATCATCATCCCGATCGTGGTGGTGCTCGTGATCATCGGCCTGATCGCCATGGCCGTCTCCCGGATGCGCCGCCGGCGCCTCCGGGAGCGCTTCGGTCCGGAGTACGAACGCACCGTCGAGGGATCGGGTGACCGGCACTCCGCCGAACGCGAGCTCAGGGACCGCGAACGGCGGCACGACGCCCTGGAGATCAGGCCGCTGCCACCCGTCTCCCGTGACCGCTACTCGCGGGAATGGGGCGACGTCCAGCGGGAGTTCGTCGACCGCCCGCAGGACGCCGTGCACGACGCGGACCGGCTGGTCACGTCGCTGATGCGCGAACGGGGTTACCCGACCGAGGGCTTCGAGCAGCAGACGAGGGACCTCTCGGTGGAGCACGGCCGCACCCTGGAGCACTACCGCGCCGCCCACGAGGTGGAGTCCCTCAGCACAGAGCGCCAGGCGACGACCGAGCAACTGCGGGGTGCCATGGTGCACTACCGCGCCCTGTTCGACGAACTGCTCTCCGACGGCGGCGGCCGGGCCCACGCCCGGACCTGACGCCCGCACGACCCGCATGGAGGAACACCGTGCACAGCAACGAGGAAACGCGCAGCACGACGGGCGGCCTGTCCACCGGGGACCTGGCTCAGCCGGCCGGGACCCGTACCGAAGGAGAGGCGGGCGCGACCACCTCGCCAGCCCCCACGTATCCGGGTGAGGGCACCGAGCAGACCGGGACGCGGCCCACGGGGGCCGAGGCCGAAGGAACCGGTGCCCCGGCCACGGACCGGTCCGAGGCAGCCGGGGCCGGGGCCGGGCCGGGCGGCGGCACGGATGCCGCCCAGGGGGCCGGCGCGCCGTCCGAGCCCGCCCGCGCCCCGGGCGCGTCCGACGACGAGACCCCGCAACTGCTGACCGACGGCGAGGAGCAGGGCTTCCGCGACCGCTGGCAGACGATCCAGGGCAGGTTCGTGGACGACCCCCGGGAGGCCGTGCACGACGCCGACGCCCTGGTGGCGGACGTCATGCGGACCTTGGCCACCACCTTCGACCAGCACAAGAAGGGTCTGGAAGGGCAGTGGAGCCAGGGCGAACGGGTCGACACCGAGGAACTGCGCGGGGCGCTGCGCCGCTACCGCTCCTTCTTCAACCGGCTGCTCAGCACCTGACGTCCGGCCCCCGGCCGCTCGGCGCCTGACGTCCGGCGACCGGCCGCTCGGCACCTGACGTCCGGCCCTCGGCCGCTCGGCACCTGACGTCCGGCCCCCGGCCGCTCGGCGCCTGATGTCCGGCGACCGGCCGCTCAGCGCGCCGTGTCCCCGCCCAGCGCCCGGGCCAGGTGGGCGGCCGTCGCGCTGCCCTCGGCCCGGGCCACCTCGGCCGGGGTCCCGGCCGCCACGACGCGCCCGCCCCGGTCGCCGCCGCCCGGCCCCAGGTCGATCACCCAGTCGGCGCCCGCGACGACCGTCATGTCGTGCTCGACCACGACCACCGTGTGGCCCGCGTCGACGAGCCCGTGCAGCCGGCCCATCAGCACCTCGACATCGGCCGGGTGCAGTCCGGTCGTCGGCTCGTCCAGCAGGTACAGGGTGTGGGCGCGGCGGCCGCGCTGCAGCTCGCTCGCCAGCTTGATCCGCTGGGCCTCCCCGCCGGACAGCTCGGTGGCCGGCTGCCCCAGGCGCAGATAGCCGAGCCCCACGTCGAGCAGCGTGCCGAGACTGCGGGCGGCGGCCGGGGTGTCCGCGAAGAACTCCGCGGCGCTCTCGACCGTCAGGTCCAGCACCTCGGCGATGTTCCGCCCCCGGTAGTCCACTCGCAGCGTTTCCGGGTTGTAGCGGGCGCCCGCGCAGTCCGGGCAGGGCGCGTACGTGCTCGGCAGGAACAGCAGCTCGACACTGACGAACCCCTCGCCCTGGCAGGTCTCGCAGCGGCCGCCGGTCACGTTGAACGAGAACCGGCCCACCCCGTACCCGCGGGCCCGCGCCTCGTCGGTGGCGGCGAACACCTTCCGTACGACGTCGAACAGGCCCGTGTACGTGGCCAGGTTGGAGCGCGGAGTGCGCCCGATCGGCTTCTGGTCCACCCGGACGAGCCGGCCGACCGCGTCCTGTTCCTCCGTGAACTCGCCGACCAGTGTCGACTTCCCCGAACCCGACACACCGGTGACGGCGGTGAACGCGCCGAGCGGGAAGGCGGCCGTCACCCCGCGCAGGTTGTGCCGGGTCACGGGGCCCAGCGTCAGCCAGCCGCGCGGCCGGCGGACCGCACGCGCCGGACCGGGCGGCCCGGCGAACAGGTAGCGGGCCGTCGCCGAATCGGCCACCGGGGCGAGGCCCGCCACCGGGCCGCTGTACAGCACCCGTCCGCCGTGCTCACCCGCGCCGGGGCCCACGTCCACCAGCCAGTCGGCGCCCCGCACCACCTCCAGGTGGTGCTCCACCACGAACACCGAGTTCCCGGCCGCCTTGAGCCGCTCCAGCACCGTGATCAGCGCCTCGGTGTCCGCCGGGTGCAGCCCGGCCGAGGGTTCGTCCAGCACGTACACCACCCCGAACAGCCCGGACCGGAGCTGGGTGGCCAGCCGGAGCCGCTGCAGCTCACCCGCGGAGAGGGTGGGCGTGGCCCGGTCCAGGCTGAGGTAGCCGAGGCCCAGCTCGATCACCGGCGCGATCCGGGAGTTCAGGTCCTCGGTGAGCACGCGGGCGGTCTCGGTGCCGTCGTGCGGCAGCCCGCACAGGTCGGTCAGCGGCAGGGCCGCCAGTTCGGCGATGGTCCGGCCGGCGAAGGTCACCGCCAGCGCCTCGGGCCGCAGCCTGCTGCCGTCGCACGCCGGGCAGGGGGTGCTGGTCAGGAACCGCTCCGCCTTGGCCCGCAGGGTCGCGGACCTGGTGTCGGAGAACGTCTTCATGACGTACCGGCGGGCGCTGGTGTACGTGCCCTGGTACGGCCGCTGGATCCGGTCGGCGTCCCGCACCGGGTGGACGGTGACGACCGGCTGCTCGTCGGTGAAGAGGATCCACTCCCGGTCCCCGACGGGCAGCTCGCGCCAGGGCCGGTCGACGTCGTACCCGAGGGCGTCGAGGATGTCGCGCAGGTTCTTGCCCTGCCAGGCGCCCGGCCAGGCGGCGATCGCGCCCTCGCGGACGGACAGCGAGGGGTCGGGGACCAGCAGCTCCTCGGTGGTGCGGTGCACCCGTCCGAGGCCGTGGCACTCCGGGCAGGCGCCCGCCGCCGTGTTGGGCGAGAAGGCGTCCGAGTCGAGCCGCTCGGCACCGGGCGGATACTGCCCGGCGCGCGAGAACAGCATGCGCAGGGAGTTGGAGAGGTTGGTGACCGTGCCCACGGAGGAGCGTGAGGACGGGGCCGAGCGGCGCTGCTGGAGCGAGACCGCCGGCGGCAGTCCCGTGATCCCGGCGACCCGGGGTGCCCCGACCTGGTGGATCAGTCGCCGTGCGTAGGGCGCGACCGACTCGAAGTAGCGCCGCTGCGCCTCGGCATAGACGGTGCCGAACGCCAGGGACGACTTGCCCGAGCCGGACACGCCGGTGAACACGGCCAGCACGTCCCGGGGGATGTCCACGTCGACACCCTTGAGATTGTGCTCGCGGGCACCGCGGACGCGGACGTGGGGATCATGGGGGCTGTGCATCGGGGCGATGTTAGTCCGCCCCGTTCGTCAGGTCTGCGGGGGCCGGTCCTGGGGCTTGCCGAACTCGTCCCGCATCTTGTCCTGGCCGGTGTCGACCTGGGACTGGTACTTGTTCCCGGTCCGCTGGTCGATGTAGTCGCCGCCCTTGTCGACGCCCTTGTTGGCCATGTCCTCGTGGCCCTTGAGCATCCCTTTGATCTTGTCCATGAAGGACATGTCGGCACTCCTTGTCGTCGAGGCTTCCTCCCCAAGCCTTACCGGCGCGGCCCGGTAACGCATCTCGGGGCGTCTTCACCCCTTACCGTGCATACCTGCAGCATATATGTGATTTTGAGGCATATCTCTGCCCGTCGCGGAAAGGGCCGCCCATGAGCACCCCCGGTTTCGGTTTCGGACGCAGTCCGTTCGAGGAGTTCGACGAGCTGATGTCCCGCTTCTTCGGCGGGACCGGCGGGCCCGGCGGCCCGGCGGCGTCCGCCCGCCGGCCCCAGCGCGTGGACATCGGCAGCCTGCTGTCCGAACGGGCACGGGACCTGGTGGCCGGAGCCAGGGACATCGCCGCCGCCGAGGGCAGCGACGAACTCGACGCCCGCCACCTGCTGGCCGCCGCCACCGAGCACGACTCCACCCGCCGGCTGCTCACCGCCGCGGGCGCCGACCCCGACCGCATCCGCGAACGGCTCGCCGCCCCCGCCGCGAGCGCGAAGAGCGAGCCCGCCACCCTGACCCCGGCCGCCAAGCGCGCCCTGCTCGACGCCTACCGCGTCTCCCGCGCCGAGGGAGCCTCCTACATCGGCCCCGAGCACCTGCTGCGCGCCCTCGCCGCCAATCCGGAGTCGGCGGCCGGGCAGGCCCTCGGCGAGGGCGGCTGGGAGCCGGCCCGGGTGCCCGCCGAGAGCGCGGCCGAGCGCAAGGAGCCGAGCAGCACGCCCACCGTCGACGAGTACGGCCGGGACCTCACCGAGGACGCCCGCGACGGCCGCCTCGACCCGGTGATCGGCCGGGACGAGGAGGTCGAGCAGACCATCGAGGTGCTCTCCCGACGAAGCAAGAACAACCCGGTCCTGATCGGCGACCCCGGCGTCGGCAAGACCGCGGTGGTCGAGGGCATCGCGCAGCGCATCGTCGCCGGTGACGTGCCGAAGACCCTCGCCGGCAAGCGGCTGGTCTCGCTGGACCTGGCCGGCATGGTGGCCGGCACCAGGTACCGGGGCGAGTTCGAGGAACGGCTGAAGAAGCTCCTCGACGAGGTCGGCCGGCACAGCGACGAACTGGTGCTGTTCCTGGACGAGTTGCACACCGTCGTCGGAGCCGGCGGCGGGGGCGAGGGCGCCCTGGACGCCGGCAACATGCTGAAACCGGCCTTGGCGCGCGGGGAGTTGCACCTGATCGGCGCGACCACCGTGGACGAGTACCGCAGGCACATCGAGAAGGACGCGGCACTGGAACGCCGGTTCGCGCCCATCCTGGTCGGCGAGCCGAGCGTGGACGACACCATCGAGATCCTGCGCGGACTGCGCGACCGCTACGAGGCCCACCACCAGGTGCGCATCACCGACGAGGCGGTCGTCGCCGCGGCCGAGCTGTCCGACCGCTACATCCCCTCCCGCTTCCTGCCCGACAAGGCCATCGACCTGATGGACCAGGCCGCCGCCCGGGTGCGGCTGCGGGCCAGGACCCCGCTCGCGGACACCCGGGCGGCCGAGGACCGGCTCGCGGCCCTGAACCGGGAGAAGGACCAGGCGGTCGCCGACGAGGAGTACGAGCGGGCCCGGGACCTGCGCGACCGGATCAAGGAGACCGAGGCCGAGCTGGCCGACGCGAACAAGGCGGAGGAGCAGGCCCCGAAGGTCACCGCGGAGGACATCGCCCAGGTCGTCTCGCGCACCACCGGCATCCCGGTCGCCCAGCTCACCGAGGAGGAGCGGGAGCGGCTGATGAGGCTGGAGGAGCACCTGCACCAGCGGGTCGTCGGCCAGGACGAGGCGATCACCGCCGTCGCCCGCGCCGTACGGCGGGCCCGGGCCGGCATGAGCGACCCGGACCGGCCCGTCGGCAGCTTCCTCTTCCTCGGCCCGACCGGCGTCGGCAAGACCGAGCTGGCCCGCGCCCTCGCCGCCGCCCTGTTCGGCGACGAGGGCCGCATGATCCGCCTCGACATGAGCGAGTTCCAGGAGCGGCACACCGTCTCCCGGCTGGTCGGCGCCCCGCCCGGGTACGTCGGCCACGAGGAGGCCGGCCAGCTCACCGAGGCCGTGCGCAGGCAGCCGTACGCCGTGCTGCTGCTGGACGAGGTGGAGAAGGCGCACCCCGACGTCTTCAACACCCTGCTCCAGCTCCTGGACGACGGCCGGCTCACCGACTCCCGGGGCCGCACCGTTGACTTCAAGAACACCGTGGTCGTCATGACGTCGAACATCGGCGCCGACCGCATCCTGGCCGCCGGCACCGAGGACTACGCCAAGGTGCGCGAGGCGGTCATGCCGGTGCTCCAGCAGCACTTCCGGCCCGAGTTCCTCAACCGCATCGACGAGATCATCGTCTTCCGCGGCCTGGAACGCACCGAGCTGCACCAGGTCGTGGACCTGCTGCTGGAGCACACCCGGCGCCGGCTGCACGCCCAGGACGTCACCATGGAGGTCACCGACGCGGCCGCGGAGCTGCTGGCGAACCTCGGGTACCAGCCGGACTTCGGCGCCCGCCCGCTGCGCCGCACCATCCAGCGCGAGGTGGACGACCGCCTCGCCGACCTGCTGCTCTCCGGCGGTCTGACCGCGGGCGACCGGGCGGTGGTGGACGCGGCCGACGGCTCGGTGGCGATCCGCGCGGAACAGCCGGCCCCGGCGGGGGACTGAGCCCTCAGCGGCCGGGCGCGAACAGGGCGGCGAGCCGCCGGTAGGAGTCCAGCAGCGCGGCGCGGTCGTACGTGCTGGTGGTGACGAGGACCTCGGCGGCGCCCGTCTCCTTCAGCACCGTCTCCAGCTCGTCGGCGACCTGGTCGGCGGTGCCGGCCAGGTGACCGGCGAGCGCCGACTCGTAGAGGTCCCGTTCCTTCGCGGTCATCGCGCGCGCTTCGGTCTCCCCGGCCGGGGCCAGTGGCGGGAAGGTGCCGTGGGTCCGCGAGTACGCCGTGGCCCAGGCCTCCGGGACCAGCAGCCGCCGCGCCTCCTCGGCGGTCCCGGCGACCGCGACGGTCCCGGAGATCACGACGTGGGGCTCGGACGCCCAGGGCGAGGGGCGGAACAGCGAGCGGTACTCGTCGATGCCGCGCATCATCCGCTCGCGGCGCCGCAGGTCCCCGATGACCACCGGCAGCCCGGCGCGGGCCGCGATCCGCGCGCCCTCGCCCATGGCCAGTACGAACGGCGGGACCCGCAGCCCCTCGGCCGGGCGGGCGCGCACCCCGGTGGGGGAGGTTCCCGCGAACCAGCCGAGCAGCTCACCGAGCTGGGCCGCGAAGTCCCCGGCGGCGTCCTTGTCCCGGCCGAGCGCCCGGCGGACCCCGTCCGTGAACCCGACGGAACGGCCGAGCCCCATGTCGATCCGGCCCGGGAACAGCGCCTCCAGCACACCGAACTGCTCCGCCACGACGAGCGGCTGGTGGTTGGGCAGCATCACCCCGCCGGTGCCGACCCGGACGGTGCGCGTCGCGGCGGCCACCGCGGCGGCCAGCACGGTCGGCGCGGAGCCCGCGACGCCGGGCACGCCATGGTGCTCCGACACCCAGAAACGGTGGTAGCCGAGCGCCTCCGCCTCCCGTGCCAGCGCGACGGTGTCCCGCAGCGCCTCGGCGGGCGGACGCCCCACGCGGATGCGGGAGCGGTCGAGGACGGAGAACCTGGTCCGGGCGATCACTGCACTCACGCAGGGTTCAACACCGCCGGGGCGCCAGGATTCCCGGCCCGGCTCTCACCGTGCGGGTCTCACCGTCCCGTCCGGGTCCGCGCGCCCCGGGGGGCGCGGATCATCTGCAACTCCAGTGCGAGCGGCGGCTCGGCCGCACCGGGGCCGCCCGCCCGCGCCCACTCGGCCACCTCGGACGTGCAGTCGTCGTCCAGGGCGAAGCCGATCCACACCGGCGCGCCACCGCCCCGCCGGCCCTCCGCCGACGGCCGCACGACCATGACGTTCGCCTGGTCGCACGGCCCGAGGCAGTCGCTCGTGCGCACCTCGAAGCCGCCCTCGGCGGCCGCGGCCCGCAACCGGTCGAGCTGACCGACCGGATCGGTGCCGGGCTGCTTGGCCGGATCGCCGCAGCAGCAGCCCCGGCAGACGACGACGGTGCAGGGGCGGGCGAAGAGGCGGGGCGAGGAAGGCATGGGAGAAGCATGCGGCCCTCGGTCCGGGGCAGTTGACGCCGGGGTGGCTAAGGTGACCGGGTGACAGACAGCAGCGCGCGCCCGGTCGCCGTGTTCGACCTCGACAACACCCTGGCCGACACCGCCCACCGCCAGCACTTCCTGGAGGGCCGCCCGCGCGACTGGGACGCCTTCTTCGCCGCCGCGGCCGCGGACCCGCCGCTCGCCGAGGGGGTGACGCTCGCGCTGGAGACGGCTCGCGAGTGCGAGATCGTCTACCTCACCGGGCGGCCCGAGCGGTGCCGGCGCGACACCCTGGACTGGCTCGCGGCCCACGGACTGCCCGAGGGCCGCGTGCACATGCGGAGCAACTCCGACCGCAGGCCCGCCCGGTTCACCAAGCTGGAGATCCTGCGCCGGCTCGCCGGGGACCGGCGGGTCCGGGTCCTCGTCGACGACGACGAGCTGGTGTGCGACGACGCCGAGCGCGCCGGGTTCACCGTCGTGCGGGCCCGCTGGGCCGACCGGTCCGCGGCGCTGGAGGACGCCCAGGAGCGCGAGGGACGTACCTGAGGGACCGCGAGGGGGTCTCGGAAGGTCCTGGTCGCTACTCGGCGCCGTCCTCGATGCGGAAACCCACCTTCAGGCCCACCTGGTAGTGCTCGACCTGGCCGTTCTCGATCTGGCCGCGGACCTGGGTCACCTCGAACCAGTCGAGGTTGCGCAGGGTCTGGTCGGCGCGCGCGATGGCGTTGCGGATGGCCTGGTCGAGGCCCTCGTGGGAGGTGCCGACGATCTCGGTGACCCGGTAGGTGTGGTTCGACATACGGGGAGCTCCTCTCCGCCGTGAGGAGCCGCGCGGCGGCGTGCCTCACGTCCGGCGCGACCGGTGTGTCACGCCGTACTCCACCGTGCCGTATCCCCGCCCGGCGCGCGAGGCGTCGCCTCCGTACGCCCCGTAGCGCTTGACCTACGCATTGGTCCATACCAAAATCCAGCACACCCGTGCGAACGCGTGCGTTCGTCCCCCCACGTCGGGCCCCTCCCCCTGTCCGCAACCGCGCAGGCCAGACAGAACAGGACCCCTCGTGAGACGTCGTCTGCTCGCCCTCCTCTGCGTCACCGGCTCCCTCGTCAGCGCCTGCGGCGTCCTGCCCGGGCACGACCGGCAGACGGTCACCGTGTGGCTGATGAAGGACAGCGCCTCCGAGGACTTCCTGCGGCGCTTCACCGAGGACTTCCAACGCACCCACGACGACCTGCGGCTCGACATCCGCATCCAGGAGTGGACCGGCATCGTGGAGAAGGTCCGCAAGGCGCTGAGGGGTGACGCGGAGGACGGTCCCGACGTCATCGAGGTGGGCAACACCCAGGTCCCGCTCTACGTCGAGGACGGCCGGCTGACCGACCTGACCCTGGAGTCGATGCGCGACTGGGGCAAGGAGCACTGGCTGCCCGGCCTCGCCGAACCCGGCAAGGACGGCAACAACCAGTACGGCGTGCCCTGGTATGCGGCCAACCGGGTGGTCGTCTACCGCAAGGACCTCTTCGAGCGGGCCGGCATCACCTCCCCGCCGAAGACCCGCGACGAGTGGCTCGCCGACACCCGGAAGCTCGACTCGGGCGGAAACCAGGGCATCTACCTGGCCGGGCAGGACTGGTACACCCTCTCCGGCTTCATCTGGGACGAGGGCGGTGAACTCGCCGAGAAGAAGGACTACGAATGGCGGGGCACCCTGAACACCCCCGCCGCGCTGCGCGGCATGGACTTCTACCGCCGGCTCCAGGCGCTCGGCGAGGGGCCCGTGGACTCCGACGAGGAACACCCGCCCCAGGCCGGAGTGTTCGCGGGCGGCAAGGTCGCCCAGATCATCGCGGTGCCGGGGCTCGCCCAGTCGATCGTGCGGGAGAACCCCGGACTGAAGGGCAAGCTCGGCTTCTTCCCGGTGCCCGGCAGGACCGCCGCCCGGCCCGGTGTCGTCTTCACCGGCGGCTCCGACCTCGTCGTACCGCGCAACACCGGCGACCAGTTCGCCGCCACCGCCGTCGTCGGAGCGCTCACCGGCGCCAAGTGGGACACCGAACTCGCCCGCACCATGAACTACGTGCCCAACAAGACCACCCTGGCGGACGCGGTGGCCGGCGAGGAAGGGGTCGCCGCCATGGCGGCGGGCGCCGCGCACGGCAGGGCGACCCCCAACACCCCTCAGTGGGCCGCGGTCGAGGCCGACAACCCGATCAAGGGGTACATGACCCGGGTGCTCGGCGGGGCCGACCCGGCGAGCGAGGCCCGCCGGGCCGACCGCGGGATCACCGAGGCTCTGGCCGACAACCTGGGCTGACCTATCGCACCACGCTCAGCGACAGCGCGAACCGGTCCTCGGCATCCGTCCACCAGTGGGTCAGCTCGAGACCGGTGGCCGCGAGCTCCGCGGCGATGCCCTCCCGGCGGAACTTCGCCGACACCTCGGTGCGCATCTCCTCACCCGCCGCGAAGTCCACGGCCAGGTCCAGCGCGGGCACCTTGACGGTCTGCGCGGTCCGCGAGCGCAGCCGCATCTCGATCCACTCCTGTTCCCGGTCCCACACGGCCACGTGCTCGAAGGCGTCCGGCTCGAAGTCGGCGCCCAGTTCACGGTTGACGACCGTCAGGACGTTCTTGTTGAACGCGGCCGTCACCCCGGCCGCGTCGTCGTACGCCCGGACCAGCACCCGCTCGTCCTTGACCAGGTCCGTGCCGAGCAGCAGCCCGTCGCCCGGGGCGAGCATGGAGCGGACGAGCGCGAGGAACTTCGCCCTCTCGGCGGGCAGCAGGTTGCCGATCGTGCCTCCGAGGAAGGCCACGAGCCGGGGGCCGGGTGTCCTGGGCAGTTCCAGCGGGGCGGTGAAGTCGGCGATCAGCGCGTGCACGTCGAGTCCGGGCCGCTCCGCGATGAGCGCCTGCCCGGCCTGGGCGAGGGCGCTCTCGCTGACGTCGACCGGGACGTACGCCTCCAGCGAGGTGAGCGCGTCGATGAGGTAGCGGGTCTTCTCCGATGAGCCGGAGCCCAGTTCGACCAGGGTGCGGGCGCGGCTCGCGGCGGCGATCTCACCGCTGCGGGCGACGAGGATCTCGCGTTCCGCACGGGTGGGGTAGTACTCGGGCAGATCGGTGATCCGCTCGAACAGCTCGCTGCCCAGGGCGTCGTAGAACCACTTCGGCGGCAGCGTCTTGGGGGTGACGGTGAGGCCGTGCCGGACGTCGGCGCGCAGCGCGGCGTCGGTCGCGTCCTCGGGGAGTGTGCGGGTGACGTGCAGGGGACTCAACGGCAGGGCTCCTTCAGGGATGACGCCGGATCCTCGAGTGGGGCGAGGAGCACGCCGGCGCGGCTCGCGGTGAGCACGGTGCGGTCGGGAACCTCCTGCCAGAGCGGGTCGTCGTCGTACGGCTCCGACGCGACGACCGTGCCCAGGCCGGGCTCCGTGCGGTACCAGAGGCTGTCTCCCCAGGCGGTGGCGGCGATGGTCTCGCCGTCGGTGAGCAGCAGATTGAGGCGGGACGCGGGTGCCGCCGCGGCGAACCGGCGGACGGTGTCACCGAGGGCCTCCGCGGGGTCGTCGCCGGAGCGCAGCCGGTGCAGGACCAGCGCCCAGACGAACGCCGAGTCGGTACGCGCCTGGAGCGAAAGCAGTTCGACGGGGGGCAGCCCGGACACCAGGTGCGCGGCCGAGTCGGGCCAGCCGGCGATCGCGCCGTTGTGGCTGAACAGCCAGCGTCCGGCGGCGAAGGGCGCGGCCGCCGCCTCGGCGTCCGCGCCCGCGAGGGTGGCGTCGCGCACGGCGGCGAGCACCGCGCCGGCGCGCACCACCCGGGCCAGGTCGGCGAAGGACAGGTCCGCCCAGATCGGCCCGGCCCGCCGGTAGCGGGCCGGGGCGGGATCGTCCGGGGCGTACCAGCCCACCCCGAAGCCGTCGGCGTTGACCGTGCCGTACCGCTGCCGGCGGGGCTCCCACGACTGCCGGTACAGGCTGTGCGGGGGCTCCACCAGGAGTCGTCCGAGCGGCTGTTCCGGCCCCAGGTAGGCCAGGTGACGGCACATCAGACGGCCTCCGAGCGGGCGGTGCGGAACCCGGAGAAGATCTGCCGCCGGATCGGGTAGTCCCAGTTGCGGAACGTGCCCCGGCAGGCGACCTTGTCCACGGCGAACGAACCGCCGCGCAGCACCTTGTACTCGGCGCCGAAGAACACCTCCGAGTACTCCTTGTACGGGAACGCCGTGAAACCCGGGTAGGGCAGGAAGTCGCTCGACGTCCACTCCCAGACGTCACCGATCAACTGCCGCACACCAAGCGGGGATTCGCCGTCCGGGTAGCTGCCGGCGGGGGCGGGCCGCAGGTGGCGCTGGCCCAGGTTGGCGTGCTCGGGGGTCGGGTCCGCGTCGCCCCACGGGTAGCGCCGGGAGCGGCCGGTGGCCGGGTCGAAGCGGGCGGCCTTCTCCCACTCCGCCTCGGTCGGCAGCCGGCGCCCGGCCCAGCGGGCGTAGGCGTCCGCCTCGTACCAGCACACGTGCAGCACCGGCTCGTCGGCCGGCACCGCCTCGCTGACGCCGAAGCGCCGCCGCAGCCACTGGCCGCCGTCCCGCCGCCAGAACAGCGGGGCGGTGAGGCCGTGCCGCCTGATGTGCGCCCAGCCCTCCGGGGTCCACCAGCGCTCGGTGCCGTAGCCGCCGTCCTCGATGAACGCCTGGTACGCCGCGTTCGTGACCGGGGTCGTGTCGATCCAGAAGGGCGCCACGTCCACCGGGTGCGCCGGGCGTTCGTTGTCCAGCGCCCAGGGCTCGGCGGAGGTTCCCATGGTGAACGGGCCGCCGGGGACCAGGACTTCGGCCGGACCGGTGAACAGCGGGGCCGGTCCGGGATCGGGTGCGGTCAGGACCGCGGGGCCCGCGCGTAGCTGATGGGTGATCAGCATCGTTTCGTCGTGCTGCTGTTCGTGCTGCGCGATCATGCCGAAGGCGAAGCCGGCATCGGTCAGCCGGCTGCCGTGGAAGTCCGCGGCCTCCAGCAGGTCGAGGGCCCGCCCGCGCACGTCGGACGCGTATCCGCGGGCCTCGGCGGGCGGCAGCAGCGGCAGCGAGGGGCGTTCGGCGCGCGAGTGCTCGAAGGCGTCGTACAGGCCGTCGATCTCGGGCCGCAGCGCCTCCCGGCCGCCGACCGCCCGCAGCAGCCACAGCTCCTCCTGGTTGCCGATGTGGGCGAGGTCCCACACCAGGGGCGACATCAGCGGCGAGTGCTGGGTGGTGAGGTCCGGGTCCTCGACGCAGTCCGTCAGCAGTTCGGTGCGGGCGCGGGCGGCGGTGAGCGAGGCGACCGCGCGCTCGCGCAGCGCCTCGGTGTCCGCCTCGGTGGCCGTGGCCTCGGTCTCGGGGGCGGTCATGTGCGGATGTCCTTCCTCCCGTGGGCCGCGCGGCGGTCGGTGCCGCGCAGACTCTCCAGCAGGTCGTCGGCCGGGCAGCGGCCCCGCGCGACATGGCGGTCCAGGTACGCGGCGACGGCGTCGACGACCGCCGGCGCGGCGCCGAGCCGGGGCAGGGCCAGGAGCGCCGCCGAGAAACAGGCGACGGCGGCCTCGCGCAGCTCGGGATCGGTGAGCCCGTCCCGCGCCGCGTCGAGCCACAGCGGATTGTGCGGGGCCGGCAGGTTCATGGCCCGCTCGGCCAGCGGTTTGACCGCCTGGTGCGCGGACTCGGCGGCCTCGGGGTCGTCGAACAGCGCCGCGGTCACCGCGAGCGGCACGATCCAGCCGTCGTCCCCCGGCTGCGCGTCGATCATGCGCAGCTCCAGGTGGCCGCGCGGCCGGACCGGCGGGAACAGGGTGGTCAGGTGGTAGTCGAGATCCGCCCGGGTGGGCGGCCTGGGGTTCCGCGCACGGGTCCACTCGCGGAAGGTGAGGCCCTCGGGGACCTCCCACGGGCCGCTGTCGCGGCGTACGCACATCACCGGGGAGTCCAGCACGTGCCGGGCCCAGGCGCCCCTCGGTTCCCCGTCCGGCGGGGGAGCGCCCGCGCGGCCCGCGCCGATCTCCGTCCAGTGCAGCTGCCGGGTGGACCGCCAGCCGGTGGGCCGCCGTCCGACCAGCGGGGAGTTGGCGAACGCGGCCACCAGGACCGCGCCGAGCTGGTGGGCCAGCCACCAGCGCTGTCCGAGGCCCATGACGCCCGGGTCGTCGTGCCCGGCGTCCACGCACACCTGGACGGAGGCCGAGGCGCACATCATGTGCCGGCCGGCCGCGCCGGTGCGGTCCAGACAGGCCTCCATGGCGTCGTAGCGCGGTTCGCGCAGGAACCGGCGGGGTGTGCGCCAGGGGTCGTGGCCGACGCCGAGGAGCCCGAGTCCGTCCTTCGCGAGGACGGCACGCACGGTCTTCAGATCGGCGGAGACGGTGTCCACGCACTCCATCAGGGAGGCGGCGGGCGGCGAACTCAGCTCCAGCTGGCCGCCGGGCTCGATCGTGAGGGGCGAGCGCAGCGGCACGGTCCGCAGGGTGGCGTAGGCCGCTTCGAGTCGTTCGGGTGTGACCGGGAGCTGCGGCTGCCGCAGCTCTTGGACGAGCCATTCCACTTCGACCCCGACGGTGCGGGGCGGCCCTGTCTTGAAGCAGATGCCCCTGACCAGGGCCTCCACCTCGGCTTCGGTGACGGCGTCGCGGTGCTCCGTACAGTCACCGCAATCGCTCTTCGAGTCGGACATGTCGGGATCCTCCTGAGATTCCACCATGCCACCGGTCCGGCCCACGCTGGGCCCGGACAGGCACCCGTCCACCCAAGACCCTCGAGCCGATTCGCACAAGGGTGCCCATGGGGACGTTCCGGATCGGTAACCTCCGTCTCCTTCCGCGTTCCCCGGCCGTTCCGTGCCCCGGGAAACTCCGTTGCACCGCATCCCAGCATCACCCAGGATGCGTGCATGAGCACGACGGGGGAGACCGCGCGGGCCGCGGTCGCGGCGCCCACGGGGGTGGCGCCGTGAGCGCGCGCCTGCGCGGTCTGGCCGCGGAGACCGAACGGATCGTGGCGGCGGGTGCGTACCGCGCGCCCGACGGCCGTGAGGTGAGGCTGGCGGCCGCCGTCGAGGCCGCCCGGGCGGGCACCCGGTTGTACGGACCCGGGCCGGTGCCGGTGGCCGCGGCCGCCGACGCGGAGCCCGTCTTCGAGGTCACGGGCGAGAGCAGCACGGAGGCCGCCCGCCGGCTGGCCGACGCGCCGGTCGCCGTCCTCAACTTCGCCTCGGCCCGCAATCCGGGCGGCGGTCACCTCAACGGCGCCCAGGCCCAGGAGGAGGCCCTGTGCCGGGCCTCGGCGCTGTACCCCACCGCGATCCGTTCTACACCGATCGGGTGATTCACTCCCCGGCCGTCCCGGTGTTCCGCGACGACCGGGGCACGACTCTCGCGCGGCCGTACCTCGCCGGGTTCCTCACGGCGGCGGCTCCGAACGCGGGTGTCGTGCGGCGTACGGCCCCCGAGCGGGCCGGTGAACTCCCGGCCGCCCTCGCCCGGCGGGCCGAGCGGGTCCTGGAGACCGCCGCCGCCGAGGGCTACCGGCGGCTGTTGCTGGGTGCCTGGGGCTGCGGCGTGTTCCAGAACGACCCGGCACAGGTCGCCGAGGCCTTCCGGGTGTTGCTCGGACCCGGTGGGCGGTTCGCGCGGACGTTCGAGCACGTGGTGTTCGGCATCCTGGACCGCACCCCGGGGGCGGCCGTCCGGGAGGCCTTCGCGCGAAGGTTCCCGGAAGGCGCGCGCTCGCTCACCGGCCAGGGGCCGTCCGGCCCGGTCGCCGGTCAGGGGCCGTAGGGACCGTCAGGTCCAGCCGTACCGCTCGTGCAGCCGCTGCCGGACGAGGTTGAAGCGCATCCGGTCCAGCGCGCACGCCTCCCGGCGCATGCCGTCCTCGTGCAGCCGCAGCACCCGGTCCACGTCCACCCACGAGTCACGGCCCGACCGGTCCCAGGGGCCGCTGCCGATCGCCACCCACTCGCGGTCGCCGTCGTGCCGCTTGCTGGACAACTGGACCGCGAGGAAGGTACCCGCCGGCTCGCGGGCGACCACCAGCACCGGCCGGTCCTTGCCGCGGCCGTCGTTCTCCTCGAACGGCACCCAGGTCCACACGATCTCGCCCGGGTCGGGGTCGCCGTCGTGGGCGGGGGAGTACTCGGTACGCACCCGGCCGGCCCCGCGCGGGTCGGCCTCGGCGGTGGCGTGGGGGCCGAAGCGGCCCGGGACGTTCTCATCGGTAGGCGTGCTCACGGAGAGCACCCTAGGGCCTGTCGTGAGCACGTCGGGAGCGCGGGGGCCGCGCCGGGCGGGCGGCCGCACGGGCCATGGCGAACGGGATTGCGCGGCTGGGTGGTTCCCGGCCCGGGCCGCGGTCGCGGGCACGGTCGCCCGCGCCCGGCCTGTCAGGCGGACGCGCCGCCACGCGACTTGATCTGCATGCCGGGCCGGCGGCGGTGCACGGTCAGGTAGGCGAGGCCCGAGGCGCCGGCGGTGATGCTGCGCGTGGAGCCGTGCGGCAGCCACAGCAGCGTTCCCTCGGCGAGCTGCTCGGGTTCGTCCCGGGCGCCCTTGCCGACCACGCCGTCCCCGGAGACGACCAGGACCAGCACGTCCAGGTTCGGCTCGGTGTGCGTGTCGACGCGCCCGCCCGGGGCGAGCCGGACGACGTTGGCGTCGAGCTGGCGTCCGCCCTCGGCCAGCTTCCACAGCACCCCCGACGGGACCGGTGGGTCGGAGGCCAGGGCGCGAGCGTCGCACAGGACGCGCGGATCCGGCCCCGCCCTCCAGCCGGCCTCGGCCCCGGTCTCGGACGACGGCGTCATGCGCACCCCTCGCTGTTTCGGCTTCCGCGGCCCACCCTACAATTACTCCAAGTAGGTTTCGTGAAAAATACCCGCAGGTGGAAGTGGGTGATAGACGGTGACCGCACGACAGAGCCCGCGCCGCCGGGAGGTGCTGGAGGTGCTGCGGACCGCGCCGGCACCGCTCGGGGTGGCGGCGGTGGCCGAGCGGATGGGCGTCCACCCCAACACCGTGCGGTTCCACCTGGACGCGCTGGTCGCCGAGGGACTGGTCGAGAGCGGCACCGAGGCGCCCTCGGGGCCCGGCCGGCCCCGTACCTCCTACAGCGCGCGGCCCGGCATGGACCGCGGCGGTGCCCGCGGCTATCCGCTGCTGGCGCGCATGCTGCTCAGCCGCTGGGCGTCCGGCGACCCCGCCGACGCGCGCACGGAGGCGGTGGAGACCGGCCGGGCCTTGGGCCGGTTCCTGGTGGACCCGCTGCCGCCCTTCGAGCCGCCGACCGCCGAGCGCTCGGCGGCCCGGCTCGTCGGCCTGCTGGACGACATGGGCTTCGCCCCGCGGCCGGAGGGCGCGCCCGGACCGGACGGGCCACCGGCCCGGATCCGGTTGCGGCACTGCCCCTTCCTGGAACTCGCCGAGGAGTACGGCCGGTTGGTGTGCCCGCTCCATCTCGGCCTGATGCAGGGCGCGTTGGCGGGGCTCGGCGCGCCGCTGACCGCCACCGGCCTGGAACCCTTCGCCGAGCCCGACTCCTGCCTCGCCCACCTGGGCGTGGCGGCCGCCGCAGAGCAGAAAGAGGCAACCCCCCGATGAACACCGCGTCGGCCGCCACCGCGAGTGCGGTGGTGTTCGTCTGGCTCGGAATGGTGCTGGCGATCTCCTTCCTGGAGGCGCCGCTGAAGTTCCGCGCGCCGGGCGTGACCATACCCATCGGCCTGGGCATCGGCCGGCTCGTCTTCCGGGCCCTGAACGCCGTCGAGACCGCCCTCGCCGTCGTCGTGATCGCCGCCGTCGCTCTGGGCGGCCCCACGGCCGGGACCGTGGGGCCGGCCGCGGCCGTCGCCGTACTCCTGGCCGCCCAGCTCGTCGTCGTCCGGCCGCGTCTCAACCGCAGGTCCGACCGGGTGCTGGCGGGCGAGGACCTGCCCCGCTCCCGCGGCCACCTCTGGTACGTGGCGCTGGAACTCGCGAAGGTCGTGGCCCTGTTCGCGCTGGGCATCGCGCTGCTCAGGGGATGACAGGGGATGACAGGGGGTGACAGTGGGTGACGCGGCGGCCGGGGCCCCCGGTGAGGGACCCCGGCCGCCGGGCCGTCTCCGGCGGGACCGCTAAGCCTCCTGCTCCACCGGCACCTTCTGCGGCGCGGGCGGCACCGCCTCGTTGAGCGACGGCGAAGTGCCCTGCGCGCCCGGCCCGTTGGGGTTCATCGCCCCGAGCAGCTGACGGGCGAGGCCGAGGCCGGTGCCACCCATGGTGAGCGCCTTGGCGAACAACTCGGCCATGCCGTCGGCGCCGTTGAGCAGCACCATGTTGTCCACGTTGCCGAACGCGGACGCGCCCGCCTGGACGATCTCCGGCCAGTTCTCGGCGAGCTGCTGAGCGACGACGGCCTCCTGGTTCTCCGCCAGGGCGGCGGCCCGAGCCTTGATGGCCTCCGCCTCGGCGAGACCCTTCGCCTTGGTCGCCTCCGCCTCCGCGAGACCCCTGGCCTGAGCGGCGGCGGCCTCCGCCTCACCGGTGGCCCGGGTCGCCGAGGCCGAGGCCGCGCCCCGGGTCTTGGTCGCCTCGGCCTCGGCGCCCGCGGCCGCCTTGACCCGAGTGGCTTCCGCGGCCGCCGCGAGTTCCGTCTCCTTCGCCTTGGCCTGGGCCGCCGAGATCCGCGCGTCGCGCTCGGCCTCGGCCAGGGTCCGCTTCTCGTAGGCCCGGGCGTCGGCCGGCTTGCGGACGTCCGCCTGGAGCTGCTGCTCACGCCGGTGCGCCTCCAGCTCGGCGACCCGGGTCTCCTGGACGACGACCTCCTGCCGGGCGGCGGCCGCGGCGAGCGGACCGGCCTGCTGGGCCTTCGCCCCCGCCTTGTCCCGCTCGGCCTGGTAGCCGGCCTGCAGGATCTCGCTGTCCCGGGTGGCCTCCGCCATCCGGGCGAACGACTGCTGCTCCGCCTCCGTGGCAAGCCGGTTCGCCTCGGCCTGCGCGATGCGCGCGTCCCGCTGCACGGCCGCCGCGTGCGGCATGGCCAGGTTCTGGATGTAGCCGGTCGGGTCCTCGATCTCGTGGATCTGCAGCGAGTCGACGATCAGGCCGAGCTTCTCCATCTCCGTACCGCACGCCGCCCGGGTCTGGCCGGTCAGCTTCTCCCGGTCGCGGATCATGTCCTCGACCGTCAACCCGCCCACGATGGACCGCAGATGACCGGCGAAGACGTTGTGCACCCGCTCCGACATCAGCCTCTGCTGGTCCAGGAACCGGCGGGCCGCGTTCGCGATCGACACGAAGTCGTCGCCCACCTTGAAGATGACCACGCCCCGCACCTTCAGCGGGATGCCCTGGTGGGTCACGCAGTCCACCTGCAGCTCGGTCTCGTTCAGATCCAGGGAGAGCTTGCGCACCGCCTGCACACCGGGCAGCACCAGCGTGCCCCGCCCGGTGACGATGCGGAACCCCATGCCCTCCTCGAGTCCCTCGGTACGGTGCTTGGACCCGGAGATGATGAGTGCCTCGTTCGGCTCGGCGACCCGCCACATCATCTTGAACAACCCGATCAGCACGAGAACGGCAACGACGACCGCCCCCGCGACGACGCCGACGACCACCGGCACTCGCCCCCTTTGCATGGTGCCCTTTCGGCACCGAACGAAGGGAGTGTGCGCCTGCCGCGACGCGCCGAGAAGCCATCGGCGCATCCTTGTCGCAATCTTGACGCATACGCCCCTCACCTGGGGCGCCGTACGCTCAACTGTCGTACGCGGCCGTGACGTACACCGTCCTCGGCGGCAGGTGCTCCACCACCATCACCACCGTTCCCCGCTCCAGACGGGCCGTGCCGTCGGCGGCGTACGCGAGGAAGTGCTCGGCGCCGCCGCGTACCCGGACGATCACCTCGCCGACCAGACCCGGCCCGATCGTCCCCGTCACCCGTCCCATGAGCCCGATCATCGACGCATCCTCCATGGCCACAGGGTACGGGCGGAACGCCCCTCCGCTCCCGGGCGGTTCGGGCCCGTACGCCCGGACCGCCCGCGCGCGGCGCCGTCAGACCACCCGGGCGTCCGGCTCCGCCACCGGCGGCCACAGCTCGTGCCAGCGCAGTTCCGACTCCAGCTGGGCGGCCACGGAGACCAGCAGCGGCTCGGCGGCGGCGGGCCCGAGCAACTGCGCGCCCACGGGCAGACCCCCACCGACGAACCCGGCGGGCACGTTGACCCCGGGCCAGCCGAGGACGTTCCAGGGCCAGGCGTACGGACAGGCGGCGATCATGGCGCGGTCCGTGGCCAGGCCGCCGAGCCCGGACAGGGCACCGATCGCGGGCGGGGGAGCGGCGGTCGTCGGGGTCAGCAGCACGTCGTACGAGTCGAAGAAGGCGCCGATCCGCCGGTGCAGGACGGCCTCCGCGCGCCGGGCGGCCCGCAGCGGGGCGCCGCCGAGCAGCCGGCCCAGCCGGGCCGCGCCCCGGGTGCGCGGATCGAGCAGCGCCAGGTCGGGAGCCTCGCGTACGTAGTCGGCGATACCGGCGGTGGCCCGCGGTACGAAGGTCAGCCCGATCTGCCCGTAGGGCGGATCGGCCTCCTCCACGGTGTGACCCAACGCGGCCAGTCGTTCCGCGAGTTCGAGGACCCGGGTGCGGACCTCGGGGCGCAGGCGCGCTGGTACGGCGGTGAACGGGGGCTTCAGCGACAGGGCGACGCGCAGCCGGCCGGGGTCGCGGCCGACCGCCTCGGACACCGTGATCGCCGGCGGCCGGTGCGGGTCCCGGGCGTGGTTCCCGCCGGCCGCGTCCAGCAGCAGGGCCGCGTCGGCGACCGTGCGGGCCAGCGTGCCGTTCACCGTGATGCCGTGGAAGGCCTCGCCGCGCGGCCAGGTCGAGATGCGCCCGCGCTGTGGCTTGATCCCGATCAGATGGGTCCAGGAGGCCGGGATCCGCACCGATCCCGCGCCGTCGGAGCCGAGCGCGGCCGGGACCAGACCGGCGGCGACCGCGGCGGCCGAACCGCCGGACGAGCCGCCGGGTGTGTGTCCGGTGTGCCACGGGTTGCGGGTCTCCCCGAACGCAGGTCCCTCGGTGAACGGCCACTGCCCCAGTTCGCAGGTGTTGGTCTTGCCGACGATCACCGCGCCGGCCGCCCGCAGCCGGCGTACCGCCTCCCCGTCCGCCGCGGCCGGCGGGAACTCGCCGCGGCAGCCGAAGGCGGTCGGTTCGCCCGCCACGTCCATGTCGTCCTTGACCGCCACCGGCACCCCGAGCAGCGGGCGGCGCACGCCGGCGGCCAACTCCCGGTCGGCGGCGTCCGCTTCGGCGAGCGCGGCCTCGGCGCGCACCACCCGGAAGGCGTTCAGGGTCGGCTGGGTGGCCTCGATCCGGGCCAGGGCCAGTTCCACCAGCGCGCGCGAGGTCACCTCCCCGGCGGCGAGCGCGCGGGCGGACTCCGCGAGTCCTGCGGCACGGTCGGGCGTCATTGCGGGGCACCTCCGGGAGCCTCCGGGCACGATGTCTACCGAACGGTAGCCTCGGCACCGGGGCGGTCGTACAGCTTTGGCACCGGCGACATCCGGTCATGTTCGAGCCGGCGGGACGCGCCCGCGTGCGGCGGGCACGCGCTCATCCGGCCAGCAGCCTGCGCAGCCACACGACCCGGGCCGCCCGCGCCGCCCGGGACAGGGACGCCTCCGGGGCGACTCCGTCGAAGCCGTGGAAGCCGCCGGGCCAGACGTGGAGTTCGGCAACCCCGCCGCAGCCCCAGATGCGGGAGGCGTAGTCGAGTACCTCGTCGCGGAAGGTCTCCGCGGAGCCCACGTCGAGGAAGGCCGGGGGCAGGCCGGACAGGTCCGTCGCGCGGGCGGGGGCGGCGTATGGGGACACGTCGGGGCCGCCCCGGCGGTCGCCGAGCAGCGCCGTCCACGCGGTGTCGTTGGCGGTGCGGTCCCAGACGCCGACGCCCGCCATCTGATGGCTGGAGACCGAGTCGTTGCGGTCGTCGAGCATCGGGTACATCAGGACCTGGCCGATGACCGGCGGGCCCTGCCGGTCGCGCAGCAGCAGGGCGAGCGCGGCGGTCAGGCCGCCGCCCGCGCTGGCCCCGGCGATCACGATCCGGTCCGGGTCGCCGCCGATCTCCTTGGCGTGGCCGGCCGTCCAGAGCAGACCCGCGTACACGTCCTCCACCGGGGCCGGGTGCGGGTTCTCGGGCGCGAGGCGGTACTCGACCGAGACGACGACTGCGCCCAGCTCCCGCGCCCAGCTCAGGGGGGCCTCCACCCCGGCCCGGTTGTGGCCGAGGATCATGCCTCCGCCGTGCACGTGGTAGATCACCGGCAGCGCGGTCGCGGGGGCGGCGGCGGGGCGGCAGACGAGGAGGGAGACGTCCGGCGCGTCCCCGGGGCCCGGCACCGCAAGCTCCTTCACCTCGAAGGCGCCGTCCATCGTGACGTCGAACAGCTCGGCCAGTTCCTTGCTCGCGCCCCGCCGGGCGGTGGGGATCTCGTCCGGTGTGAGGCCGGGCGGGACGGTGTCACCGGCCGGCTCCAGCGCGGCGGCGAGTTCCGGATCGAACGGGGGCGGCGGGGACGGGGACTGGACCGGCGGCATGACTGCTCCTCACCTGACGCGGCGGGACGCCTGCTGCGCGCCCCTGCGACACGTATGACCCGTACGCCTGTTTCGAGTCCTGGGTGTCCACCGGACGGCGGGTGCCCCTGCCGGGCCGCCCGGCCACGCCGAAGGGGCCGGAACCCGGCGGTTCCGGCCCCTTCGCGGGTGCGTACGGCTCAGGCGGCCGCGACCTCGCCCACGTTGCCGTGCAGGCGGGCGACGACCTCGGTGAGCTGCTCGGCGACCTCGGCGTCGTCGACCGGGTGGGTCTCGGCGAAGCGGGTCACGGAGCCGGGGATGGACAGCTTGATGTCCTCGATCACCTTGCCGCCGGCGATGCCCACGGCCTTGCGGGTGTCGTCCTGCGCCCACACGCCGCCGTACTGGCCGTACGCGGTGCCGATCACGGCGACGGGCTTGCCGCCGAAGGCGCCGGCGCCGAACGGGCGGGACAGCCAGTCGATCGCGTTCTTCAGGACGGCCGGCATCGTGCCGTTGTACTCGGGGGAGAAGAGCAGGAAGGCGTCGGCGGCACCGGCGGCCTCACGCAGCGCGGCGGCGGGCGCCGGGACGTTGCCCTCGACGTCGATGTCCTCGTTGTAGAAGGGGACCTCGGCCAGGCCCTCGAAGAGCACGACCTCGGCGCCCTCGGGGGCGAGCTTGACGGCCGCCTCGGCGAGCTGGCGGTTGTGCGAACCGGCGCGAAGGCTGCCGACGAGCGCGAGGATGCGAACAGACATGGGGGTACTCCAAAGGGGGGCTGAAAACATCGCCGTTACGATCCGGACCGAGGTCCGCTTAGCTTTTCTATCAGGCTAACCGGACCGCGGTCCAGTTTTGTTCCCCATGCTTTACGCTGTCTTCATGTCCGCCGCCCTGCCGCCCTTCCCGAAGCCCCAGGAGTCCGACGACACGCCTCAACTGCTGGAGGTCGAGTCGGGGCCCGGCGAGCCCTGCCTGCGCGCCGACGCGGCCCGCAACCGGGCCCGGCTGCTGGAGGCCGCCGCCCGGCTGATCGCCGAGCACGGCGTGGCCGGCGTGACCATGGAGGCCGTCGCGGCGGCGGCGCAGGTGGGCAAGGGCACGGTGTTCCGCCGCTTCGGCGACCGCACCGGGCTGCTGACGGCACTGCTCGACCACTCGGGCCGGCAACTCCAGGCCGACTTCCTCTGCGGGCCCCCGCCGCTCGGCCCCGGCGCGCCGCCCCTCGACCGGTTGCGGGCGTTCGGCGTGGCGGTGCTGTACCGCTCGGCCGAGCAGCTCGACCTCCAGCTCGCCGCCCAGCCGGAGCCGTGCCGCCGGTTCTCCCACCCCGCCGTCCAGGCGCTGCGCACGCACGTCACGATGCTGCTGCGGCAACTCGTGCCGGGCGCCGACTGCGATCTGCTCTGCCTGACCCTGCTGGCGTACCTCGATCCCGCCCAGGTCCACCATCTGACCCGGCAGTGCGGGATGCCAATGGAGCGGCTGGAGGCGGGCTGGCTCGACCTCGTGGCCCGGGTGACGGGCACGGAGCGGCCCGCCTGAGGCGCGGTCCGGGCCGGCCCTTCATGGCCCGGCGGGATCAGTCGTCGTGGCCGGCGAACATCCGCAGCAGTCCGTGCGGCGCGTCCGCCCGGAACAACGTCGCGCCGCTGCGTGCCGACTCCGCCGCCGACGCCTCGGCGCGCGGGAACATCCGCTCCTCGTAGGCGGCGAGCGCGCCCTCGGTGTCCCCGGGGTGCGCGGCTACGGCGAGGCCCAGATCGGCGCCGTCGGCCAGCGCGAGGTTGGCGCCCTCCCCGGCGAACGGCGACATGAGGTGCGCGGCGTCGCCGAGCAGGGTGACCCCGGGCGTCCGGGTCCAGCGGTGGCCGGCCGGCAGGGCGTGGATCCGCCGCGGCACCAGCGGCCCGTCCGCCTCCGCCACCAGCGCCCGCAGGCTCTCGTGCCAGCAGTCGAACTCCTTCAGCACGGCCGCCTTCGCCGCCTCGGTGTCGGTGAAGTCGATTCCGTCGAGCCAGTCCTCCGGCGCCTCGACGGCGGCGTATATGTGCAGGCTGCCGTCGCTCTCGCGGTGTCCGAGGAAGCCCCGGCCCGCGCCCAGCGCGAACAGCATGCCGCCGCCGACCACTCCCGCGGCACGAGGATGCCGGGCATCGGCGTCCAGCAGGTCCGCCTCGACGAACGACACCCCGGTGTACGCGGGCCGCGCGGGGGAGAGCAGGGGGCGGACGCGGGACCAGGCGCCGTCCGCACCGACCAGCAGCCCGGTGGTGAAGGCGCCGCCGTCCGCGAGTGTCACCTCGTGCCGGCCGTCGCCCAGCGGGCGGGCGCCGGTCACCTTCACGCCCCAGCGGACGGTGCCCTCCGGCAGGGAGTCCAGCAGCAGACCGCGCAGCTCGCCGCGGTCGATCTCGGGGCGGCCGCCGGAGCCGTCGTCGGACTCCTCCAGGTGGAGGGTGCCGTCCTGGTCGAGCACCCGCAGCGCCTGGCCGCCGGGGTGCACGCGGGCCAGGAACGCCTCGTGCAGCCCGGCCGCGCGCAGCGCCTCCTGGCCGGAGTCGTCGTGGATGTCGAGCATGCCGCCCTGCGTGCGCGCGTCCGGTGAGGCGTCCGCGTCGAAGACGGCCGCCTCGACGCCGTGCACGTGCAGCACCCGGGCGAGCGTGAGGCCGCCGAGTCCGGCGCCGACGACGGCGACGGGGTGGTGGGGGATGGTCATGGAGGTCTCCTCGGGGGCTGGGTGTCAGTCGGGTACGGCGGTGCGTTCGATGCCGTCGATCAGCGCCCGGAAGGCCCAGGACATGCGGGCCCTCGGGGCGCCGGACAGCAGCTCCCCGGCGGAGGCGGCGATGTGCGGATGGGTGTCCTCGGACGCCCCGCGCAGCGCGCTGTCCAGGGCCTGCCAGTCGCCGGGGGACTTCTCGCCGGCGTGCTCCGCGGCGGTCGCGGTGGCGTGCTGGAGGAGCAGATCGACGCCCCAGGCGGCCCGGTCGCGCGGGACCCCGCCCTCGGCGAGCAGGGCGAGAAGTGTCTCGATCAGATTCAGGTAGTGCGGGCCGCTGGGCCGGGCGGTCAGCGCCGAGCGGGCGAGGTCCGGGTGGTCCAGGAGCATCAGCGTGCAGTCGGTGAGCACCCGCTCCAGCCGCTCCCGCCAGTCGCCGCCGGCCGGGGCGGGCCCGACGGTGCCGAGCAGCTCGTCGAGGACGGCCGCGTGCAGCTCGTCGGTGTTGCGGACGTAGACGTACAGCGAGGCGGGACCGGTGTCGAGCTCCTGGGCCAGCCGCCGCATGGTCACCTTCCGCAGCCCTTCGGCCCGCAGGACCGCGAGCGCCGCCGCGACGATGCCGTCCCGGCTGAGCGCCGGCTTGGCGGGGCGTTCACGGCGGGAGCGGGGGGTCTCTGTCATGCCGCCAGAGTAACGAACATGTTCGTCCCGAACAAGTTCGTAGCGAACATGTTCGTCCCTGCCGTGCGTCGGTTCGCCCTCCCGTGCGTTGGTCGAACGATGAACCACGTTCCCCCGCCCGCATCCCCGCCCCGACCCCTCTGCCAAGATGCGGTCTGTCATGGTGCAGATACCGAACACGCCGCCGTCCGCGGTGCCCGCGCCGCACTCCGTTCCGACGAGTGCCGATGTGGCCCGGCTGGCGGGCGTCTCGCGCGCGACCGTCTCCTACGTCCTCAACAACACCAGTGCCGTACGGATCAGCGAACCGACGCGCCGCCGCGTCCACGAGGCCGCCCGGGAACTGGGCTACGTGCCCCACGCCGCCGCCCGCAGCCTGCGAGCCGGCCACAGCCGCATGGTCCTCATGCCCGCCCCGACGATCCCGGTGGGTCCCCTCTACAGCCGCTTCCTCACCGAACTGCAGTCCGCCCTCGGCCGACTCGACTACACGGTCGTCCAGTACGGCACCGTCGGCCTCCAGGGCGACGAAGCCGCCCGCGCCTGGGCCGAGTTGCGCCCCGTCGCCGTCCTGGTGCCCGGCGCGGGACTCGGCCCGCGGGGCGTCGCCGTGCTCCGGCGTTCCGGTGCCCGGGCCGTGGTGACCCTCGGTCCCGAGCGCGTCGAGGGCGCCCACGCCCTGCACATGGACCACGAGGCCGTCGGCCACTGCGCCGGCGCCCATCTGCACGCCCGCGGGCGCCGCCGGATCGGCGTGATCGTCCCCGAGGAAACCGGCCTCGAGGCGTTCTCCCGGCCCAGGCTCGCCGGTGTCCGCCAGGCACTGCGCGGCACGGACGCCACCGTGACCGCGCTGCCGCTCGCGTACACGGAGCAGGCCGCCGCCCGACTGGCCGCCCGCTGGCGGGAGTCCGGCCTCGACGCGGTGTTCGCCTACAACGACGAGTACGCGATGCTGCTGATGCGCGCCCTCCAGGACGAGGGCGTCCGCATCCCCGACGACGTGGCCGTGGTCGGCGCCGACGACCTGATGCTCGGCCGGCTGCTGCGCCCGCGGCTCAGCACCGTCCATGTCGAGTTGCCCTCCGGCCGGGAACTGGCGGAACTCGTCGACCGCGCGGTCCGCGAACCCGGTGGCGAGCCCGAGGTGCGCAGGGTGCTGGGCGCCTCCCTCGTCCCCCGCGAGTCCGGCTGACCGCGCCGTCGGCCCGGCCGCCCGCCCGTACGGACGCGTACGGCCCGCGGCGCGTCACGCGCCACGGGCCGTACCGGTACCGGCTGCCGGGGACTACTCGCCCTGCTGCTCCTGGGCGGCGATGCTCTTGCGCACCTCGTCCATGTCCAGCTTCCGGGCCTGTCCGATGACGTCCGTGAGCGCGGCCTCCGGCAGGGCGCCCGGCTGGGCGAAGACCGCGACCTGGTCCCGGACGATCATCAGCGTCGGGATCGACTGGATACCGAACGCCTGCGCCAGCTCGGGCTGGGCCTCGGTGTCGACCTTGCCGAAGACCAGGTCCGGGTTCTCCCCGGCGGCCTTCTCGTACACCGGCGCGAACTGACGGCACGGCCCGCACCAGGACGCCCAGAAGTCGATGAGGACGAACTCGTTCTCGGTGACGGTCTGGTCGAAGTTCTCCTTGGTCAGCTCCACAGTGCTGCTCATGGCCTGGTTCCCTCTTCCTGGTGTGGGGTGTGCCGACGGCAAGAACACGGCGGTCCGGCCGCGTATTCCACGCGTGTTCCGTGCCGACACGCGCGTGTCCCGCGCGCCTACCCGTGTGGCCCGCGTGCCAACCACCCACCAGACTGACCCCATGACGGAAACGGAATCCATCGCGTACGACGTCGTGGTGCTCGGGGCCGGGCCCGTGGGGGAGAACGTCGCCGACCGCACCCGTGCGGCCGGCCTCACCACCGCGGTCGTGGAGAGCGAACTGGTCGGCGGCGAGTGTTCGTACTGGGCGTGCATGCCCAGCAAGGCGCTGCTCAGGCCGGTGATCGCCCAGGCGGACGCACGCCGCCTGCCCGGCCTGGAGCAGTCGGTCCAGGGCCCCCTCGACACCCCCGCCGTCCTCGCCCGGCGGGACGACTACACCTCGCACTGGCAGGACGACGGCCAGATCCGCTGGCTGGAGGGCACCGGCGCCGACCTGTACCGCGGCCAGGGCCGGCTGGCCGGCCCCCGCACGGTCACCGTGACCGGCCCCGACGGCACGGTCACCACGCTCACCGCCCGGCACGCGGTCGCCGTCTGCACCGGCACCAGCGCCCGGCTGCCCGGCCTGCCGGGCCTGGACGGGGTCAAACCGTGGACCAGCCGCGAGGCCACCAGCGCCAAGGCGGCGCCCGGCCGGCTGATCGTCGTCGGCGGCGGGGTCGTCGCCACCGAGATGGCCACCGCCTGGCAGGCCCTCGGCTCCCGGGTCACCCTGCTGGTGCGGGGCAAGGGCCTGCTGAGCCGGATGGAGCCGTTCGCCGGGGAACTGGTCGCCGACGCCCTCACCGAGGCTGGCGTGGACGTCCGCACCGGCACCTCCGTGGAGTCCGTCTCCCGCGAGAACGGCACCGTCGTGGTCGTCACCGGTGCCGGGGACCGCGTCGAGGCCGACGAGATCCTCTTCGCCACCGGGCGCGCCCCGCGAACCGGGGACATCGGCCTGGACACCGTCGGCCTCGAACCCGGCTCCTGGCTCGACGTGGACGACAGCCTCCGGGTCACCGGCACCGACTGGCTGTACGCGGTCGGCGACGTCAACCACCGTGCCCTCCTCACCCACCAGGGCAAGTACCAGGCCCGGATCGCGGGCGCCGCGATCGCCGCGCGCGCCGCCGGCGCGGAACCGCCGGACGAGCCCTGGGGCGCGCACGCGGCCACCGCCGACCACCACGCCGTACCGCAGGTCGTCTTCACCGACCCGGAGGCCGCCGCCGTCGGGCTCTCCCTGGCCGAGGCCGAACAGGCCGGCCACCGCGTCCGCGCCGTCGACGTCGAGTTCTCCTCGGTCGCGGGCGCCGGCCTGTACGGCGACGGCTACAAGGGCCGCGCCCGGATGGTCGTCGACGTGGAGGAGGAGATCCTGCGCGGGGTCACCTTCGTCGGCCCCGGCGTCGGCGAGCTGATCCACTCCGCGACCGTCACGGTCGCCGGACGGGTGCCGGTCGGCCGGCTCTGGCACGCCGTCCCGTCGTACCCGACGCTGAGCGAGGTGTGGCTGCGGCTGCTGGAGGCCTACCGGGACAACTGAGCCACGGCTTACGGCAGTTCGAAGCCGAGCGCCTCGGCCGCCGCCTGCGGTGCCGGCTGCGCCCACAGGGCCGCGACCGCCTCGTTCGTGGAGAGCGAGCGCGGCTGCGCCCGGTCGAGGTAGAGGACGCCGTCGAGGTGGTCCGTCTCGTGCTGGACGATTCTGGCGGGCCAGCCGGTGAACACCTCGTCCAGCGCGGAGCCGTACTCGTCCTCGCCGCGCAGCCGCACCTGAGCGTGCCGGGCCACCACGGCCTGCCAGCCCGGTACGCTCAGGCAGCCCTCGAAGAACGCGGCACGGGCGCTGCCCACCGGCTCGTACGACGGGTTGACCAGGACGCGGAACGGCTGCGGTACGCGCCCCCGGATCCGCGCCACCTCCTCCGGCACCGGCGCCGGGTCCTCGATGACCGCGATCCGCAGCGGAATCCCGACCTGCGGCGCGGCCAGGCCCACGCCCGGCGCCGCGTGCATGGTCAGCCGCAGCGCCTCGACGAAGCGGGCCAGCAGGGCGGGGCCGAGCTGGCCGTCGTAAGCCTCGGTGCCGCGCCTGAGGACCGGCCGTCCGGCCGCGACGATGGGCAAGGGGCCGCCCGCGGCGAGGAGTTCCTCGACCCGTTCGGCGAGCGGTGCCTGATCACTGGGAGGTGCCATCGCGTCAGAATGCCATGACCGTCCGCCTTTCGTGTGGCACAGGTCACCAACACCCCGGGGAACTCGGTGCTCTTCCGGCCCGACTACTGGACCGTCACCGCTGGAGAACCCGCCCCCCGAAGGAAGCCCGCCGATGCCCACCGCTCCCTCGCCCACCAAGGACGAGGCGCCCGCCCCGGCCCCCACCCCGGGCCGCTGGGCCCCGCTGCGTCCGCTCGTGCTGCGCCTGCACTTCTACGCCGGACTGCTCGTCGCCCCGTTCCTGCTGGCCGCCTCCGTCACCGGGCTGCTCTACGCGGGCTCCTTCCAGGCCGAGGAGATCGTCTACCGCCATGAGCTGACGGTGCCGGCCGGCGAGCGGGAACTGCCCGTCTCCGCCCAGGTGGCCGCAGCCCGCGAGGCCCACCCCGAGGGCACCGTCGCGGCGGTACGGCCCGCGCCCGAGGCCGGTTCGACCACCCGGGTGCTGCTCTCCGGCGTCGAGGGCGTGGACCCCGACCGCACCCTCGCCGTGTTCGTGAACCCGTACACCGGCGAGATCCGCGGCGCGCTCGAACAGTACGGCTCGACCGGCGCCCTGCCGCTGCGCACCTGGATCGACGAGCTCCACCGCGACCTGCACCTGGGCGACACCGGCCGGCTGTACAGCGAACTCGCGGCGAGCTGGCTGTGGGTGATCGCGGGCGGCGGGCTGGTGCTGTGGTTCACCCGGCGGCGGGCGCTGCGCAGGCTGCGCGGCACCGGCGGCCGGCGCCGCACCCTCG
The DNA here is from genome assembly GCF_040631045.1 of Streptomyces sp. NPDC005706. Classification (NCBI taxonomy): domain Bacteria; kingdom Bacillati; phylum Actinomycetota; class Actinomycetes; order Kitasatosporales; family Streptomycetaceae; genus Streptomyces; species Streptomyces sp. NPDC005706. The sequence goes on along the minus strand of NZ_JBEXYS010000017.1, from coordinate 7,948 downwards.
GCCTGCACGGCACGGTCGGCGCCTGGACCGCCGCCGGGTTCCTGTTTCTGTCGGCGACGGGTCTGACCTGGTCGACGTATGCCGGCGGCCACATCGGCGACCTGCGCACCTCGCTCGGCCAGGCGACACCCACGCTGTCGGCGGCCGTGAGCGGCGGCGAGCACGCGGGCCACGGCTCGGCGGCCGGCGCCGGCGGCGCCGGGGAGTACGGCGTGGGCCTGGACCGGGTGCTCGCGACGGCCCGGGCCGAGGGGCTGGGCGGCCCGGTGGAGATCGTCCCGCCCGCCGGCGAAGACAGCGGGTACGTCGTCAAGCAGGTGCGGCGCGAGTGGCCCGAGAAGCAGGACGCCGTCGCCGTCGACCCCGCCACCGGCGAGGTCACCGGCGAACTGCGCTTCGCCGACCACCCGGTGCTCGCCAAGCTGACCCGCTGGGGCATCGACCTGCACACAGGCGTCCTCTTCGGACTCGCCAACCAGATCGCCCTCGCCCTGCTCGCCCTCGCCCTGATCCTGCTGATCGTGTGGGGCTACCGCATGTGGTGGCAGCGGGGCCGCGGCTCCGCCTTCGGCCGCCCGGTGCCGCGCGGCGCCTGGGCCCAGGTGCCGCCGTACCTCCTGGTGCCGGCGCTGGCCGCCATCGCCGTCCTCGGCTGGTTCGTGCCGCTGCTCGGCATCCCGCTGGCCGCCTTCGTCGCCGTGGACGTGGTCCTCGGTGAGATCGCGTACCGGCGTGGACGGCGCACGTACCGGAGCGCGCCCGGCGCGAGAGAGCGCGAAGGGCCCGGTTCCCGCACGGAACCGGGCCCATGGCCGGCGCTGCTCACTCCTCGGGGAAGTCGCCCGCGAGCGCCGCGGCGATGCGCAGATGCGAGGCCGCCTCGTCGTGCCGGGCCTGCCGCTGGAGGGTACGGCCCAGCATCAGCCGGGCGTAGTGCTCCACCGGGTCCCGCTCCACGACGATCCGCAGCTCGGCCTCCGCCCGGCGCAGCTGGGCCGAGTGGTAGTAGGCGCGCGCCAGCAGCAGCCGGGGCCCGCTCTGCTCCGGCACCTCCTCGACCAGCCGCGCCAGCACCCGCGCCGCGCCGGCGTAGTCCTTGGCGTCGAAGAACAGCCGCGCGCGCTCCCAGCGCTCGGCCGGGGTGCCGTGGTCGTAGTACGTGGTCTCCACTCGCGTCTCCACTGATGACCTCCTTCGGGGGCCACAACGGAACGCGATAGTTCAATATTCCACTACCTGGGGCACCGGGCGGCCGCCGCACCGGCTCCTCGGCGTGGCCGATCCCCGGGGAGGGCGGCACGGTCCGCTTCGCTCAGGGCCGTGCCCACTGCCGGTCGTAGCGGGGGACCGTGGCGCCGCCGCCGGCCCGGACGGCCTCGACCACCGCCTGGTGCAGGTCCCGGCTCTCGGGCTGCGAGGAGCAGGGCACCGGGCTGCCGGTCAGCGTGTAGCACTGGGAGGTGCCGGTGTACTGGACCTGGACGACGGCCCGCTTGGCGTCCCAGGTGGTGTGCACGGTCAGGTCGCCGGTGACGATCCCGGCCTCGTCGGTACGGACGCCTCCCGGCCCCGTGAAGACGCCCTGCGTCGTCCAAGATGTCTGGACCATGATTCCGGCCTCCCTCGTGAACGCGGGCGCGGCTCTTCCTCGGGCGGCCCGCCTCCGCACGGATCCAGTGTGTGCCCACTCCCGGCGGACGGCCTGTCGGGAGGCCGGTCACTTGAGGCCGCTGAGCATGACCCCGCGGATGTAGTACTTCTGCAGCAGCAGGAAGACGATCAGCACCGGCAGGATGCTCAGCACCAGGCCGGCCATGACGATGGGCATCGTGCGGGACGGGTCGACGTAGTCCTGCAGGAGCTGGATGCCGACCGGCAGGGTCATCACGTCCGGGTCGGCGGTCGAGACGAGCAGCGCCCAGATGTACTCGTTCCAGGCGTCGACGAAGGTCAGCAGCCCGAGCGTCACCACGACCGGCTTGGTCTGCGGCACCACGATCCGCCACCACACCGCGAACTCACCGGCCCCGTCGATGCGCGCGGCCTCCAGCACCTCGTCCGGGATCGAGACCATGAACTGGCGCATCAGGAAGATCCCGAAGCCGTTGACGAGGAACGGCATGGTGAGCGCCACGATGCTGACCGTCAGGCCCGCGCCGCCGCGCCCGAGCAGGTCGTTGCCGCCCGCCAGTGGCCAGTGCACCAGGATCAGGAAGTGCGGGACGAAGAAGAGGAACGGCGGGAACATCATCGTCGACAGCACCAGACGGAAGACGAAGTCCCGGCCGGGAAACCGGAGTTTGGCGAGCGCGTATCCGGCGAGCGACGAGGTGACCAGCACCGAGCCGGTGATCACGGCGGTCGCGACGACACTGTTGCGGAAGAGCACCGGCAGGTCGAGCTGGTCGACCGCCGCCCGGTAGTTGGACAGGTCGAACGCCTTCGGCAGGAACCGGTACGGCAGCGTGCCGGACTCGCCCGGTCCCTTGAAGGACGTCATCACCATGTCCAGGAACGGCACCATGGTGAGCACCGCGCCGCTCACCACCAGCAGGTACGACAGCCACGGGAAACGGCGGCGGATCACGCGTCCTCCCCCGTGCGCCGAAACAGCAGCAGTTGCAGCAGGGTGACCACGAGGACCACCAGGAACAGCACGAAGGCGGCGGCGCTCGCGGTGCCCCAGTCGCCGTAGCTGAAGGCCTGCCGGTACATCTCCAGCGCGGCGACGGCGGTCGCGTCGCCCGGGCCGCCCTTCGTCATCACGATGATCAGAGCGAACGACTGCAGACCGGTCAGGAACTGGGTCACGCACACGAACAGCAGGGACGGCCGCAGCAGCGGCAGGGTGATCCGGAGGAACACGGTGACGGGCCCGGCGCCGTCGAGCGCGGCGGCCTCGTAGTACGAGCCGGGGATGGACTTCAGGCCGGCGGTCAGGACGAGGATCGCGGTGCCGACCGAGGCCCAGGCCTGGACGACCACCACCGAGGGCAGCGCGGTGCCGGGGTCCTGCAGGAACGCCACCGAACCGATCCCGAGGGCGTTGAGCGCACCGTTGACCAGGCCGCCCGGCTCGTACATGTACTTCCACACGTTGCCGACGGCGACGACGGTCGTCACGATCGGCAGGAAGTAAAGGGTGCGCCACAGCCCCTGGAACCGCAGCTTGTCGATGCAGGCGGCGACGAGCACGGAACCGGTGAGCGCGAGCGCCACGGTGCCCAGCGCGTACAGCAGCGTGTTGGTGAGGACCGGCGTCAGGAACGTCGATCCGTCCGCGAAGAGGCCGGTGAAGTTGTCCAGGCCCACCGGCTCGATGTCGCCGAGGTCGAACCCGGTCCAGCGGGACATCGACAGCAGCAGCGCGAAACCGAGCGGCAGGAACAGGAAGACGGCGAAGAACAGCAGCGTCGGCGCCAGAAACAGATAGGCGACGGCGGTCTGGCGGCGCCGGGCCCGCCCCGGCCGGCCGGCGGTGGGGCGTGCGTACCGGGTGCCCCGGTCCGCCTGCCCGGCCGTCTCCGGCGCCAGCGTGTTCACCATGAGCGCGACACCTCCTGGTCGACCTGCCGGCGGGTGGTGCGCAGCGCCTCGTCGACCGACCGCTGACCGCTCCACAGCGCCTCGATGTTCTTGCGCAGCAGCGACTTGGCCGCTTGCGCGCCCGGCACGTTCGGCTCGGGCACCGCGTACGCCAGCGCGTCCAGGAACGGGCGCAGATTCGGGTCGCCGCCCCGGCCCAGCAGGGTCCGCATGTCGTCGGCGCGGCCGGTCAGGGAGCCGACCGACACCTGCAGGGCGCTCATCCGGGTCGCCACCGCGCCGCTGGGGGCCCCTTTCACTCCCACCTTCTCGGTGTTCAGCCAGCGCAGGAACTCCCAGGCCTCGCGCGGGTGTTCACTGGCCGCGTTGACCCCCAGCATGAAGCCGGTGGAGAGGGTGGCGCGCCTGCCGTCCGCCTCGGGCAACGGCACGGGCGCGACGCCGACGTCCCGGTAACCGGCGCCCATCAGCTCCTTCAGGCTCCCGGTCCACCAGCCGGCGCTGATCACCATGGCCACCTGTCCGGAGGGGAACGCCTTGTAGACGTTGACGCCGGGTGCGCTGGCACCCGTGGCGACGAGCCGGTGCTCCAGGTCGAACACGGCCCGGCCGGCCGCCGAGTCGATGGCGGTGCTCCGGCCGTCCGAGGAGACGAACCTGCCCCCGGCGGCGTTGAGCAGGGCGAGGGTCTGGCCGACGGTGGTGGAGTCGTCGTAGGTCGACAGGCCGAACCCCTGCGCCAGTGTGTTGCCGTACCGGTCCCGCCGGGCGGTGCGGTGGGCCGCCTCCTCCAGCTCCCCCCAGGTGCGCGGCGGTCCGTCGAGCCCGGCCGCGCGCAGCAGCCGCTTGTTGTAGTAGAGCGCGTAGGTCTGCGCCTCGGTGGGATAGCCGTAGACCCGGCCGCCCACCGAGGCGGCGCGGACCGCCGCCTCGCCGTAGCCGCGGCCGATCTCCTCGGCGTGCTCGGGCGGGGCGGGCCGCAGGACGCCGGCCCGGACGAGCTGGCCGTTCCACAGACAGTACGGGTGGAGGATGTCGGCGCCCTGGCCCGCGGCCTGCCGGACCATGAACGTGGTCAGCAGATCGGTGAACTCCACGGCTTTCGTACGGACCTTGACCCGGTCGTGGGTGGCGTTCCACTCGTCGACCGGGCCCTGCAGGGCCTGCTTCAGCTCGCCGCTCGCGTAGTGGGAGAGCAGGGTCAGCTCGATCGGGTCCCCGGGCCGGCCGGTGCCCCGGTGCGGCGCCGCGCACCCGGAGGCGAGCAGCGCAGAGGGGAGCGCGAGGGCGAGGTGACGGCGGCTCAGCCCGCCCGCTGCCCCGGAGCCGCGGCGGGCGGGCGTCACAGGGCGGCCTCCCGGCGCAGCACCCGGAACACCCGGGTGCTGCTGAATCCCGCCTTGCGGTACATGTGGCCCGCCGGGGAACGGGCGCCGGTCCACAGGAACCACGCGGAGTGCGCGCGGCGCGCCCGCATCCGCTCCAGGACCAGGTGCAGCAGGACCTCGCCGAGTCCGGTGCCGCGCATCTCCTCCCGGACACCGATCGGGCCGAAGCGCTCGTCCACCCCGTCGAACGCCCCGTGCATCGCCCAGCCGGACATGCGCCCGGCGGGGTCCCGGGCGACGACGATCCGGTCGAGCGGCGTGCCCGCCGTCAGACACGCCCGGATCGTGCACGCCCAGTCCGGGCCGAAGTGGCCCCCGGCGAGTGCGAGGAGGTCCACCAGGTCGTCGTCGGACGGAGTGGTGAACCGGTGGCCGCGGGCCGTGAGTTCGCCCAGCCGGCGGGCGACGCCGTCGGGGAGGCGGTAGCCGACCAGACCCCGGTGCATCGCCGTCGCCTCGTACAGCGTGCGAAAGCCCAGGGATTCGAGCAGTGCGGCGGCTTGTGGATAGGCCTCGGCGTCCAGGCCGGGGAGGACGTAGTCGGGGGTGTACGAGGAGAAGTCCACCCGGGTGCGTCCGTGGCCGTGCAGCCAGTCGAGGGCGTCGGTCAGCAGCCGGCGGCCCAGACCTCGCCCGCGGGCGTCCGGGTCGACGAAGAAGAACGGGATCCAGCCCTGCTCCGGCTCCAGATCGGTGCCGGCCAGCGGCGTGAGCCGTCGCACCGCGTAGGCGGCGCCGACGACACGGTCGCCGTCGACGGCGACCCGGAGACCCTCCGGGTCGAAGTTGGCGTCGAGCAGCACCAGGGAGCGGAAGCGGTCCGCGGTGACGGCGTCCGTGGGCGCGCTCCGGCGCCACGTCTCCACCAGCGGTGGTCCGTCACCGGCGCGAAAGCCCCGGATCGCGGTCCGTGGGGTCGTGGTGAGATCGGTCATCGACGGGGTCGTCCTTCCCGGTGTCACGGTGGTTCCGGGTGTCAGGGGTGGAGCGGCACGCCGTCGCCGGCCCACCGGCCCGGTTCCGTGCTCGTCCCTGGGTCCCGTCCGCCGGTGACATCTCGAAACGATTGCCCGAAATCTACTGGTATGCCGTGGAAATTAGCAATGATCTGCCACCGGGTGGCGCCGTCCCGTCCACGCGGTCCCGCCTGCCGGGCCGCGCTGTTCTCCGACAGGGCCGTTGGGGCATCCTGTCTCCCATGGTCGGAGGAGAGGACGGGGCACGGGCATGCAGGAGCGGACGGTGGCGGGGAGTCCCGGCCCGGTTGTCCCGCTGCGCATGGACGCGCTGCTGAGTGAGCTTCAGGAACATGCCAAGCGGGTGCGCGGGGGCCGGGACCGCGTGCAGACCCTGCTCGATGCGGTGATGGCGATCGGCAGCGACCTCGACCTGGAGGACCTGCTGCGCCGGATCGTGCAGTCCGCCGTCGACCTGGTGGACGCCGGCTACGGCGCGCTGGGCGGAGGCTGCGATGACCCCGGCAACCCACGCCGACGCCGCGCCCGCCGAGGCCTGGCGAGGCTTCGCCGGGCGGCGATGGCGCGCGAGCATCGACGTGCGCGACTTCATCATGCGCCGTCCGCGTCACCGGCGGTGAGAGGGCCGTCGGCCGTGAGCCGGACACCGGTGACCAGATCGGGGCTGATGCGCACGGCGTGGTCCATGGTGTGCCCGATCCAGGGCACCAGCAGCTCCTGGTAGCGGGCCAGTTCGGCGGGATCGGTCACCAGCCGGGCGTATCCGGTGGCCACCACGCTCCAGCCGAGGTGGGTGTCCGGGTCGATGACGTCGGCCTCGTAGGCGACGACGACACCGGCGCCGTCGGCCTCCTGGGCGCGCGCGGTCAGGGCCGCGCCGTCGTGGGTGCGGATGACGATGCCGCCGCCGTCCAGGACGTGGTTCACCGGGTGCACCGTCGGCAGCGCGTGCCGGGTGAAGACGATCCGGCCGAAGGGGACGCTGCCCAGCAGCCGCAGGGCCTCGTCGCGGTCCAGTTCGATGCTCCGGCGCGGCCCCGGAGGAAGGGAAGGGGCCTCGCCGGCGGTCATGGCGGGCTTCCGTGCGGTCTCGTTGGTCACTGCCGTCTGTCTCTGGTCGAGGGCCGGGAGGTGGACGGGCGGCCGTCCGCGGCGGACGCCGGAGCGAACGCCGCGGACGGATGCCATCACCTCATTGGACTCGTGCGGGAACCGCTCACGCCAGGGCCGTTCGGCCCCCGTCCGCCTCCGGTCGGCCCTGCCCGCCGTACCCGTGGCAGGCGCCGCGCATGATCTCCCTCATGTCGTCCAGCGTGGGCATCCGCGGGTTGGCGGGCGCGCACTGGTCCTCGTGGGCGTTCAGCGCCTGCTGGGGCAGCGCGTCGAGGGAGGACTCCTCGTCGACGCCCAGTTCCCGCAAGGACCGCTCGATGCCGACGGCGCCGCGCAGCTCCTCGACCACGCGGAGGAGGCACTCCACCCCCTCACCGCGGGTCCCGGCGGGCAGCCCCGGGGCGGGGGCGATCTCCTGGAGGCGTTCCGGCGCCCGGTAGTGGCGTGCACGAGACCCGGGAAGGCGTTGCCGTAGGCCATGCCGGCGATGGTGGCCGCGTTGTGCATCCTCTCCCGCGCCTCGGGGCGTGCCGAAGGTGCCGTCGCCCCGGGCCGGCGGGGCACCGGGTGGCTGCCGTGACCGGGCCGGGTGCGGGAGACTGGGGGAGGGCCGGGGCCAGCCGGTCCCGGCCCGCGACGACGCGGTACCCGCGACAACAGGAGGCGATTGATGGCGGACGGCGAGCGGCACGGCCCCGGCGACCCGATCCGGGTCTTCCTGATGGACGACCACGAGGTGGTACGGCGCGGTGTGCGCGACCTGCTGAACGACGAGCCGGACATCGAGGTGATCGGTGAGGCCGGCACCGCGGAACAGGCGCTGGTGCGGGTCCCCGCGCTGCGCCCCCGGGTGGCGGTGCTGGACGTCCGGCTGCCCGACGGTGACGGCGTGAGCGTGTGCCGGGAGCTGCGCTCGCGCATGCC
>NZ_JBEXYS010000016.1:28248-172347 GCF_040631045.1 Streptomyces sp. NPDC005706 | reverse complement strand
GTCCTTCTTGGCGTGGGACTTCCCCAGCACCATGACCAGGCCCGCGATGATCACGAACAGGGTTCACGTGAAACACCCACCAACGGCCGTTTTCACAGCTGCAGCTTGAAACCGACGTGGGAGGGGGTGAAACCGAGCCGCTCGTAGAAGCGGTGGGCGTCGGTGCGGCTGATGTCGGAGGTCAGCTGCACCAAGTGGCAGTCCTGTCGCCTGGATTCCTCGATCGCCCACTCGACGAGCTGAGTACCCAGGCCACTGCCACGCTCATCGGCGTGGATGCGCACGCCTTCGATGATCGAGCGGGTGGCTCCCCTGCGGGAGAGGCCGGGAATGATCGTGAGCTGGAGCGTGCCGACGACCCGGGTGCCGCGCACCGCGACGACGAGCCGCTGGTTCGGGTCCGCGGTCAGCCGCTCCAGGGCTGTCAGATACGGCGATAGGTCGTTGGGCGACTCGCGCTGGGCTCCGAGTGGATCGTCGGCGAGCATGGCCACGAGCGCGGGCAGGTCGGATGCGGTCGCCCGGCGTATCTCAAGATCTCCCATGTCCGAACCCTATGCGGGTACGTTCAGGGACTCCACGACCCTCACCAGCGGGGCCAGCTCCGGGTTTCTGGCCGCCTCGTCCAGGGCTTCGCGGAGAGCGGCGTCATTGGTGGGACGCGCCTCGTCCAGCAGCCTTAGACCCGAGTCGGTGACGTTGGTGTAGATGCCGCGACGGTCGGTGGGGCACAGGTAGCGCTCCAGCAGGCCGCGGTCCTCCAGGCGGGTCACCAGCCGAGTGGTGGCGCTCTGGCTGAGGACAACCGCGTCGGCGACCTGCTTCATCTGCAGATGACCGCCCTCGCCCTCGTGCTGGCGGCTGAGCACGTCGAGCAGGGAGTACTCGCGCACGCTCAGGTCGTGCTTCGCCTGCAGGGCGCGTTCGATGTGTGCCTCGATCCTCCCGTGCAGCAGGGAGAGGGCGCACCAGCCCTGGGCGAGGGCGGTGAGCGCGGGGTCCGTCGCTGTCATTGGGGTGTTCCTCCGTCCCGGGGCGGCTGGATCCAGGGTAGAGCATCTCTGCAATAGCCTGCGCTTGCATTTAGCCAGCGTCTGCAACTATTGTGAACGCACGCAAAGCGCTCCTGCAATCGTTTGGGAAGGTTACCCCCACATGCCTCTCGCGCTTCTGGCTCTCGCGATCGGGGCCTTCGGAATCGGGACGACCGAGTTCGTGATCATGGGCTTGCTGCCCGAGGTCGCGGGCGACTTCGGGGTCTCCATCCCCACGGCCGGCCTGCTCGTGACCGGATACGCCCTCGGCGTGGTGATCGGCGCCCCGCTGATGACCGTGCTCGGCACCAAGGTCCCGCGCAAGCGGATGCTGATGCTCCTCATGGGTCTCTTCATCGTCGGCAACCTGCTCTCCGCGGTGGCCCCGGCCTTCGCGGTCATGCTCATCGGACGTGTGATCGCGTCCCTCGCCCATGGCGCCTTCTTCGGCATCGGCTCCGTCGTCGCGGCCGAACTGGTGACTTCCGACAAGAAGGCCGGGGCCATCGCCATGATGTTCACCGGTCTGACCGTCGCCAACGTCGTTGGTGTCCCACTGGGCACGCTGATCGGCCAGAACGTCGGCTGGCGCGTCACCTTCGGCATCGTCGCCGCTCTGGGTGCCATCGGCCTGGCAGGCATCGCCCGGCTGGTGCCGGACCTGCCGCGGCCGGAGGGCGTGCGTCTGCGTCATGAGCTGGCCGCCTTCAAGAACGTCCAGGTGCTGCTCGCCATGGCGATGACCGTCCTCGGCTTCGGCGGGGTCTTCGCGGCCATCACCTACATCGCGCCGATGATGACGCACGTCGCGGGCTTCGCCGATGGATCGGTCACCTGGCTGCTGGTCCTGTTCGGTCTCGGTATGGTCGGCGGCAACCTCATCGGCGGCAGGTTCGCCGACCGCGCGCTGATGCCGATGCTGTACGTCTCCCTGGGCGCGCTGGCCGTGGTCCTCGCGCTGTTCACGCTCACCGCGCACAACAAGATCGCCGCCGCGGTGACCATCGCTCTGATCGGCGCCCTCGGCTTCGCGACCGTCCCCCCGTTGCAGAAGCGCGTCCTCGACCAGGCGCACGGGGCTCCGACGCTCGCGTCGGCCGTCAACATCGGCGCCTTCAACCTGGGCAACGCCCTCTCCGCCTGGCTCGGCGGCATGGTCATCGCGGCAGGCCTCGGCTACACCGCTCCCAACTGGGTCGGTGCCGCCCTCGCCACGGGCGCCCTGGTCCTGGCCGTGGTCTCAGCCACCCTCGAGCGCCGCCACGGCACGCGCGGCACAGTGGTCGCTTCGGCGGCGCCCACCGGGCAGCGGACCCCGGTCCACCACTGAGCCCGTCCCGGCCACCGGACAGCACGTCCGTACCCGGCTGTCGCCCGGGACACCGGGGCGCGAGCGCCCCGGCCCGTGCGGCATCACGTCACCTCACGCACCACCGCACAAGGAGAACGCTCCCCATGAGCACCACCACCGTCGCCCCGCTCACCATCGAGGACGCCGAGCTGCTCGTCGCCTCAGCACGCCGCGCTGCCGAAGAGGCCGGGGTCACCGTCAGCGTCACCGTCCTGGACGCCGGCGGCCACCTGCTCGCCTTCCGCCGGGACGACCGGGCGGTCCTGATCTCCGGTGAGACCAGTACTCGCAAGGCTTACACGGCGCTCCAGCTCAATGCGGCCACCGCCGACCTCGTGGACGCCGTACAGCCGGGTGGCCCCTTCCACACGCTGCCCACCGCCCTCGACCGTCCGCTGCTCTTCATCGCTGGTGGTCTCCCCGTCCACCGGGACGGCCGCCTGATCGGCGCGATCGGTGTCGGCGGCGGCGCGCCCGAGCAGGACCACGGTTTCGCCGCCGCGGCCGTTGCGGCACTCGTCTGACCACCCACCCCGTCCGGCGGCGTCGGCCCCCGCTCTGGAGCGGGGGCCGACGCTCAGCCCGCGGCCACAGTCAGCGGCGCGACCCGACGCCGCCAGTCCCCCGGCAGTTCCGTGATGCCGTAGGTCATGACGGCGTTGACGGCCACAGAGGCCAGTCCTCGTGCCCTGGCCCAGCTCAGCAGCTCCTCGTGCCGTACATCGATGTCGGTGCGCAGTGGGCGGTGCGTGTGGGCCGCGAGCGAGGCGATGAGGGCCTTGGCTGTCTCCGTGTCCCGGGCAATCAGCGGGCCGACGACATGGGTGTCCATGTTGGGCCACGCGGCCGTGTAACCAATGATCCGGCCGTTCTCCTCGGCCACGCGCAGCTGGTCGGCGAAGGAGGGGAGACGGGTGATGAGGGGAGTGCGGTCGGTGCCGAACGCCTCCTCGTCGAGCTGGAGGATCGAGGGCAGGTCCTCGGCGACGGCCGGCCGTGTAGGGACGCGGGATTCCGTGCCGCCGGGGGTGAAGTGTCCCCTCAGCATCTCCGACCGGCCGGTGACCTTGAAGCCCAGCTCCTCGTAGAGCGGACGCCCGAAGGGTGTGGCGAACAGAGTCAGCGGGGTGGTGCCCATGAGCGATACGACATGCCGCATCAAGCGGCGTCCTACCCCCTGGCGGGCATGGCGTCCGGCCACGAGGACCATGCCGATGGCGCCGAGTTCCGTGCGTTCCCAGGAACCGTACTCCGTGACGACACACGCGGCGACGAGGCCGCCGTCGGGGTCGTCGATGCCGTAGCCCTTGCCGGCCGTGAGGAGGAAGCCCCACTTGTGTTCCTCACGTGGCCACCCCCGGTCCTCGGACAAGTCGGCGCAGGCGGTCAGATCGTGGAGCGTCAGACGTCGAATGGGCAGGGAGGCGAGTGAAGGAGTCGGCACGCAGGTCAGGCTGTCCGACCAGCCCCTCGCTCGTCCACCGGTTTCAATGCGGACGTGGACGCTTTCGGCCCCGTCTTGACCCGTTCATGCGGGCCCGGGCGAACGCAGGCGTTTCACGTGAAACATCGGTGGGCCACGGCCACGTGCCGGGGTGGCACTCCCGCATGCGCCGTGCGGGCTATCCGAGGTCGGGGGCGTGCATGGCACGTACGCCCTCGATATTGCCGTCCAGGTAGTGCCGCAGTGACAACGGCACGAGGTGGACGGAGGCGATGCCGACGCGGGTGAAGGGAACACGGACGATCTCGTACTCGCCCAGAGGTTCATCCATCTCGGGGCCATGGCGCAGCGACGGGTCCATGGACTCCAGTCGGCAGACGAAGAAGTGCTGCACCTTCACGCCGGTCGCGCCGCCGTCCTCGCCGATGTGCTCCACCGTGTCCACGAAGCAGGGCACGACATCGGTGATCTTGGCGCCGAGTTCCTCGTACACCTCTCGGTGCAGGGCGTCGACGACGGTCGGGTCCGTGGCTTCCACTCCGCCACCGGGGGTGACCCAGTAGGGATCGACGCCGGGCTTGGTGCGCTTGATCAGGATCAGGTCGTCACCGTCGAGCAGAACGGCGCGGGCGGTGCGCTTGACCACGGGTCGGACGGTCATGGAGGAAATGTGGCCCGGCTCGTTCCACGTGAAACATCACGCCTTCGACACCGCTCGAGTGCGAGCCGTGAAATCGGGCCGGCTGTCTCAGTCCCAGCCGTTCGCGGCCTGCTGGAGCCACTCGTGCGCCCGGGCGATGTGCGGCATGGCGAGCGTGCCGGTGCGTGCGGTCAGGAAATAGGTGCGCAGAGGCGGCACCGGGGGGTCGTACAGAGTCGTGATCTCGCCGCGGTCCAGGGCGGAGGCACTCAGATAGCGGGGCAGTACCGCGAGTCCGGCGCCCGAGATCGCACAGGAGAGCACGGCACGCAGATCGGGAACGATGACCGTGCCCGAGGCGGCCGGACGGGAGTCGAAGACGGAGGCCCAGTAACGCGAGACGAACGGCAGGGACTCGTGGACCTCCACGACGGGCAAGTTCTCCAGGACCACTGCCCCCTTGAGGTGCAGGGCTCCGGGTCCGATCCGCTCGGCCCAGCGGGGGGCGGCGACCAGCACGTGCTCCTCGTCGCAGAGCGGGGTCGCGGTCAGCAGGGCGCCGCGCGGCTGGGCGGTGCTGATGGCCAGGTCGTGGTGTCCGGCGGCCAGCCCTTCCAGGGCCTCCTCCGCGGTGCCGAAGGAGGCGCGGAGAGCGAAGCCCTGGCCGTTCTCGCCGGTCAGCCGGGTCAGGGCGGGAAGGGCGCGCTCGGCGGTGAACTCCGGCGGGCCGACGAGGTGCAACGTCCCTAATGAGGACCCGTCCTCCGGGGCGCTCTCGGCTATCTCGACCAGGGCGTCGAGGTGAGGTGCGGCCTTGTGGGCGAGTTCGTCGCCGATGGTCGTCGGCGTCACCCCGCGGGCCTGTCTCAGGAACAGGGGGCGGCCCAGCTGCCGCTCCAGAGTGCGGATCTGGGAGGTGACGGCCGGCTGGGAGAGGCCCAGCAGGGCCGCGGCGCGGGTGAAGGAACCGGCCCGGTGCACGGTGACGAAAGTGCGCAGCAAGGCCAGGTCCATGGCGCGCCCTCCCCTTTCCCTGCCCTCTTCGAGCCCCCGGGCAGGCACCAACTATAAATAAGTCGATAGGTCTCTGTCGCTACCGTGATTGGACACTGACAGAGAGTCAACTAGCCTTGGTCGGGCGGTTCTTCGCGCGCAGAACCGAGGACGGTCCGAGCCACGAGGGGGGAGGCTCGGACCGTCTACCGATAGGGATCGTCGCCGCCAACCGGCTCACTCGGCCGACTCGTCGAGAGCGCGCAGCACGTCCGCCACCAGGTCCTCGGGGTCCTCCGCGCCGACGGACATGCGGATGAAGCCCTCGGGGACCGCGTCCCCGCCCCAGCGGCGGCGGCGCTCGGCCGTGGAGCGCACCCCGCCGAAGCTCGTCGCGTCCTCGACCAGGCGCAGCGCCTCCAGGAACCCCTCGGCACGCGCGCGCGTGGGCAGCGTGAAGGAGACCACACAGCCGTAGCGGCGCATCTGCTGCGAGGCGACCTTGTGCGAAGGGTCGTCGGGCAGCCCCGGATAGCGCAGCCCGGAGACCTCGGGCCGCTGCCGCAAGGCCTCGGCGACCGCGAGCGCGGTGGCGTTCTGCCGCTCGACGCGCAGCTGGAGCGTGGCGATGGAGCGGTGGGCGAGCCAGGCCTCCATCGGCCCGGAGATCGCTCCCACGATCTTGCGCCACCGGCGTACGGCGGCCATCGCCTCGTCGCCGCGCCCGGCCACGTAGCCGAGCAGGACGTCACCGTGTCCGGTCAGCTGCTTGGTACCGCTGGCCACGGAGAAGTCGGCACCCAGCTCCAGCGGACGCTGGCCGAGCGGGGTGGCGAGCGTGTTGTCGACGGCGACCAGGACGCCCCGCGCGTGCGCGGCCTCCACCAGCCGCCGGATGTCGCACACGTCGAGCCCCGGGTTCGACGGCGACTCGATCCACAGCAGCCGCGCACCGTCGAGGATCTCGAGCTGGGCGTCTCCACCGGTGGGCGCGGTGCGTACCTCGACGCCGTACGCCTCCAGCTGGGCGCGGACCAGGGGCAGCACCTGGTAGCCGTCGGAGGGCAGGGCGACCGCCTCGCCGGCGCGCAGCTGGGAGAACAGCACCGCCGAGATCGCGGCCATGCCCGACGCGAACACGAGCGTCTCGACGTCGTCCCGTCCCGGTGCCTCCAGCTCGCCGATGGCGCGCTCCAGGTTGGTCCAGGTGGGGTTGTCGTCACGGCCGTAGGAGTACGGTCCCGTCACCTCGCCCGGCAGGTGGAAGTGCGCGGCGAACACGGGCCCGGGCAGGGTCGGCTCGTGCTTGACCGGCTCGGGCAGTCCGGCCCGTACCGCGCGCGTGCCGTCGCCGGTGCGGTCCGCGCCCTTGGTGGATTCGCTCATGCGATCCGTCCCTCCAGTTGTTCCCGTACGGCGGCGAGCAGACCGGTGCTCGCCGCCTCCACCATCTCAAGGCATTCCTGGAAGCCGTCCGGCGCCCCGTAGTACGGGTCCGGCACGTCCAGGTCGTCGCAGGTGTCCCCGGGAGTGCCGGCCGGCGTGGGCCGGCCGGACGAGGGGTGACCGTAGGAGCGCAGCAGGCGTACCTTGCGGGCGTCCTCCTCGCTGGGCGCGAGACGGCGCAGGGCTTTGAGGTGGCCGGTGTCCAGGGCGATCACCAGGTCGAGGCGGGCGAACCAGGCGGGCTGGAACTGCCGTGCGACGTGCTCGCTGCGGTAGCCGTGCTCGTCCAGGACCGTGACGGTGCGCGGGTCGGCGGCCTCCCCCTCGTGCCAGTCGCCGGTGCCCGCGCTGTCGATCTCCACCCGGTCCCCGAGACCCGCCTCCTCCACGCGCGCGCGGAAGACGGATTCGGCCATCGGGGAGCGGCAGATGTTGCCCGTGCACACGAAACAGACGCGGTAGGTCATGGCGAGCTCAGTCCTCGTCGGGCAGGACGAGGTTAAGCGCCCAGGAGACGACGGAGATGATCAGTCCGCCGAGCACGGCCGTCCAGAAGCCCTCCACGTGGAAACTCAGGTCGAGCTTGCCGCACACCCAGGAGGTCAGCAGCAGCATCAGCGCGTTGACGACCAGGGTGATCAGCCCCAGCGTCAGCAGGAACAGCGGGAAGGTGAGCACCTTCACGATCGGCTTGACCAAGAAGTTGACCAGGCCGAAGATCAGCGCGACGACGATCAGGGTGCCGGCCTTCTTGCCCGTGCTGTCACCCGTGAGAGTGATCTTGTCGAGCAGCCAGACGGCGATCGCGAGAGCGGCCGCGTTGGCGATCGTCTTGACTACGAAATTCTTCATGTGTCTGATCGTGGCAGACCGGATCCAGGGCTAGCAGATGCGAGGGCGGACAACGGCGATGAAGGCATTCCGGCTGGACGAACTGGAGGCGGAGCGCGCCGCCAACGAAGGGGCCTACCTCCAGTTCCTGCGGGAGCGGAACATGTCGGTCGGCCTGTACGCCCTCGACGCCGGCGAACACGATCCGCAGAAGCCGCACAATCAGGACGAGGTGTACGTCGTCGTCAGCGGCCGCGCGTCGATCACGGTCGGCCTGGAGACGACCCAGGTGGCACGGGGCAGCGTGGTGTACGTACCGGCCGGAGTCGCCCACAAGTTCCACCACATCAGCGAGGACCTGAGGGTACTGGTCGTCTTCTCTCCACCCGAGGCCTGAGCTTCGGGCTCGGGGTTCCCTAGGGGTCGGGTCAGGGGAGGACAAGGGGTGCGAGGCGCCCGCAGGCCCCCTCGGCGGCCCTAGCATCGATGGCAGACATCGGGACTGTGTCCAGGACAGAGCGCAGGACGTCGTGGACGCAACGGAACGCAAAGGACGAGGGCAATGCGAGAGATCTTCGCGGGGCTGCCGTGGTGGGTGAAGTGGGTCGCGGTGCCGGTCATCGCCCTGGTCGTGTTCGGCAGCCTGATAGCGACCGTCATCGGCTTCGTGATCGGCTTGCTCTTCAAGGCGCTGGTCTTCGTCGCGCTGGTCGGCGGGCTGATCTACGTCGTACGCAAGTTCATGTCGAACTCCTCGTCGCGCAGCGATTGGTGAGGGGCGTGGGAGCCGGTGACCGGTAACGGAAATCACCGGTTCCCTCGGGGGAGGGAAGTTTTCCCGGCAGGCCGTCCGCACGCGGTGGCGGACGGTTAGGTTCGGAACCCACGCGGGGCCGGGCCCCGCGCGCGGCACACACCCCCACCCGTGTCCCACCGCACGGGCTGCCCCACCCTCGCGCCCCCGGAGTGACCCTTGGCCACGGTTGACACCGCACCGGCAGAACCCCACGCACCCCCCGTCCCACCGCGACCGTGCGTGCCCCATGGGCAGCGGCCCCGTGCGGCGGCCGTCCCGGGACAACCGCGTCCCGCGACCGGCCCCGGACGCGCACGGCCCCCGGAGGTTCCGGAGCAGCCGCAGGCGGCGACCCTCATCGGCTCCGTCCAGCGGGCGATGCGCCTGCTGGAGACCGTCGCGGTCCACGAGTACGGCGCCCCCGCCAAACAACTCGCCCGCGAGACCGGCCTCGCCCTGCCCACGGCCTATCACCTCCTGCGCACCCTGGTGCACGAGGGCTATCTGCGCCGCGACAAGGGACTGTTCTTCCTCGGTGACGCGGCCGAGCGGCTGAGCAGCAGCGGAGCGCAGCAGAAACGTCGCAGCACGGTGGCCGACACTCTCGCGTACTGGCGCGACAGCATCGGGGCCCCGGTGTACTACGCCATGTACCAAGCCGGCGAGATCGAGGTCGTGTGCGTCGCCGACTCGCGGGAGACACCCGCGGTCGAGGAGTGGGCCGACTTCCGCGAGACCGGGCACGCCCACGCGATCGGGCAGTGCCTGCTGTCCCAGTTGGACGAGGAGGCCCGACGGGACCACCTGAGCCGCTATCCGGCACGGTCCCTCACGCCGTACTCGGTGCGGGACAACCACACTCTCCTGCGCCGGCTGGCCAGGACGCCACGCATGGAGCCGGTGGTGGAGCGGCAGGAGTACGCGCTCGGAACGGTCTGTGCCGCGATCCCCATCACGGTCGGTACGACGGCGGCCGCGATGGCCATCTCACTCCCCGTACATCAGAGCGAACAGCTGCTGCCTGCCGCCCTGCGCCTGCAGGCCGGGATCGGGCGGCATCTGGGCGCGCTGTCGCTCTCTATCAGTATCTGAAAACTCACTCCTTGTGATCTGCCATGCACGTTGAGCAAGATTTGATGCACAGTCGAGGGGGATCATTCCCGGCCAGTCGACGTCATATGACGGGGTAGGCGATGCGCGAATCCGTACAGGCAGAAGTCATGATGAGTTTTCTCGTGTCCGAGGAGCTCTCCTTCCGCATCCCGGTGGAGTTGCGCTACGAGACCTGTGATCCCTACGCCGTACGGCTCACCTTCCATCTGCCCGGTGACGCCCCGGTGACCTGGGCCTTCGGTCGAGAACTGCTGATCGATGGAGTCGGCCGGCCGTGCGGGGAGGGTGATGTGCACATCGCCCCCGCCGACACCGAGGTGCTGGGGGAGGTGCTGATCCGGCTTCAGGTGGGCAGCGACCAGGCGCTGTTCCGCTCCTCGACGCCGCCGCTCGTGGCCTTCCTCGACCGCACGGACAAGCTGGTCCCGCTCGGCCAGGAGGGTGCTCTGGCCGACTTCGACGCCCACCTCGACGAGGCTCTGGACCGCATTCTGGCCGAGGAGCAGAGCGCCGGCTGAGGGACCGCGGCAGTGGGGCGCCGGACGCTGACGCACTGCCGCCCGGGCCTCCGCAGGAACGCTTCTTCGGCGGTGTCCCGGCCCTGACGCCCCATGCTCAGCGCTTGCGCCGCCGCCCCCTGCCGCCTCGCGCCGGAACGGGATGCGCACCGGAGCCACCGGCACCGGCCGGCCCGGGGCGGTCGGCCGACACCACCAGGGCGGCGAGGGCAGTGGTGACCGGAACCGAGGCGACCAGCCCGATCGAGCCCACCAGCGTGCGCACGATCTCCTCGGCCACCAGCTCGCTGTTGGCCACCGCGCCCACGCTGCTCTGCGCGATCGAGAACAGCAGGAGCAGCGGCAGGGCGGCACCGGCGTAGGCGAGCACAAGCGTGTTGACGACCGAGGCGATGTGGTCGCGGCCGATCCGGATGCCCGCCCGGTACAGGTCGCGCCAGCCCATCGCCGGATTCGCCTCGTGCAGCTCCCAGACCGCCGACGTCTGGGTCACCGTCACATCGTCCAGGACACCCAGCGAACCGATGATGACTCCGGCCAGCAGCAGACCGCTCATGTCTATCGACGGAAACAGACCGTGGATCAGACCGGTGCTGTCGTCCGTGTTGCCGGTCAACGCGGCCCAGTCGATGAACCCGGAGCCGAGAACGCCGATCAGCAGCAGGGAGGCCAGGGTGCCGAGCACCGCGACCGATGTACGCGCTGAAAGGCCATGGCACATGTAGAGCGCGATGAGCATGATCGCGCTAGCCCCGACGACGGCCACGAGCAGCGGATTCGAGCCCTGAAGGATCGCGGGCAGGATGAAGAACGTCAGCACCAGGAAGCTCACGGCCAGCGCGACCAGGGCCATGACCCCGCGCATCCGTCCCACCACGACGACGGCGAGCGCGAAGATGCCCGCGAGCAGCGCCATGGGGAACTTCCGGTTCACATCGGTCACGGAGTACTGCAGGTCCTTGGGCGCCGAGGGCTCGTAGGCGACCACGACCTTCTCGCCCTGGTGCAACTGCCGTGACTGGTCCGGCTGCACGATCTCGGTGAAGGTCCGGCCCTCGTCCTTGCCGGTGTCGACCCGGATCGTCGCCTTCCTGCAGGTGCCCTTCGCCTCGTTCTGTGCCGAGCCGTCACCTGGAGCGGAGGTGCCGCCCGCCGCCGTACCGCCCGATGCGTTGACCGACTTGCAGCTCAGCTCGACCACCTGGGTGACCGTGGCCTGCTGTGTCTGCCGGTCGAAGCCGACACCGGTGCGCTCGTGCGACGGAGCTCCTCCGGGCCACAGAATCATCAGGCCGACCACGACGGCGGCGGTGAACGGGACGAGGATCGCCGCGATGACCTTGCGCAGGTGCTTCGAAACGGGCGCGGCGGGCCCATGGCTGTGACCGTGTGAGTGGCCATGACCATGGCCTGGTTCGGAGCCCCCTTGACGCGGCGGCTCGGAGGGCGGGTAGGGGTGCTGTTCCGTCGTGGTCACCGCCCGATCATCGCAAGAACGAAGGGGGCCCTCTGTTCACCGCGCCCGAACTGACGCTAGCGTGGAGGCACCTTTGCACACGCGGGAGCTCGGAGCACCGGGCTGAGAGGGCGCTGACCTCCGTATACGCGATGTTTCACGTGGAACGTCATTTCCCGGGAGACATCCGAAGTCGGAAACCGCTGCGTCGACCGCCGAACCTGTTACCGGGTAATGCCGGCGTAGGGAGTAGGTCTCATGACCAACAAGGACGCACGCACGCCTGCCTCCGCTCAGGACGAGAAGTCCCAGGAGGCCGGAAAGTCCATCGGCTGGCACAAGGCGTACGTCGAGGGTTCACGCCCCGACCTCTGTGTGCCGGTCCGTCAAGTGCACCTCACCAACGGGCAGTCGGTCACGCTGTACGACACATCGGGCCCGTACACCGATCCACTCGTCGACACCGATGTCCGCCGAGGGCTGTCGGCGCTGAGGGAGAACTGGATCATCGCCCGCGGTGACACCGAGGAGTACGCGGGCCGCCCCGTCCGACCAGAGGACGACGGGATCAAGCACACCTCGCCGCGTGGCGGGCTGCGCAACCTGGACGCGGTGTTCCCCGGGCGCCCGCGTCAGCCGCGCCGCGGCCGTGAGGGTCAGGCGGTCACCCAGCTCGCGTACGCGCGCAGGGGTGAGGTCACGCCCGAGATGGAGTACGTGGCCATCCGGGAGAACGTCTCTCCCGAGGTGGTCCGTGAGGAGATCGCGGCGGGCCGCGCGGTATTGCCGGCCAACGTGAACCACCCGGAGATCGAGCCGATGATCATCGGTAAGGGCTTCCTGGTGAAGGTCAACGCCAACATCGGCAACTCCGCGGTCACCTCCTCGATCGAGGAGGAGGTCGAGAAGATGACCTGGGCGACCCGCTGGGGCGCCGACACGGTCATGGACCTCTCCACCGGCCGCAACATCCACACCACCCGCGAGTGGGTGCTGCGCAACTCCCCCGTGCCCATCGGCACCGTCCCGCTCTACCAGGCGCTGGAAAAGGTCGACGGCAGGGCCGAGGAACTGACCTGGGAGATCTACAAGGACACCGTGATCGAGCAGGCCGAGCAGGGCGTGGACTACATGACCGTCCACGCCGGCGTGCGCCTGCCGTATGTGCCGCTCACCGCCAACCGCAAGACCGGCATCGTCTCGCGGGGCGGCTCGATCATGGCCGCGTGGTGCCTGGCGCACCACAAGGAGTCGTTCCTGTACGAGAACTTCGAGGAGCTCTGCGAGATCCTCGCCGCCTACGACGTCACGTACTCGCTGGGCGACGGTCTGAGGCCGGGCTCGATCGCGGACGCCAACGACGAGGCGCAGTTCGCGGAGTTGCGCACGCTCGGGGAACTCAACCGGATCGCCAGGCGTTTCAACGTACAGACCATGATCGAGGGCCCGGGCCACGTCCCGATGCACAAGATCAAGGAGAACATCGACCTTCAGCAGGAGATCTGCGATGAAGCTCCGTTCTATACGCTCGGCCCGCTGACCACGGACATCGCGCCGGCGTACGACCACATCACCTCCGGTATCGGCGCCGCGATGATCGCCTGGTGGGGCACGGCGATGCTCTGCTACGTCACGCCCAAGGAGCACCTGGGCCTGCCCAACCGTGACGACGTCAAGACCGGGGTCATCACCTACAAGATCGCCGCCCATGCGGCGGACCTCGCCAAGGGGCACCCGGGCGCGCAGGAGTGGGACGACGCGCTGTCCGACGCCCGCTTCGAGTTCCGGTGGGAGGACCAGTTCAACCTCGCCCTGGACCCCGACACGGCACGGGAGTTCCACGACGAGACCCTGCCGGCCGAACCCGCCAAGACGGCCCACTTCTGCTCCATGTGCGGGCCGAAGTTCTGCAGCATGAAGATCTCCCAGGACATCCGTCGGGAACACGGCGGTACCCGGGCCGAGGTCGAGGAGGGCATGGCTCAGAAGTCGAAGGAGTTCGCGGCGTCGGGCAACCGGGTGTACCTGCCGATTGCCGACTGACCCGGTCAAGGCGGCCGCCAGCCCGGGGAGTGCCGGGCCCCGGGCGTCGGGTGGCGCGGAGAGATCGGCGGCGTGCCCGCCGGCACTGTCCTGCCGTGCGCCGCCCGGGGGTCCGGCAGGCGTCCCACGAGGGAGCGCGGGCCGGCTATTCCGGCTGGTGTTCCGGGCCGCCGAAGTCGGGACTGGTGTAGTCGGGACTGCTGAAGCTCGGACGGTCGGACCCGGAGCCGTCGTCCGGGCTGCTGAAGCCGGGGCGTCCGTAGCCGAGGCGCGGCATGCGGCTCGTCGGGGCAGAGGGTGCCGTGCGGTGCAGCGGGGCCGTACCGGGCTGGGCGAGCGCGTCCCGCAGGAACGGCAGGACACCGCGTTCCAGCAGGGCCTCCCGCCAGGCCTCTCTGGCCCTGGCCACCTCCTCGTCGGCCGCGTCATGCGCTCCGGCTTCCGCCGCGGCGCTGTTGCGCAGGGCGGTGAGCAGCAGCCCGGCACCGGCGACGAGGATCGCGGCGGCGGTCACGGCGCCGAACACCCAGCCCGCGGTGAGCATGGTCTGGGCGAAGGCCTGGCCGGGGGCCAGCGTCTTCAGGATGTAGCCGACGAGCAGGAAGATCGCCGCGGCGGTGCCGGCGAGGAGGGGCGCCAGGACCGCGATGACGGCGACGGCGCCGGCGCCGGTGGTCTCGGCGGCCTCGCCGAGGGCGGTGGCGAGACCCACCGGGTCCGCGCCCGGCTCCGCGGAACCGGTGTCGTCGGCGGCCGAAGGGACGGACGGCGCCGGGCGGCGCAGTTCCTCGCGGGCCTTCACGTAGTGCTGGTACTCGGTCGCCGCGGCCGCCGTGATGAGCGTGGTGGCGTTGAGTGCCATGGTGCG
The DNA here is from genome assembly GCF_040631045.1 of Streptomyces sp. NPDC005706. Lineage (NCBI taxonomy): Bacteria > Bacillati > Actinomycetota > Actinomycetes > Kitasatosporales > Streptomycetaceae > Streptomyces > Streptomyces sp. NPDC005706. Next base: position 157,814 of record NZ_JBEXYS010000016.1, on the reverse strand, counting down.
CAGTTGTTCCGGGTTGAGCCGCTGTCCGACAGCGGCCAGTTCGGGTCGCTGGGGCGCGGAGCGCAGCGCCTCATCGAGGATCCGCTCGAAGTCCTGGCGGTCCTCGCTCAGCAGGTGCTGCGGAACGCTGTTCATGTGCATCCCCCGATGCTCCGTAGGGCTTGGGGCTCGCACGCCGGCGAGCCGTCGGGCAGAAACGGAGGGGAGCCTGCTACGGATAAGCCGATGGTAGAGCCGTGACGCCACGCGGTGACAGGGGGTTGCCGGAAATTGGGTGCCGACCTGGGCGCATCCGGTCGGACTCGATCAGCCCCGTGAACCCTCAGGCGTTCAGGGGAAGTTGCTGGACCAGCAGCTTCCCGGCCATGGTCACGCCGCCGTCCATGGCGATGGCGAGGCCGTCGGCGTAGATGTGCGGTCCCTCCACCGAGGGGCCGTCGTCCTCCTCGGTTTCCTCGGATCCGACTTCGCCGAGCAGATAGGGAATGGGGCTGTGACCGTGAACGACGCGGGTGCCGCCGTACGTATCGAGGAGGGAGCGCACGGCTTCCGCGCCGCCCTCGTCGCGGAAGGAGAACCGCTTGGTGAACTTGCGGAACAGGTCCCAGACTTCGTCCGCGTCGTTACGGGTGATGGTCTCGCGGACGGTGTCGTTGACCGCCTCGATCGAGTCGCCGTAGTCGAGGTAGGCGGTGGTGTCGGAGTGGATGAGCAGATGCCCGTCGACCTCCTCCACGGCGTCGAGCCGGGACATCCACTGCAGGTGGTGGTCCTGGAGACGGTCCATGTCGGTCTTCTGGCCGCCGTTGAGCAGCCAGGCCGCCTGGAAGGTGGCGGTGCCCGCGCCGGAGTGGACCGGGGTGTCGCCGAACCGCTTCGCGCCGAGCAGCAGCAGCTCGTGGTTGCCCATGAGGGCCTTGCAGTACCCGCCGGCGGCGGCAGCCTCGGCGGACAGCCGCATGACCAGGTCGATGACGCCGATGCCGTCGGGTCCACGGTCGGTGAAGTCACCGAGGAACCACAGCCGGGCGGTGCCCGCGCTCCACTGACCGTCGGCGTCGACCAGCCCCTTCTCCCGCAGGGCGGCCAGCAGTTCGTCCAGGTAGCCGTGGACGTCACCGACGACGTACAGCGGGCCCGGGCCGGTCGCCGGCTGCGGGTCCGGGGCCGCGGGGGCCGGTTCGACGGACACCTGCAGCGTGTCGCCGCGGTTGATGACGGGCAGGTCGCGCTGGGTGGGCGTGTAGCCCTCGGGGTAGGCCTCGTCCATGGGCGGCGCGGTGTCACCGGGGTGGGTGCGGACGTACGGACCTGTCTCGTTGACGTAAGCGGGCACCCGGAAGTCGCGCAACGTCGCCGTCCGCTCCACCTCGGGTCCCCGACCGGCCCCCTGAGTCATCAGACCCCTCCACCATCGCACCGCAGCTGCACCGCTTCGGACTGCCTGGTCGCAGCGGCCCCGCGGTGTCGTGGGCCCATCATAGGAACGCGCGTCGCTCCGTGTGATGACCCAGGGGTGGTGAATCGGAGCGAGACTCCGGTTCACCGCGGCTTTCATTATGTTTGGGCGGGGTTTCGACCGGTTGCCCGGCACCGGTGGGCCGTACGGCGACGGCCGGCCCGTCCGGGAGTGCGGACGGAGCGGCGGGCCGAACGGGCCGTGGTCGTGCGCGGGCCGGCCTCGCCGCTCCGGATTCCTCTTGTCCACCGCCAGGGGGCGACCACCGCGCGCTCTCCGGTCACCCCACCGGGCGGTGACCCGCCCGCTACCCCTTCTCCGGGGCCCGTGGCGGGCTGACGGTCGTGCGCGGAGGACGTCGCTGGGACGAGGTACGCACGATCAGCTCGGTCGGTATCACCTGTTCGACGGGCTGGTCCGAGTCGACGCCCTCGATGGCGTCGATGAGCAGCTGTACGACGGCCGTACCGATCCGGCGCGGCTTCAGGGAGAGCGTGGTGATGGGCGGCTCGGTGTTGGCGTAGACCGTGGACTCGCTGCAGCACACCAGAAGCAGGTCGTCGGGGACGCGCAGGCCGTAGCGGCGGGCGGCGGCGAGGAGGTCGGTGCCGTTGGGGTCGAAGAGACCGTAGACGGCGTCGGGCCGGTCGGGCCGGGCGAGCAGCCGGTCGGCGGCGACGGTGCCCGCACAGGGGTCGTGCGCGGGGTAGGCCTCGTAGACCGGGTCCTGGCCGACCCGCTCGCACCAGCGCAGGTAGGCGGTGGTGGACAGATGGGTGTACGTGTCCGTCGTGGTGCCGGTGAGAAGGCCGATGCGGCGGGCGCCGGCGTCGGCGAGGTGGTCGAGGATGTCGAGGACGGCGGCCTCGTGGTCGTTGTCGACCCATGCGGTGACCGGGAGTGACCCGGCCGGGCGGCCGTCGGAGACGACCGGCAGGCCCTGCCGGACGAGCTCGCTGACCACCGGGTCCTGGTCGGAGGGGTCGATGACGACCGTGCCGTCAAGGGCGACGTTGGACCATACGTCGTGGCGGGAGGTCGCGGGCAGGATGACCAGGGCATAGCCGCGGGCGAGCGCGGCGGAGGTGGCGGCCCGGGCCATCTCGGCGAAGTAGGCGAACTCCGTGAAGGTGAAAGGTTCATCCCCGTACGTCGTCACGGTCAGGCCGATCAGTCCCGACTTGCCGGTACGGAGGGTGCGGGCGGCGGCCGAGGGGCGGTACCCCAGCCGGTCGGCGACCTCACGGACATGGCGCCGGGTGGCGTCCGGGAGCCGGCCCTTGCCGTTGAGGGCGTCGGACACGGTCGTGATGGAGACCCCGGCGGCGGCGGCCACGTCTCTGATGCCCGCCCGGCCCGGCCGGCTGCCTCGACGTGAGGTTTCCGCGCGGCTCACCTGGTGCTTCCCTGCTGCTGTCATGGCGAGCCGATAGTAGGGCTCATGCGGTGGGGTAGTGCGGACGCATATGCACGCGTTGACAGGCACGTTTCTGCATGGCAGATGGTGTCTAACTGCCTGGGAAATCAAGGCAGTTGAACGATCCAATGATAGGACGTGACGTGCCGACGGGCGTGGGCCTGCCAAGGGGTCGAGGTCTCGAAGAGGTCTCAACTCACCTTCACGAGGGATGCGCGCCAGGGCGTGAGCCACCGGCGCGTAGATATATGTCCGGCGCGCCCCCTGGTACGTACGCCTTCGTACGGTGATGCCCCTGATGCCTGTGTGACGGAAGAGGCTGGACTCCCGTCGTCCCGCACCTGTACGCAGCGGGGCCGAATCCTCATAAGGTGTGGAGTATTGGAAGCCGGGGGCGTCGACGGGCCGCCGGTGGTCGCGAGGAGGACTGCGGTGAGCGAGACGAGCCCCAAGCTGCGCGCCGAGCTGGAGGGTATCCCCACCTACAAGCCGGGCAAGCCGGCCGCGGCCGGCGGGCCGGTCGCCTATAAGCTGTCCTCCAACGAGAACCCGTATCCCCCGCTCCCCGGCGTGATGGCGAGCGTGACCGCGGCCGCCTGCGACTTCAACCGTTACCCGGACATGGCCTGCAGCGGGCTGATGGAGGAGCTGTCGGAGCGGTTCGCCGTCCCGCTGTCCCACCTCGCCACCGGCACCGGCTCGGTGGGCGTCGCCCAGCAGCTGATCCAGGCGACCAGCGGGCCCGGTGACGAGGTGATGTACGCCTGGCGCTCCTTCGAGGCGTACCCGATCATCACGCAGATCAACGGGGCCCGCTCGGTCCAGGTGCCGCTCACCCCCGGCGACGTGCACGACCTGGACGCCATGGCGGACGCGGTCACCGAGCGGACGCGTCTGATCTTCGTCTGCAACCCCAACAACCCGACCGGAACGGTGGTGCGGCGGGCCGAGCTGGAACGGTTCCTCGACCGGGTGCCCAAGGACGTGCTGGTGGTCCTGGACGAGGCCTACCGCGAGTTCATCCGCGACCCCGAGGTGCCCGACGGCGTCGAGCTGTACCGGGAGCGGCCCAACGTCTGCGTCCTGCGCACGTTCTCCAAGGCCTACGGTCTCGCCGGGCTGCGCGTCGGTTTCGCGATCGCCCATGAGCCGGTGGCGGCGGCGCTGCGCAAGACGGCGGTGCCCTTCGGCGTCAGCCAGCTCGCGCAGGAGGCGGCGATCGCCTCACTGCGGGCCGAGGACGAGCTGCTGGGCCGCGTCGGCTCGCTGGTGTGTGAGCGCACGCGCGTGGTCGACGCGCTGCGCGCCCAGGGGTGGACGGTGCCGGAGACCCAGGCCAATTTCGTGTGGCTGCGGCTGGGGGAGCGCACGGTTGCGTTCGCCGCGGCGTGCGAGGAGCACGGTGTGGTGGTCCGGCCGTTCCCGGGTGAGGGTGTGCGGGTGACGGTCGGGGAGACCGAGGCGAACGACATCTTCCTGAAGGTCGCGGAGGCGTTCCACAAGGAGAGCTGAGAGCAGGCGGCCACGGCTGAAGTGCCGGCGGCCACGGCTGGGCCCCGCCATGTGCGGGGCCCTTCTCGTTGATCCGCTCTGCCGTGGAGCCCGGGGGTACCCCCTTGCGGTTGCCGAATACCAGTGCGTCATAATGGCTTGTGAATGTGAACGCGTTCACAAGCGCGTCCCGATTGCTCCCGTATGTACGTGACAAAAGGAGCAAACCGCCGCTGTACCACGGCGTAGTAAGGAGAGTGACGACGTGGACCTGGCTCTGGCGCCGGAGACACTGGCGCGCTGGCAGTTCGGCATCACCACCGTCTACCACTTCCTGTTCGTCCCCCTGACGATCTCCCTGGCCGCCCTCACGGCCGGGCTGCAGACGGCATGGGTGCGCACGGAGAAGGAGAAGTACCTCAGGGCGACGAAGTTCTGGGGCAAGCTCTTCCTGATCAACATCGCGATGGGTGTGGTCACCGGCATCGTGCAGGAGTTCCAGTTCGGCATGAACTGGTCGGACTACTCGCGCTTCGTCGGTGACATCTTCGGTGCTCCGCTCGCCTTCGAGGCCCTGATCGCCTTCTTCTTCGAGTCCACGTTCATCGGCCTGTGGATCTTCGGCTGGGACAAGCTGCCCAAGAAGATCCACCTGGCCTGCATCTGGCTGGTGTCGATCGGCACGATCCTGTCGGCGTACTTCATCCTCGCGGCCAACTCCTGGATGCAGCACCCCGTCGGCTACAAGATCGACAAGGAGCGGGGGCGGGCCGAGCTGACCGACTTCTGGGCCGTACTGACCCAGAACACCGCGCTCAGCCAGGCCTTCCACACCCTGTCCGCGGCCTTCCTGACCGGTGGCGCCTTCATGGTGGGCATCGCCGCCTACCACCTGGCCCGCAAGAAGCACGTCCGCGAGATGAAGACCTCACTGCGGCTCGGCCTGATCACCGTGGTCATCGCCGGTCTGCTCACCGCGGTCAGCGGGGACGTGCTCGGCAAGGTCATGTTCAAGCAGCAGCCGATGAAGATGGCGGCCGCCGAAGCGCTGTGGGACGGCCAGGCGCCTGCGCCGTTCTCCGTCTTCGCCTACGGCGACGTGGAGAAGGGCCACAACAGCGTGGCCGTCGAGATCCCGGGCCTGCTGTCGTTCCTCGCCAACGACGACTTCACCTCGTACGTGCCCGGCATCAACGACGTCAACAAGGCGGAGCAGCAGAAGTTCGGGCCCGGCGACTACCGGCCCAACATCCCGGTCACCTTCTGGGGCTTCCGCTGGATGATCGGCTTCGGCATGGCCTCCTTCGCCATCGGCCTCGCCGGTCTCTGGCTGACCCGCAAGAGGTTCATGCTGCCCCAGCACCTGCGGGTGGGTGATGACGAGGTGCCGCACCTGGTCCTGTTCCGGAACAAGGGGCTCGGCCCGAAGCTGACCGCCTGGTACTGGCGCATCGCGATCTGGACCCTGGCCTTCCCGCTGATCGCCAACTCCTGGGGATGGATCTTCACCGAGATGGGCCGGCAGCCATGGGCCGTCTACGGCGTCCTGCAGACCCGCGAGGCGGTCTCCCCCGGTGTCTCCCAGGGCGAAGTCCTCACCTCGATGCTCGTCTTCACCGCGCTGTACGCGATCCTCGCCGTGGTCGAGGTCAAGCTGCTCGCGAAGTACGTCAAGGCCGGCCCGCCCGAGCTGACCGAGGCCGACCTCAACCCGCCCACGAAGATCGGCGGCGACACCCGTGACGCCGACAAGCCGATGGCCTTCTCGTACTAGGCCGAGGGGACAGTCATGGAACTTCACGACGTCTGGTTCGTCCTGATCGCCGTCCTGTGGACCGGCTACTTCTTCCTGGAGGGCTTCGACTTCGGGGTCGGCATCCTCACCAGGCTGCTGGCCCGCGACCGGCCGGAACGCCGGGTGCTCATCAACACCATCGGGCCCGTCTGGGACGGCAACGAGGTGTGGCTGCTCACGGCGGGCGGCGCGACCTTCGCCGCCTTCCCGGAGTGGTACGCCACCCTCTTTTCCGGTTTCTACCTGCCGCTGCTCGTGATCCTGGTCTGCCTGATCGTGAGGGGCGTCGCCTTCGAGTACCGGGCCAAGCGGCCCGAGGAGAACTGGCAGCGCAACTGGGAGACGGCCATCTTCTGGACCTCGCTCGTCCCGGCGTTCCTGTGGGGCGTGGCCTTCGGGAACATCGTGCACGGCGTGAAGATCGACCGGAACTTCGAGTACGTCGGCAGCCTCCTGGATCTGCTCAACCCCTACGCTCTGCTCGGCGGCCTGGTGACGCTGACGCTGTTCACCTTCCACGGGGCGGTGTTCACGGCGCTGAAGACCGTGGGAGACATCCGGGTGCGGGCGCGGAAACTGGCGCTGAAGGTCGGGCTCGTCACCGCCGTCGTCGCGCTTGCCTTCCTGCTGTGGACCCAGGCCCACAGCGGTGACGGCAAGAGCCTGGTGGCGCTGGTCGTGGGGGTCGCCGCGCTGGTGGCCGCGCTGGTGGCCAACCAGGCAGGGCGTGAGGGATGGTCGTTCGCGCTGTCCGGCGTGACGATCGTGGCCGCCGTGGCGATGCTCTTCCTGTCGCTCTTCCCGAACGTCATGCCGTCTACGCTCGAAGGCGACTGGAGCCTCACGGTCACCAATGCCTCGTCGAGCCCGTACACCTTGAAGATCATGACTTGGTGCGCGGCCGTGGCCACGCCGCTCGTGCTGCTCTATCAGGGTTGGACCTATTGGGTGTTCCGCAAGCGGATCGGCACGCAGCACATAGCCGACGCCGCGCACTGAGACCCGCCGAGGGTGTGTTTCACGTGAAACACACCCTCCGGACGGAAGGGCATGTTTCACGTGAAACCGATCGATCCGCGCCTGCTGCGATACGCCCGCGCCACCCGTCCCTTCCTGGTGGCGGTCGTCGGCCTGGGAGCCATCGGGGCCGGACTGGTCATCGCCCAGGCGATGCTCATCGCCGAGGTGGTCACCGGGGCGTTCCAGCGCGGTCAGGCGGTCGACGAACTCCGTACTCCCCTGCTGCTGTTGGCCGCTGTGGCCGTAGGCCGGTCGGTCGTCGCGTGGCTCACCGAGCTCGCGGCGCACCGGGCCAGCGCGGCCGTGAAGTCGGAGCTGCGTGAGCGTGTTCTGAACCGTGCGGTTCAGCTGGGTCCCGGCTGGCTCGGCGGGCAGCGGACCGGCTCGCTGGTCACCCTGGCCACGCGCGGAGTCGATGCCCTCGACGACTACTTCTCCCGCTACCTGCCGCAGTTGGGGCTCGCGGTGGTCGTCCCGGTGGCCGTGCTGGCGCGCATCGTCACCGAGGACTGGGTGTCCGCGGCGATCATCGTCGGCACCCTGCCGCTCATCCCCCTCTTCATGATGCTGATCGGCTGGGCCACCCAGTCCCGGATGGACCGTCAGTGGCGGCTGCTGTCCCGGCTGTCCGGCCACTTCCTGGACGTGGTCGCGGGGCTGCCCACGCTGAAGGTGTTCGGCCGGGCCAAGGCCCAGGCAGAGTCCATCCGGCGGATCACCGGTGAGTACCGCCAGGCCACGATGCGGACCCTGCGGATCGCCTTCCTCTCCTCATTCGCCCTTGAGCTGCTGGCCACGCTCTCGGTCGCGCTGGTCGCCGTGACGATCGGCATGCGCCTCGTCCATGGCGACATGGACCTGTACACCGGCCTGGTCATCCTGGTGCTGGCGCCCGAGGCCTATCTGCCGCTGCGCCAGGTGGGGGCGCAGTACCACGCGGCGGCCGAGGGCCTCGCCGCCGCGGAAGAGATCTTCGCCGTGCTGGAGACACCGGTACCGGCGTCCGGCACCGCCTCGGTACGTCCTGGCACCATCGCCTTCGACACGGTGACGGTCCGCTACCCGCAGCGCTCGTCCGATGCCCTGACGGGCGTGTCCTTCGCCGTCGAGCCCGGTGAGACCGTGGCCCTCGTCGGACCGAGCGGCGCGGGCAAGACGAGCCTGCTGAACGTGCTGCTGGGCTTCGTCCGTCCCACCGAAGGCCGGGTGAGCGTCGGCGGGTCCGACCTCGCCGACATCGGCCTCGAGGAGTGGCGCTCGCGGATCGCATGGGTGCCGCAGCGGCCGCACCTGTACGCCGGGACCATCGCGGAGAACGTACGGCTGGCCCGGCCCGACGCTGACGACACCGCTGTGCGCAGGGCGCTGGGGGACGCGGGCGCGCTGGAGTTCGTGGACGCGCTGCCCGAGGGCGCCGGGACGGTGCTCGGCGAGGACGGGGCGGGACTGTCCGCAGGCCAGCGCCAGCGGCTCGCGCTGGCCCGTGCCTTTCTCGCCGACCGGCCGGTCCTGCTGCTGGACGAGCCGACGGCCGCACTGGACGGGGCGACGGAGGCCGAGGTCGTGGCGGCGGTGCGCAGGCTGGCCGCCGGCCGCACGGTGCTGCTGGTGGTGCACCGGCCGGCGCTGCTGGAGGTGGCGGACCGGGTGGTCCGGCTGGACCTCCCCACGCCGGCCGCCGCCGGGACGGCCGCTGCCGAGGCGTCCGCGGCCGGTACAGCCACCGACACCGTCGACCCCGGCATGCGTTCGGTCGAGACGGGCGGCCCGGCCGGGGCCGGGGCGGAGCCGGAGGCCGCGGTCCCGGCACCACACGGCCGGATACCGGCCCGGGTACGGGCCATGGCGGGCCCCCGGCGCGGCCGGCTGCTGCTCGCACTGCTGCTCGGCGGCCTGGCTCTCGGCAGCGCGGTCGGGCTGATGGCCACCTCCGGCTGGCTCATCTCACGGGCCTCGCAGCATCCGCCGGTGCTCTATCTGATGGTGGCCGTGACGGCGACACGGGCGTTCGGGATCGGACGGGCCGTCTTCCGGTACGCCGAGCGGCTCGTCTCGCACGACGCCGTACTGCGGATGCTGGCCGACACCCGCGTCGCCGTGTACCGGCGGCTGGAGCGGCTGGCGCCCGCCGGGCTGCGGGTGGCCCGCCGCGGCGACCTGCTCACCCGGCTGGTGGCCGACGTCGACGCGTTCCAGGACTACTGGCTGCGCTGGCTGCTGCCCGCCGGGGTCGCGGCCGCCGTCTCCACCGCCTCCGTCGCCTTCACGGCCTGGCTGCTGCCCGTGGCCGGGGCCGCCCTCGCCGCCGGTCTCCTCCTGGCCGGCGCCGGCGTCCCCGCCGTCACCGCTGCCGCGGCCCGGCGCGCCGAGCGGCGACTGGCGCCCGCCCGTGGTGCCCTCGCGACCCGGGTGACCGACCTGCTCACCGGCACCGCCGAACTGACCGTCGCCGGTGCCCTGCCGGCCCGTACCGCGGCGGCCCGGCGGGCCGACGGCACCCTCACCCGGATCGCCGCGCGCGGCGCCACCGCCACCGCCCTCGGCGACGGGCTCACCGCACTGATCTGCGGCCTGACCGTCACCGCGACCGCGCTGCTGGGCGCCCAGGCGGTGGCCACGGGCCGGCTCGGCGGAGTGGCGATGGCCGTGGTGGTGCTCACCCCGCTGGCCGCCTTCGAGGCCGTACTGGGGCTTCCGCTCGCCGTACGACATCGCCAGCGGGTGCGCCGGAGCGCGGAGCGGGTGTTCGAGGTGCTCGACGCCCCGGAGCCCGTCACCGAGCCGAAGCGGCCGCGGCCGGCGCCCGGCTCACCCTTCCCCCTGGTGGTCCGGGACCTGACCGCCCGGCACCCGGGTCAGCGGCGCGACGCCCTGGCCGGGCTGGACCTCACGCTGGAGCGGGGGCGGCGGATCGCCGTGGTCGGTGCGTCCGGCTCCGGCAAGACCACCCTCGCCCAGGTGCTGCTGCGGTTCCTCGACGCCGGGGCGGGCTCGTACACGCTCGCCGGTGTCGACGCGTACGCCCTGGACGGCGACGATGTGCGGCGGCTCGTCGGACTGTGCGCCCAGGACGCCCACCTCTTCGACAGCACGGTGCGTGAGAACCTGCTGCTCGCCCGGAAGGACGCCGACGAGGCCGGCCTGCGGGACGCGCTGTCCCGGGCCCGGCTGCTGGACTGGGTCGACGGGCTGCCGGACGGGCTGGACACGCTTGTCGGCGAGCACGGGGCACGGCTGTCCGGCGGGCAGCGTCAGCGCCTCGCCCTGGCCCGCGCGCTGCTGGCCGACTTCCCGGTGCTCGTCCTGGACGAGCCCGCCGAGCATCTGGACCTGCCGACGGCCGACGCGCTCACCGCGGACCTGCTGGCCGCCACCGAGGGCCGTACGACGCTGCTGATCACCCACCGGCTGGCCGGTCTCGACGCGGTGGACGAGGTGGTCGTGCTCGACGAGGGCCGGGTGGTGCAGCGGGGACCGTACGCGGAGCTGACCGCCGTGGACGGGCCGCTGCGGGCGATGGCACGGCGGGAGGCGGCCGCGGAGTCGCTGGTGGCGGCGCGCTGAGGGGCGCGCCGCGAACCGTACGGCAGGACCTGACGGGCGTCAGTCCCGTTCGGCGAGCATCCGCTCGATGACGATCGCCACGCCGTCGTCGTTGTTGGCGACCGTGCGGCCCGAGGCGGCGGCGATGACGTCCGGGTGGGCGTTGCCCATCGCGTACGACCGGCCTGCCCAGGTCAGCATCTCGACGTCGTTGGGCATGTCGCCGAAGGCGACGACCTCCTCGTGCGAGATGCCGCGTTCGGCGCAGCACAGCGCGAGGGTGCTGGCCTTGGAGACGCCCGGCCCGCTGAGTTCCAGCAGGGCGCTGGGGCTGGAGCGGGTGACGTTGGCGCGCTCGCCGACCGCCGGCCGGGCCAGCGTGAGGAAGGCGTCCGGGTCGAGCTCGGGGTGGTAGGCGAGGATCTTGAGCACCGGCTGGTCGGTGTCAGGGCCGTCGGCCGCGAGGAGCTCCTCCGCGGGCAGCAGGTTGTCCGGCGTCTCCATGTGCAGCTTGGGATAGGCGGGCTCCTGGTGGAAGCCGTACGTCTGTTCGACCGCGAACACCGTGCCGGGAGCCGCGTCGCGCAGCAGCCGTACGGCGTCCAGCGCGTTCTGGCGGGACAACTCCCGCACCTTCACGAACCGGTGGGTGCCGGGGCCGCCGTGCAGGTCGACCACGGCGGCGCCGTTGCCGCAGATCGCCAGGCCGTGTCCGTGCACATGCTCGCTGACGACGTCCATCCAGCGGGCCGGCCGGCCGGTGACGAAGAAGACCTCGATACCCGCCTCCTCCGCGGCGGCCAGTGCGGCGACCGTCCTCGGGGAGACCGACTTGTCGTCGCGCAGGAGGGTGCCGTCGAGGTCGGTGGCGATCAGCCGCGGCCGGAAGGCGGCGGCCGGGGTCCCGGGCTGTCTGGTCGCTGAGGTCACCCGGCCATTCTGGCGCATATGCCCGCACGCCCGTGCGGGAGTCCGCACAGATGAGTCCATCGACACACCACAGTTGGCCGGCGGACGACGTCTCCGTCACCGGATCACGAGAGCTGGGCGAGTCCCTCCATGGCGATCCGCTCGAAGACCTTCTCGTCCGCGGCGAAGTCGGAGTCCGGGATGGGCCAGTGGAGCACGATCTCGGTGAAGCCCAGTTCCCGGTGACGGCCCGCGAAGTCCACGAAGGCGTCCAGCGACTCCAGCGGCCTGCCGCGGTCCGGGGTGAAACCGGTGAGCAGCACCTTGTCCAGCTCGGCCACGTCCCGGCCGGCCTCCGCGCAGGCCTCGGCCAGCTTCGCCATCTGGCCGCGCAGTGCGGCGACGGACTCCTGCGGGGTGCCGGTCTCGTACAGCTTGGGGTCGCCGGTGGTCACCCAGGCCTGTCCGTGCCGCGCGGCGAGCCGCAGCCCGCGCGGGCCGGTCGCCGCCACGGCGAAGGGCAGCCGGGGCCGCTGCACACAGCCGGGGATGTTGCGCGCCTCCACCGCCGAGTAGAACCGGCCCTCGTACGTCACGGAGTCCTCGGTGAGCAGCCGGTCGAGCAGCGGCACGAACTCGGCGAACCGTTCGGCACGCTCGCGCGGTGTCCACGGCTCCTGGCCGAGGGCCGTGGCGTCGAAGCCGGTGCCGCCCGCACCGATGCCCAGGGTCACGCGGCCGCCGGAGACGTCGTCCAGGGAGATCAGTTCCTTGGCGAGGGTCACCGGGTGCCGGAAGTTCGGGGAGGTGACCAGCGTGCCCAGACGCAGCCGGTCGGTGACACCAGCGGCGGCGGTCAGGGTCGGCACGGCACCGAACCACGGGCCGTCGCGGAAGCTGCGCCAGGACAGGTGGTCATAGGTGTACGCGGTGTGGAAACCGAGCTCCTCGGCCCGTACCCAGGCCGCACGGCCGCCCTCGCTCCAGCGGCGGTACGGCAGGATCACGGTGCTCAGACGCAGACTCATGCGTCCGAGCGTACGGGGGCGGCTCGGCAAGGGCCGAAATCGGTCACCGTGTGTGCCTGCTGTGCGACGGGGTGAGCGGGCCCGCCGCGGGGGAACCGGCCCGGAAGTCAGTGCGTGGCGGGAAAGCGCAGGTAGCGGGGCGGTACCGCCCGGGTGAGCCACACCCCGTTCGCGCTGACGTGGAAGACGTGGCCGTCGCGGTGCATGGCGCCCGCGTCCACGGCCAGCACGACGGGCCTGCCACGGCGGGCGCCGACCCGGGTCGCGGTCTCACGGTCGGCGGACAGGTGGACGTCGTGCCGGTTCATGGGCCGCAGGCCCTCGGCGTGGATCGCGTCCAGGTTGCGGGCGACCGTGCCGTGGTAGAGGTACGGCGGCGGGAGCGCGGGGGGCAGACCGAGGTCGACCTCGACGCTGTGTCCCTGGCTGGCGCGGATCCGGGTGCCCTCGACGGCGAAGCGCTTCTTGTCGTTTGCGGCCACCACGTGGTCGAGTTCCTCACGGGTGAAGTGGAATCCGTGGGCGGCGGCCGCGGCGATCAGAGTGTCGATCTCGACCCAGCCGGCCGGGTCCAGCGTGAGGCCGATGCGCTCGGGCTGGTGGCGGAGGTGTTTCGAGAGGTACTTCGACACCTTCCCGGTTCGTCTGTCGTCCATTGCTCCAGAGTGCGGGAGAGACGCGGATCACGCAGGTTGTTTTTCGCCGCGAGGTTTGGTCCACAGGCAACTCACTTTATCCACAGGCTATTTGAAAAAGTTGTGGACAACGGGCGGGCGATTCAGGGAGTTTGATCAACTATTGTGCCCGGATGCTTCTTTGTGATCATGTTGTCCAAAGCTCTTGCTCTGAGCTCTCGTTCGGCCGCCAGGGCCAGGAATGCGGACGTCCGCTCGCGGCCAACCAGGGCTTCCACGGCGTCGATCACATCCGCGGGCAGTTCGACGCAGCGCTTGCCATCCGAAGGCTTCGGCGCGTTGCCGGCAGCGAGCCCTGTGCGGAGGTGGCGCACAGCGAACAAGCGCATGGCGCGGGCCAGTTCGGCGTCCACGGTCTGCCTGGCCAGCGGGCGCAGCCGGCGCACCAGTGAGGCCGCCTCGGCCGCGTGCGCGTCCGTGCGGTGGGACGGACCGTCCAGGTAGCGGGCGAAGACGTGCGCGGTGGTGAACTCCAGGAAACGGGCGGCGATGTGCTCGATGTCGCCGCGCAACTCCCGCAGATGGCCCGCGATCGCCGACAGAGGCACCCCCGCGGAGTGCAACTCGACTGCCACGTACAGCTCTTGGGGGCTGGGTACGAGAAACGTGTCGGAGTCGTCCATCACCGGTTCGAGTACGCCCAGTTCGAGAGCCTCGGTCACCGCGTCGTCGTCGGGGGCGCCGCCGAAGCGGGCGTTGAGTTCCGCGCGGGTGATGCGGGTCGGTTGCTCGTCGGTCCACGGGCCCTCCACCTCCGTGGCCAGGCCGAGGACGCCGCCCAGGCCGCGTCCGGTGTCCCAGGCGTCCAGGAGTTCCCCTATCGAGGCGAGGGTGTAGCCGCGGTCGAGGAGATGGGTGATCTGACGGAGGCGGGTGAGGTGGAGGTCGGAGTAGAGGTTGATCCGGCCCTGGCGCCGGGCCCGGGGGAGGAGGTTCTTGTCCTGGTAGGCGCGGATGGTTCTCACCGTGGTGCCGGAACGGTGGGCCAAGTCCTCGATTCGGTAGGACTTCTGGGGCGGCGGGCCGGTCATGTGGACGTCCTTGGCTGGTTGCCGGAAGCCGGCTGGGCGGCTGGGCCGTCCCCATGACCGGTCCGGCAGTCGGGCCTCACAGTTTCGGGTCCACACGGGCCAGCCTCCGCAGGGCCCCCGGCATGAAACGGGACAGAAGGTGGGCGCCTCGGGCCTCCGGGGTCACCGGAACCACCGCTCTGTTGTGGGTCACCGCGTCCAGGACGGCGTCCGCGACCTTCTCCGGTGGGTAGTTGCGCAGCCCGTACAGGCGGGTCGAGCGCTGTTGACGGCGGCGTTCCTCCGCCTCGTCGACGCCGGTGAAGCGGGACGTGGAGGTGATGTTGGTGTTGACCAGCCCCGGGCAGATGGCCGTGACTCCGATGTCCTGCCCGGCGAGTTCGGCCCGCAGGCACTCGGAGAGCATCAGTACCGCCGCCTTGGAGGTGCTGTAGGCGGGCAGCGCCCGGGACGGCTGATAGGCGGCCGCCGAGGCGATGTTGACGATGTGGCCGCCCTGCCCGCGCTCGGCCATGCGCGCGCCGAAGAGCCGGCAACCGTGGATGACACCCCACAGATTGACGTCCAGGACCTTGCGCCAGTCGTCGGTGGTCGTGGTGAAGAAGGAGCCCGAGAGGCCGATGCCCGCGTTGTTGACCAGCACGTCCAGCACGCCGTACGCGCTGTGCACCCGCTCGGCCAGCTTCTCCATGGCCTGCTCGTCCGAGACGTCCGCCGTCTCCGCCCAGGCCCCGGGGGCGCCGATCAGCCGGGACAGTTCCGCGGTGCGGGCGGCCGCCTCGGCGTCGCGGTCGACGGCCACCACCCGCGCCCCGGCCTCCGCGAAGGCGAACGCCGTGGCCCGGCCTATGCCGCTGCCCGCGCCGGTGACGAGTACCAACTGCCCGCCGAACCGGTCCGCGTGGCGGCCGGTGGCCCTCGGCTCCGGCCGGCCGCCCTCGACGCTCGTGACGAACTCCTCGATCCATGCCGCCACCTGGTCGGGCCGGGTGCGCGGGATCCAGTGCTTGGCGGGCAGGGTGCGGCGGGTCAGCCGCGGTACCCACGCGTCCAGGTCGTCGTAGAGCCGCTCCGACAGGAACGCGTCGCCCAGGGGCGTGATCAGCTGCACGGGCGCGTGCGCGAACGCGTCGGGGCGGGGCCTGCGCAGGCGGGGACGGACGTTGTCCCGGTACAGCCAGGCGCCGTGCGCGGCGTCGGAGGGCAGGGACGGGGTCGGATAGTCGCCGGCGGGGACCTTCTCGGCCCGCTCCAGGATCCTGGGCCAGCGCTTGCCCAGCGGGCCCCGCCAGGCCAGTTCCGGCAGGGCGGGGGTGTGCAGCAGGTAGACGTACCAGGACTTGGCGCCCTGGCCGAGGAGCTGGCCCACCCGGCGGGGCGTCGGACGCTTCACGCGCGCGTTGATCCAGTGCCCGAAGTGGTCGAGGGACGGCCCGGACATGGAGGTGAACGAGGCGATGCGGCCCTCCGTGCGGCCCACCGTGACGAACTCCCAGGACTGCACCGAGCCCCAGTCGTGGCCCACCAGGTGCACCGGCCGGTCCGGGCTCACCGCGTCCACCACGGCCATGAAGTCGTCGGTGAGCTTGGCCAGGGTGAAACCGCCGCGCAGCGGCCTCGGCGCCGTGGAGCGGCCGTGGCCCCGGACGTCGTACAGCACCACGTGGAAGCGGTCGGCGAGGCGTGCGGCCACCTCCGACCAGACCTCCTTGCTGTCCGGATAGCCGTGCACCAGCACCACCGTGGGCGCCTGCGGATCGCCCAGCTCGGCCACGCACAGCTCGACCCCGCCGGTGTGGACCCGGCGCTCACGCGCCCCCTTCAGTGTCACTTCGCCTCCGCCCAGCGCCGCACGTGCGGCAGATCGTCGTCCAGCCAGAAGGCGCTCTCGCCGGGGTCCCGGGAGTCGGTGACCACCAGGATCTCCTCGAACTTCGCGCCCGTACCCCGGAACCCGAGGTGAGGTTCGACCGCCCACAGACCCGGCCGCGGCGGGTGGTCGGAGAAGCGGTACGGCGACCACAGGGGCGACCAGCCCTCGCGGTGGCCGTGCAGGGCGTCGGCGGCGAGCCCCTTGAGGGACTGCGTGCCGAAGCCGAACAGATGCGGGGAGAAGCGGCGGGCCTTCACCCGGTCCACCTTGTGGGCGATCACCCCGAAGGGATACGCGCGATGCCGGTTGGCGTAGCCCTGGCGGACCATGAGACGGTCCACGTCCTGGTAGATCTCGCGCAGCGGACGCCGCTCGCGCACCTCCCGCAGGATCAGCGCGCGGTGCGCCTCCAGATCCGCCATCAGCCGGTCCTGCACCGGGTTGACGCCGAGCGAGCCCGAGTAGCCGATGTCCGCGGTGCATCCCTCGAACACCGGGGCCATGTCCAGGATGAACGGCATCCCGGGCTCCAGCCGGCGGTCGGTCGGGAAGAACTGCAGCGGCAGGCGGAAGTTCACGAACGCCGTGCGGTCGCCGAACCAGGCGAACGGCAGGTGGAACCAGTCCCGCACCCCGCGCTCACGCAGCCAGTCGCGCTGCATCCGGGCCGCCTCACGCTCGGTGACGCCGGGCTCCAGACGTGCCGCGACCGCCTCCGCGCACTCGTAGGCGAGGCGCTGCACCCGCCTGAATCCCCGCAGTTCCGCGGAGAGTTCGCTGCTTGCTGCCGTCGTCATGCCGCCCCGTCCGTCGACTGCGGTACGCGTCCGTAACTTGACACTGGTGAATGTGACAGTTGTTAGAGGTGGCGTCAATAGGGTGGATCAAGGGCTGTGGACAACGGCCGGTGCGCGGCCGTCGGGTAGGTCAGGGGCAGGGGATCACTCAGGGGCCCGTCCTACTCGAGTCTGACGTGAAGACGGCTCTGAGGTCTGACGACCGGCATGGCCGGCGTCACTACCTTCTAAGCGTGACTGTGATCGCGACCGAAAGCCTGAGCAAGCGGTTCCCCCGGGTGACCGCGCTCGACCGGCTGTCCATGGACATCGGACCCGGTGTGACCGGGCTCGTCGGAGCCAACGGCGCCGGCAAGTCCACCCTGATCAAGATCCTGCTGGGTCTGTCCCCCGCCACGGAGGGCCGCGCCGCGGTGCTGGGCCTCGACGTGGCCACCGAGGGCGCCGCCATCCGCGAGCGGGTGGGCTACATGCCGGAGCACGACTGCCTGCCGCCCGACGTCTCGGCCACCGAGTTCGTCGTGCACATGGCGCGCATGTCCGGCCTGCCGCCCACCGCCGCGCGTGAACGCACCGCGGACACACTGCGCCACGTCGGCCTGTACGAGGAGCGCTACCGCCCCATCGGCGGCTACTCCACCGGCATGAAGCAGCGGGTGAAGCTGGCCCAGGCCCTGGTGCACGACCCGCGGCTGGTCTTCCTGGACGAGCCGACCAACGGCCTGGACCCGGTCGGCCGGGACGAGATGCTCGGCCTGATCCGCCGCATCCACACCGACTTCGGCATCTCGGTCCTGGTCACGTCGCACCTGCTGGGCGAGCTGGAACGCACCTGCGACCACGTCGTCGTCATCGACGGCGGCAAGCTGCTGCGCTCCAGCTCCACCACCGACTTCACCCAGACCACGACCACCCTCGCGATCGAGGTCACCGACAGCGACGGCCACCCGGACGGCACCCGCGCGGTCCGCGAGGCGCTCCACGCGCGCGGGGTGGACACCCACGACGAGGGCGGCGGCCTGCCGGGCGCCGGACACATCCTGCTGCTGACCGCCCCCGGCGAGGAGACGTACGACCTGGTGCGCGACGTCGTCGCCGACCTCGGTCTCGGCCTGGTGCGCATGGAGCAGCGCCGGCACCACATCTCCGAGGTGTTCACCAGCAGTGACGAGCAGCGGAAGGAGGCCGTCGGTCATGGCGGTTGAGCAGCCCGCGCCGGTGACCGCCGGCGGCGACCAGTCCCGCATCCACGACATCGGCTACCGCGGCTACGACGGCCCCCGCCTGGGCCGCGGCTACGCCCGCCGCTCGCTGTACTCGCAGTCCCTGCGCGGCGCCTACGGCCTCGGCCGCTCGGTGAAGTCCAAGGTGCTGCCGATGCTGCTGTTCGTGGTGATGTGCGTGCCCGCGGCCATCATGGTGGCCGTCGCGGTGGCCACCAAGGCACACGAACTGCCGCTCGCCCACGCCTACACCCGCTGGGCGATCGTCATGCAGGCCGTGATCAGCCTGTACGTCGCCTCGCAGGCACCCCAGTCCGTCTCCCGCGACCTGCGCTTCAAGACCGTGCCGCTGTACTTCTCGCGGCCCATCGAGACCGCCGACTACGTGCGGGCGAAGTTCGCCGCGCTCGCCTCGGCCCTGTTCGTCCTCACCGGCGCTCCCCTGCTGGTGATGTACGCGGGCGCGCTGCTCGCCAAGATGGGCTTCGCGCACCAGACCGAGGAATTCGCCCAGGGGCTGGTGTCGGTGGCCCTGCTCTCGCTGCTGTTCGCCGGGATCGGCCTGGTCATCGCCGCCGTCACCCCGCGCCGCGGCTTCGGCATCGCCGCCGTGATCGCCGTGCTGACCATCTCCTACGGCGCCGTATCCACGCTCCAGGCCATCGCCGACGTGCAGGGCAGCACCGGTACCGTCCCGTGGATCGGTCTGTTCTCGCCGGTCACCCTGGTCGACGGCGTCCAGTCCGCCTTCCTCGGCGGCAGCTCCGGCTTCCCCGGCGGCACCGGCCCGTCCCACGGCGAGGGCGTGGTGTACGTCCTGGTCGTGCTCGGCCTGATCGCCGCTTGCTACGCCCTCCTGATCCGCCGCTACAAGAAGGTGGGGCTGTGACGACCCTCAGCATCGACCACGTCTCCCGCTGGTTCGGCAACGTGGTCGCCGTCAACGACATCACCATGACCATCGGCCCCGGCGTCACCGGCCTGCTCGGCCCGAACGGCGCCGGGAAGTCCACCCTCATCAACATGATGGGCGGCTTCCTCGCCCCCTCCACCGGCTCCGTCACCCTCGACGGGCAGCCGGTGTGGCGCAACGAGGCCATCTACAAGCACATCGGCATCGTCCCCGAGCGGGAGGCGATGTACGACTTCCTCACCGGCCGCGAGTTCGTCGTCGCCAACGCCGAACTGCACGGACTCGGCGCGAAGGCCGCCCAGCGGGCGCTCGCCACGGTCGAGATGGAGTACGCGCAGGACCGGAAGATCTCCACGTACTCCAAGGGCATGCGCCAGCGGGTGAAGATGGCCTCCGCGCTGGTCCACGACCCCTCCCTGCTGCTGCTCGACGAGCCGTTCAACGGCATGGACCCGCGCCAGCGCATGCAGCTCATGGATCTGCTGCGGCGGATGGGCGACGAGGGCCGCACGGTGCTGTTCTCCTCGCACATCCTCGAGGAGGTCGAGCAGCTCGCCCGGCACATCGAGGTGGTCGTCGCCGGACGGCACGCCGCCAGCGGCGACTTTCGCAGGATCCGCCGCCTGATGACCGACCGGCCGCACCGCTACCTGGTGCGCTCCAGTGACGACCGCGCCCTCGCGGCCGCGCTGATCGCCGACCCGTCGACGTCCGGCATCGAGGTCGACGTCGCCGAGGGCGCACTGCGCGTCCAGGCCGTCGACTTCGGCCGTTTCACCGCGCTGCTGCCGAAGGTCGCCCGGGACCACGGCATCCGGCTGCTCACGGTCTCGCCGTCCGACGAGTCCCTCGAGTCCGTGTTCTCGTACCTGGTCGCGGCGTAGGAGGCCCTGATGTACGACCCCACCGTCGCCCGGCTCACCTACCGGGCTCTGCTCGGCCGCCGCCGGGCCCTCATCCTCGGCGCGCTGCCGCTGCTGCTGCTCGTGATCTCCGTGGTGGTACGCGCCCTGACCGGTGCCGACGACCAGACGGCCGCCGACGTCCTGGGCGGTTTCGCGCTCGCCACCATGGTGCCGATCATCGGTGTCATCGCGGGCACGGGCGCGATCGGCCCGGAGATCGACGACGGCTCCGTGGTGTACCTGCTGTCCAAGCCGCTGAAGCGGCCGACCATCATCCTGACCAAGCTGATCGTCGCCATCGCGGTGACCATGGTGTTCTCCGCCGTGCCGACCATGCTCGCGGGCCTGATCCTGAACGGCAACGGCCAGCAGATCGCCGTGGCCTACACGGTGGCCGCGCTGGTCTCCTCCATCGCCTACTCGGCGCTGTTCCTGCTGCTGGGCACGGTGTCCCGGCACGCGGTGGTCCTCGGGCTCGTCTACGCGCTCGTCTGGGAGGCGCTGTTCGGCTCCCTGGTGCCGGGCGCGCGCACGCTGAGCGTCCAGCAGTGGTCGCTCGCCGTCGCCCAGAAGCTCGCCGGCGGTGACCTGGTGACCTCGGACGTCGGGCTGACGACGGCCACGGTGCTGCTCGTCGTGGTCACTGTCCTGGCCACCTGGTACGCCGGCCAGAAGCTGCGGGCACTGAAGCTGGCGGGCGAGGAGTAGCCCCGTGCGGGCCCCGGTCGTCCTTGACGGGGCCTTCACCTCCGCGCGGGCACACTGAACGGAGCGGATGTACGGCTGGGAGGCCGCGGATGGCTGAGCGGACACCGGAGCACGGCGGAGACGGGCGGACCGAGGGCGACGACTGGGACGAGACCGTCCTGGACGAGGCGTTCGTACGGGCCGCGGAGACCTCCGAGCCGTCCGCGCGGGCCCGGATGCTCGCCGCCCGCTGGCGCGCCGAGTCGCCGGAGCCGCGGCCCTGGCGGTCGGACGAGCCGCCCGCGGGGTGGTTCTTCAGCAAGGCGCGCCGGCGCAGATGGCGGCGCCGGTAGGGCGGGCACGGCTCCGGCTAATTCGGTGGCGCCCGCATCCCGGGCGGGGCAGAGTGGTTGTGCCCCACCCGCCGGGACGGACCCGGCGTCACGGACTGGGAGAGGAGCCGGGCGATGTCCATGCACGACAGTACGCCCAGCTCCCGTCAGGGCAGCCCGAGGCGGGCTCCGGAGTGATCGCCACATCTCCGTAGAGCTCATGGGAGCTGTCCGGGGCGGCCGCTTCGAGCACGCGATGTCGCTCTCGCGTGGGCCGCCCACCCGGAGGATTGGCCGAGCGGTAAGGCACTGGCTCGCGCTGCGTTCGATCACAGGCGAGTCATGGTCGGGTGTGAAAGCCCGCGCACGTTCGATCCGTGCATCCTCCGCGAGACGTTGTCACTGGGACTCGGGCGGATTCTCAGCCTGCGGTATCTGGAGAGGCTTGGCGGGGTTTGCCGCGGGGCTGCGCCGTGGGGCTTGGGGCCGTGATCGAGTGGCGGCGTCGTCGTGGCTCGTCGCGGTTCCCCGCGCCCCTGGAATGTTGGGGTTTGGAGGCTGGCCCCGGTTTTTCCGCAGGGTTGGGTCGTGGGGCTGGGGGCCGTGGTCGGGTGGCGGCGTCGTCGTGGCTCGTCGCGCGGTTCCCCGCGCCCCTGGAATGTTGGCGGGGTTCGGAGGGTGGACCCCCGGCGCCCCTGACGGGGGCGCGGGGAGCGGTGGCTATGGGAGCAACCGCTCCAGGACCGCCGCGATGCCGTCCTCCTCGTTGGAGGTGGTGACCTCGTCCGCCACTGCCCTGAGTTCTTCGTGGGCGTTGGCCATGGCCACGCCGTGGGCGGCCCAGGCGAACATCGGGATGTCGTTGGGCATGTCGCCGAAGGCGATCGTGTCGGCGGCCTTCAGGCCCAGGCGGCGGGCGGCCAGGGAGAGGCCCGTC
The DNA here is from genome assembly GCF_040631045.1 of Streptomyces sp. NPDC005706. Classification (NCBI taxonomy): domain Bacteria; kingdom Bacillati; phylum Actinomycetota; class Actinomycetes; order Kitasatosporales; family Streptomycetaceae; genus Streptomyces; species Streptomyces sp. NPDC005706. The sequence goes on along the minus strand of NZ_JBEXYS010000016.1, from coordinate 135,759 downwards.
GCCTTGGACAGGCCGAGCGGCAGCAGCTCCACGATGCCCGCGCCCGCCATGGCCACCGTGACGAAACCGCCGGCCACACGCCGGGCCACGTCCGCCAGCTCGTCGTCGCCGAGCGTCGGATGCTGTATGTAGACCTTGTTCAGCGGGGCGGACCACAGGTCGGCCGCGTCCGTGAACGGGGTGGCGGGGAGGTTGCCCGTGACCGCGTAGCCCGGGCCCACCAGCACCTCGCCTTCCAGACCGTCCCGGCTCGCCGCCAGGTACAGCGGGCCCACCTCCGCCTCCAGCTTCGCCAGGGCCACGCCCGCGAGCTGCCGGTCGAGGGTGACCGAGGTGAGCAGGCGGTGCGCGCCGGCGTCGAACACCTGGGCGCCCTGGCCGCAGACGGCGAGGCCGTCGTAGCCGAGGTCGTCCAGGATGTGACGGGTCCAGGGGACCGCGCGGCCGGTGACGACGATGTGGGCCGCGCCCGCCGCGGTGGCCGCGGCGAGCGCGTCACGGGTGCGCCGCGAGATCGATTCGTCGGAGCGCAGGAGCGTTCCGTCGAGGTCGGTCGCGATCAGTCGGAAGGGGAATCCGGCGCTCACTTGGCGACCGGCTCCAGGACCTCCCGGCCGCCCAGGTACGGGCGCAGCACCTCGGGAACCCGGACGGAGCCGTCGGCCTGCTGGTGGTTCTCCAGGATCGCCACGATCGTGCGCGGTACGGCGCACAGGGTGCCGTTGAGGGTGGCCAGCGGGCGGACCTGCTTGCCGTCGCGCATGCGGATCGACAGGCGGCGGGACTGGAACTCGGTGCAGTCCGAGGTCGAGGTCAGCTCGCGGTACTTGCCCTGGGTCGGGATCCACGCCTCGCAGTCGTACTTACGGGAGGCCGAGGCGCCGAGGTCGGCGGAGGCGACGTCGATGACGCGGAAGGGCAGCTCCAGCGAGGTCAGCCACTGCTTCTCCCACTCCAGCAGGCGCTTGTGCTCCTGCTGGGAGTCCTCGGGAGTCACGTAGGAGAACATCTCGACCTTGTCGAACTGGTGCACGCGGAAGATGCCGCGCGTGTCCTTGCCGTGCGAGCCGGCCTCGCGGCGGAAGCAGGGCGAGAAGCCCGCGTACCGCAGCGGCAGCTTGTCGGCGTCGATGATCTCGTCCATGTGGTAGGCCGCGAGCGGGACCTCGGAGGTGCCGACCAGGTACAGGTCGTCCTTGTCGAGGTGGTAGACGTCCTGGGCCGCCTGGCCGAGGAAGCCGGTGCCCGCCATGGACTGCGGGCGGACCAGCGCCGGGGTCAGCATCGGGGTGAAGCCGGCCGCGGTGGCCTGGGCGAGGGCCGCGTTGACCAGGGCCAGCTCCAGCAGGGCGCCGACACCGGTGAGGAAGTAGAAGCGGGAGCCGGAGACCTTGGCGCCGCGCTCGACGTCGATCGCGCCGAGCACCTGACCGAGCTCCAGGTGGTCCTTGGGCTCGAAGCCCTCGGCGCCGAAGTCGCGGATGGTGCCGTGCGTCTCCAGCGTGACGAAGTCCTCCTCGCCACCGACGGGCACGTCGGGGTGGACGAGGTTGCCGAGCTGCTGGAGCAGCTGCTGGGTCTCGGTGTCGGCCGCGTCGCGCTCGACGTCGGCGGCCTTGACGTCGGCCTTGAGCTGTTCGGCGCGCGCCAGCAGCTCGGCCTTCTCCTCCGGGGTGGCCTTGGGGATCAGCTTGCCGAGCGACTTCTGCTCGGCGCGCAGCTCGTCGAAGCGGACGCCGGAGGACCTGCGCCGCTCGTCGGCAGACAGGAGGGAGTCGACGAGCGCGACGTCCTCTCCACGGGCGCGCTGGGACGCGCGCACACGGTCGGGGTCCTCACGGAGCAGGCGAAGGTCAATCACGCGAGCAAGGCTACCGGTGCGAGCTCGCAGGTCACGACTCACTATTGCGACTCGCGCCTTACGTGCCGTTTCAGGGCAATTGCGCAGAGTGGTGGAGGGTGTCAAGAAAAGGTGTCTCACTCCCTGGAACGAGGCAGTCGGCGGATTCCCGGTTGACCGGATTTCCTTGCGGCGGGCGGGACTTGGAGGGGTCGTTGTCCACAGCGATCCGGGCCGCCGAGAGAGTTATCCACAGGCTGTGCGGAAAGTCTGTGGATTCCGGAATTGATCACTCCGGAAGTTTCGGCCGGGCGAAGGAATTCTCGTCCCGAGCAGGGGTGACGCCTACTTTCGAGTGGAAAGGGGTCGCCCCAAAAGATGAACCAAAGGAGACGGGTGGACGAAGGGTGACGTGCGGGGCAGTGGCCGCAAGGGGGACTTCCAGGGCGCTTTGTCGACGGGATCGCCCGCCCTTGTCGACTTGTCCCCAGGTCGAGAAGCGAACCTGTGGATAACTTCTGTGGATTACGAAGATATGCAGGTAGGACTGACCCGAAGCAGTCTACGGCCGCCTCAGAACCGGCCGTCCTGGCAGCGCGCCACCCAGTCCGCGGCCGCCATGAACTCCTCGTCCGACGTGCCCGGCGAAGTGGCCCGGGCCTCGCCGGGGCGGATGTCGGCGCGCGGATAGGAGCCGAGGAACCGCACCTGGAGGCAGATTCGCTTCAGCCCCATCAGCGCCTCGGCCATCCGCCGGTCGGAGATGTGCCCCTCGGCGTCGATGCAGAAGCAGTAGTTGCCGATGCCGGCGCCGGTCGGCCGGGACTGCAGCAGCATGAGGTTGATGCCCCGGGTGGCGAACTCGCCCAGCAGGTCGCGCAGGGCGCCGGGGTGGTCGTCCCGCTGCCACAGCACCACCGAGGTCTTGTCGGCGCCGGTCGGTGCCGCGGGCCGGGCCGGACGGCCGACGAGCACGAAGCGGGTCTGCGCGTTCTCCGCGTCGTGGATTCCGGTCTCCAAAGCCTCCAGGCCGTACCGGGCGGCGGCGAACTCGCCCGCGAAGGCGGCGTCGTACTGGCCCTCCTGGACCAGGCGCGCGGCGTCCGCGTTCGAGGCGGCCGACTCCCAGTGGACGTCCGGGAGGTTCGCCTTGAGCCAGTTGCGCACCTGGGGCTGGGCCGCCGGATGCGCGGAGACCGTCTTGATGTCCGCCAGCCGGGTGCCCGGCCGGACCAGCAGCGCGAAGGTGATCGACAGCAGCACCTCGCGGTAGATCGTCAGCGGCTCACCCGCGACCAGCTCGTCCAGGGTGGTGGTGATGCCGCCCTCGACGGAGTTCTCGATCGGCACGAACGCGGCCTCGGCCTCGCCGGCCCGCACCGCGTCCAGCGCGGACTGCACCGACACGTACGGCATCAGCTCCCGGGTGGCGGCCTCCGGAAGCGTGCGCAGGGCGACTTCGGTGAAGGTGCCTTCGGGACCGAGATACGCATAGCTCGCTGGCATGTCCTCACCCTAATGGGCGCCGGGGCGAGGGGCTTCCGTGTCTCACCGACGCCACTCGACCGGGTGGTTTGAAGCCCCGGAGGGGTGGTCCTCCGGCCGGAATCAGCCCTCCAGGAGCCGCTGTCCCACGTACTCTCCCTCGGCCGCGCCACCGGGCACCGCGAACAGGCCACTGGCCTCGTGCCGGATGAACTTCGACAGGGCGTCACCCCGGTCGAGCTTGCGCTGCACCGGCACGAAGCCGCGCAGCGGGTCCGCCTGCCAGCAGACGAAGAGGAGCCCGGCGTCCGGCGTGCCGTCCTGGTCGATGCCGTCGTGGTAGGAGAACGGGCGTCGCAGCATGGCCGCGCCGCCATTGCGGTCGGGCCGGGTGATCCGGGCGTGGGCGTTGATGGGAACGGCCAACGCGCCCTTGGCGTCGGTCTTGTCCAGGTCCATCGGCGTCGTCTCGTCGCCCCCGGACAGCGGGGCTCCGGTGTCCTTGCGGCGCCCGATGACCGCTTCCTGGGCGGCGAGCGACAGCGTCTCCCAGTCGTCGAGGAGCATGCGGATACGGCGGACGACCGCGTAGGAGCCGTTCGCCATCCACGCGGGCTCCGCCGAGGCGGGCACGAAGATCCGCCGGTCGAAGTCGGCGTCGGCGGGCTTGGGATTCCGGGTGCCGTCGATCTGTCCCATGAGGTTGCGGGCCGTCATGGGGTGGGCGGTGGCGCCCGGGGTGCGGTTGAAGCCGTTCATCTGCCAGCGGACACGGGCCGCGTGACCGGCGTCCTTCTGGATGGCGCGCAGGGCGTGGAAGGCGACGAGGGCGTCGTCGGCGCCGATCTGCACCCACAGGTCGCCGTCGCTGCGCGCCTTGTCGAGGTGGTCGGAGGAGAAGTCGGGCAGTGGGTCCAGGGCCGTCGGCCGCTGCTTCTCCAGGCCGGTCCGACCGAAGAAGTTGTGGCCGAAGCCAAAGGTGATCGTCAGCGAGGACGGCCCCGCGTCCCGGGCCACGCCGGTGTCGCCGTGGGGGGCCGCCTCACCCGACATCAGCCGCTCGGCCGTCGCCGACCAGCGGCGGAGCAGGGCCGCCGCTTCCCTGCGGCCCGCGCCCGCCGCGAGGTCGAAGGCGACGAGGTGGCCGCGGGCCTGGAGCCCTTCGATGATGCCGGCCTGATGTTTCCCGTGAAACATCGCCCGGCCGGCGCCCACCGAGGTCAGCGCAGTGGCCTGGGCGGGCGCGGAGGCGTATCCCACGGCACCGCCTGCCGCGCCGAGCACCAGCCCGGTGGCACCGGCGGTGCCGAGCAGTGCCCGCCGGGAGACACCACGGTGACCGTCGGCGGTGCCGTCGTGGGCGTGCGGCTCGCGCGCCGGGGAGCCGGGCGTGCGGGTCTCGGGAAGGGACTGGTCGGGCATGGTGTGGTTCAGCCGATCTGCGCGTTCTTGGAGACGGTCGCCTGGTCGATGTCGGAGGTCCGCACGGTCACGGCGACCTTCCAGTCGCCCGCCATGGGGATCTGCACTCCGCTCGCGGCCCAGTGGCCGGTGGTGATGTGGTCCGGGGTCACGGGGAGCGGTCCGATCTTCCTCGCCGTGAGGGTGAGGGCGACCTTCACCTCGGGGACGTCGAAGGCGCGTCCGTTGGGCCGCTGGACGTAGACGTGCATCTCGTTGCCGCCCACGCGCGCGGGGTCGAAGTCGATCCGGACCAGGCCCTTGCCGTCGGTGCCGCCGGTGGCGAAGGGCATGTCCAGGGTCAGTGCGCCGGACGAGGACGACGAGGAGCTGGAGGACGACGAGGAGGCCGCCCTGGCGTCCAGCTCGGTGCGGCCGGGCTCGGTCTGGGTCAGCCAGGTGGTGACGGCGAGCAGCACGACCGCGACGCCCGCCTCGGTGAGCACCGAGCGGCGCAGCCCGAAGCGGTTCGGGTCGGCGTCCCGCTGCCGCTTCTGCCGGGCGGTGTCCACCGCGGCCCGCTGCCGGGCGAGCTGGGCGGCGCGCTCGCCGTCGTCCGGGGCGGCGTCCTGGCCGGCGGACGCCGGTGCGGAGACGGGTTCCTTCGCGGGCTGCTCGGTGTGTCCGGCTTCGGTGACCGGGTCCGTGAGCCGTCCCGTCCATCGCCGGGAGATCCAGGCGATGCCGACCAGCAGGGCCACCAGTGCGATCTTGACCAGCAGCAGTTGCCCGTACCGGGTCTCGGTGAACGCCGGCCAGGAGCCGAGCTGCCGCCAGGACTGGTAGGTGCCGGTGGCGACCAAGGTGAGGACGGAGACGAAGGCGAGGCGGGAGAAGCGGTGGACGGCGGCGGCCTCGACCGGGGTGTCCGCGGGCGCCCGGTACAGGGCGACGAGCAGGGCGGTGAGGCCGCCCAGCCAGGCGGCGACGGCCAGCAGGTGCAGCACGTCGACGGGCATGGCGATGCCGGGCTGGAGTCCGGTGGAGGCGTGCTCGGCCATGGCCCAGCTCGCCGCGAGTCCGGCGGCGACGACCACTCCGCCGACGGTCAGCCCGAAGGTCAGGTCACGCTTCTCCTCGGCCTCCTCCCGCCGGTCGTAGGCGCCGAAGAGGACGGCGATGAACAGCGCGGCGGCGGCGAGCAGCAGCAGCCGTGAGACCAGCGCGGCGCCGGGCTTGGTCTGCAGCACCTGGCCGAGCAGGTCCAGGTCGAAGACGTCGCCGAACTTCCCCGAGGAGGTGTAGGAGCCGCGCAGGAGCAGCAGCCAGAGCGTGGACGCGGTGAGCGTCAGCCAGCCGCCGACCACCAGCCGCTGCAGGGCCCGTACGCCCGAGCCGCGCTGCCAGCAGGCCAGCACGAAGGCGGCGCCGCCCGCCAGCACGATGAAGCCGGCGTAGGAGACGTACCGTCCCAGGGAGTAGAGCCGGCCGACGGCCGTGTCGCCCGTTGTTGTGCCGACGCCGGAGACGACGGTCTGCGAGGGCGCCCCGACGGAGAAGGTGTAGGCACCGGCGACCGGGTGGCTGTCCGCCGAGACGACCTGGTAGCCGACCGTGTAGGTGCCCTTGGCCAGGCCGCTCTTGAGTTTCACGGCGTACGTGGTCCCGCTCACGTTGACCGGCGAGCCGACCTGGACCTTCGCGCCCTTGGGGTCGAGGACCTGCAGCGAGTCGTCGTTCATGGCCACCTTCTCGGAGAAGGTGAGCGACACCTGGGTGGGTGCCTTGTCGACCACCACCCCCTGCGCGGGGTCGCTGCCGGTCAGCGCGGCGTGCGCGGCGGCCGGACCCGCGCCCGCGAGCAGCGCGCCGGTGACGGCGATGAGCAGCAGCACCAGGGTGCGCAGGCGGGGGGTGATGGTCCGCGTCAAGGTGGTCCCTCCCTCAGTGTCCGGTCGACGGGTTGTACGTGGCGGACTTCACCGGCATCTCGACGGTGAGGGGCCCGGATTCGGCGAACGTGAGCTTCAGGGTCACGTGCTGGCCCTGCTTCGGCGTGCGCTTCAGCTCCTCGAACATCAGGTGGTTGGCGCCGCTTCGGAAGACCAGCCGGCCGTGGGCGGGTATCGAGAAGGAGGTCTTCTCCCGCATGGCTCCGGCGACGGTGCTGTGCATGGTGACCCGGCCGGCGACGTCGCTGCTGACCGAGGTCAGCGCGTCCTTGGCGCCGCCCTGGTTGGTGATCGTCAGGAACCCGGCGGCCATATCGGCGGAGACCGGCTGGGGCATGTACACCGAATTCACGGACAGCTCGGCCTTCGAGGTGCCCGAGCCGGAGTCCGGTCCCGGACCGGAGCCGCAGCCCGTGAGGGCCAGGGCGCCGGCGAGGGCGGCCGCCGGCAGGACGGCACGCCTCACGGCTTGGCTCCCTCGACGAGCTTGGGCAGGTCCTTGGTGTAGTCGTCGACGGTGGTGTCCTCGCCGTAGAGGACGTAGCCGCCGTCGGTCTTCGGCGAGAAGGCGATGACCTGGGTGCCGTGCACCGAGACGACCTTGCCGTTCTTGTCCTTCGTCGTCGGCTCGATGGAGATGCCCAGCGAGCGGGCGCCGGCCTGGATGGTGGCGAAGTCGCCGGTCAGGCCGGTGAACTGGGGGTCGATGCCCTTGAGCCACTTGCCCAGCTCGGCGGGGGTGTCGCGGTCGGGGTCGGTGGTGACGAAGACGACCCTGAGATCGTTCTGCTCGGCCTTGGGCAGCGCCTTCTTGGCGACGGCGATGTTGCTCATCGTCGTCGGGCAGATGTCGGGGCAGTGCGTGTAGCCGAAGTAGACCAGGGTGGGGTGGCCCTTGGTCTCGGCGCGCAGGTCGTACTTCTTGCCGTGCGTGTCGGTCAGGACCAGGTCCGGCTTCACGAACGGCTGGTCGAGGATGGTCGCGGCCTTGCCCGAGTCGGACTCCTCGGAGACCACGGAGACCGGTGATGTGGTGTCGTCACCGCTGCCGCAGGCGGAGAGGGTCAGGGAGGCGGCGGCGAGCAGCGCGGCCGCGGCGAACGTCTTCTTGCGCATAGAAAAATTTCCCAGATGTGAGAACTCCGGCGCGCACCGGGGGTCGTACGAAAGGGTCGCACGACCCCCGGTGCGCGTGCGGAACGGTGATCAGGCGGTCCGGCGGCGGCCCGCGAGGACGCCGTAGGCCACGCCCGCGGCACCGATGACGATGCCGACCACGCCGAGCACGCGCGCGGTGGTGTCGCTGCCGCCCTTCGCGTCCTCGTCGGCGGCCGCGGTCTGCCCGCTCTTGCTGTCGGTCTTGTCGGCCGCGTTGTCGGCGGCGGCCGAGGTGCCGTGGTGGTCGTCGGTGGCGGCGGACAGCTCCAGCACCGGGGCCGGGTTGTCGGGCTCGTCCTGGCCCTCCTGCGGCACCTCGATCCAGCGCACGACCTCCTTGTCGGAGTACGTCTGGACCGCCTTGAACACGAGCTGGTCGGTGTCCTCGGGCAGGGCGCCGATGGAGAGCGGGAACTTCTGGAAGTAGCCGGGCTCGACGCCCTTGCCGTCGGCGGTCCAGGTGACCTTGGTGACGGCCTCGTCGATCTTCTCCCCGTGCATGGTCAGCGGCTTGTCCAGCTTGGACTTGGTGACCTTCACGTTCCAGCCGGGCAGCGGCTGGGGCATGACCGAGGCCAGCGGGTGGTCGGCGGGGAAGTTCACCTCGAGCTTGACGGTCGAGGCGTCGTCGCGCTCGTTGGGGACCTTGAAGTCGACGACCGCGTAGCCGCCCTTGGCCGCGGGTCCTTCGGGCTGCACGCTGACGTGCGCGAAGGCGGTGCCGGACAGGGCGAGGACGGCCGAGCCCGCGACGGCGGTGGCGGCGGCGATACGAGAAGCCTTCATGGCAGGGAGCACTCCACTTCGGGGTGGGTTCCGGTGGTGATCGGGAGTACGCGTGCGCGTGGCGGTGCCGTTCGCTGTGCCACTGGGTGATGTGCGCACGCGCGCGTGCCGCACGACGGCGGCCCCTCCCGTCCGGCTCGTCCGTTTCGGGCTCCGGTGCGGGGGTGCTCGCGTCGTGTCAGGCGGCGAGGAGGAACGCGGCGGCGGGCGGGCCGCGCCGGATCACCGTGTGCTGGAGTTCGGTGGTGTGCGGGGCGGGCGGTTCGTCGCGGGCGGCGCGGCGGGCGCGCGGGCGCGGTCCGGCCGCGGGCAGCAGCCCGGCGCACAGTGCGCGGGTCAGCGCGAGCGCGGCGCGCAGGGAGCGCACGAGCGCCCCCTCCGTGACTCCGTGCGCCGACAGCTCGATCAGCCGCAGCACGGCCAGATCGCCCCGGCGCAGCAGCCAGCCGGTCACGACGGCCGCGACGATGTGACCGAGGACCATCGGCACGGAGGGCAGCAGCGCCGCCGGCGTGCCGCCGGAGCCGCCGGTCATGTGGTGCATGGCCGGCATGGCGCCCGCCGGATCGCCCGAGGAGTCGATGAGGTGCGCGTCGAGCAGGAGCCGGTAGGCGTGTCCGGGGGTGAGCGCCGAGGCGCTGGACCCGCACAGCAGCCGGGCGGCCCGCTCGACGAGCGCGCCGTCGCTCGCCGGCGTGCTCATCGGGCCCATGGACATCGCGGCCGCGGTCCCGTGCTGCCCCAGTCCGAACAGCGTGTGCAGCACGGTCTGGCCGAGCGCGAGGACCGCGACGATGCCGGGCAGCGAGCGCGCGCGCCCGGCGAGCGGTGCCACGAGCAGCAGGGAGCCCAGGAATCCCGCGCCGAGCGTCCACAGGGGCAGCCGCGCGCAGGAGGCCAGTGTGTGCCCGGCCGCGGCCAGCACGACACAGACCGCGGCGAACACCGCGGCCCGTAGCATCCGGAGCCCGGCTCCGGGGGGTGCCGTGCGGGGGTGGGGGGCAGTCATGGCGGGGTCATCATCGCACTGGACCCGCCCGCGCCACGCGGCAGGTCGCCGGATTCGGTCACCGTGGGTACGCCGCCGACATGGCCGGAAGATCCCATTCCGCCGGAATCGGATCTTCCATACATCGTTTTCGTCCGGAACACATCGTCCCTATGGGCGGTGTCACGTGAACGGTGTGCTTACGGCCGGGCACGCGCGGCAATAGGTAACGGTATGTCGAGCCGCGGCCAGGAGGCTGGAGCATGAGCATCTGGTGGTCACTCCATCTGCGTCGCGAGGCCGCCAGCGTCCCGCTCGCGCGCCGGCTGCTCATCGGCACGATGGAGACCGCGGGCGTGGACCCGGACGTCTCCTACGACCTGTCCGTCGCCCTCAGCGAGGCCTGCGCCAACGCCGTCGAGCACGGTGGGGACGGCGCGTCCGCAGGCTGTTCGGAGGCGTACCGGGTGACCGCCTACCTCGACGGTGAGAAGTGCCGGATCGAGGTGGCCGATTCGGGGCCCGGTTTCTCCGTCGCCCAGGATCTCCGGCCCGCGCAGTCGGACGCGGAGCACGGCCGCGGGCTCTGTCTGATCAGGGAACTCGCCGATCACGTGCACATCGGCGGCAAGCCGGGGCGGGGTGGGACCGTGGTCAGCTTCGACAAGATCCTCAAGTGGAAGCGGGACCCGTCCCTGCTCACAGCATGACGGGAGCCGATCCGGTCCCGCGCGGCCAGGGGTGCCGCCCCGGCGTGAAACCGTGCGCACCCGGAGTCCTGGGAGCCGGTCCGGCCGGAGGCCCGCCGCACCGCCGATGGCCGGGCACCCCTGCGGGTGCCCGGCCATCGGCGGCTCGTTGGTGCGGTCAGCCCTTCAGGGCCGCCATCCACGTCTCGACCTCGTCGGAGCGGCGCGGCAGGCCCGCCGAGAGGTTCCGGTTGCCGTCCTCGGTGACGAGGATGTCGTCCTCGATGCGGACGCCGATGCCCCGGTACTGCTCCGGGACCGTCAGGTCGTCGGCCTGGAAGTACAGGCCCGGCTCGACGGTGAGGACCATGCCCGGCTCCAGCGTGCCGTCCACGTAGGTCTCGGTACGGGCGGCCGCGCAGTCGTGGACGTCCATGCCGAGCATGTGACCCGTGCCGTGCAGCGTCCAGCGGCGCTGCAGGCCCAGTTCGAGGACGCGCTCGACCGGGCCCTCGACCAGGCCCCACTCGACGAGCCGCTCGGCGAGCACGCGCTGGGCGGCGTCGTGGAAGTCACGGAACTTGGCGCCCGGCTTCACGGCCGCGATGCCGGCCTCCTGGGCCTCGTACACGGCGTCGTAGATCTTCTTCTGGATCTCGCTGTAGGTGCCGTTGACGGGCAGCGTGCGCGTGACGTCGGCGGTGTACAGCGTGTGCGTCTCCACACCGGCGTCCAGCAGGAGCAGGTCGCCGGAGCGCACCGGGCCGTCGTTGCGCACCCAGTGCAGCGTGCAGGCGTGCGGGCCGGCCGCGCAGATGGAGCCGTAGCCGATGTCGTTGCCCTCCACGCGCGCGCGGAGGAAGAACGTGCCCTCGATGTAGCGCTCGCTCGTCGCCTCGGCCTTGTCGAGGACCTTCACCACGTCCTCGAAGCCGCGGACCGTGGAGTCGACGGCCTTCTGCAGCTCGCCGACCTCGAACTCGTCCTTGACCAGCCGGGCCTCGGAGAGGAAGACGCGCAGCTCCTCGTCGCGCTCGGCGGTGACCTTGTCGGTCAGGGCGGCCTCGATGCCGGCGTCGTGGCCGCGCACGACCCGCACCGGGCCGGTGGCCTCGCGCAGCGCGTCGGCCAGCTCACGCACGTCGGCGGCCGGGATGCCGTAGAGCGCCTCGGACTCGGTGAGCGAGTGGCGGCGGCCCACCCACAGCTCGCCCTGGCCGGACAGCCAGAACTCGCCGGTCTCGCGGTCGGAGCGGGGCAGGAGGTAGATCGTCTCCTTGTGCCCGCCGGCGGTGGGCTCCAGGACGAGGACACCGTCCTCGGTCTGGTTGCCGGTGAGGTAGGCGTACTCGACGGAGGCGCGGAAGGCGTACTCCGTGTCGTTCGAGCGGGTCTTCAGGTTGCCCGCGGGGACGACCAGACGCTCGCCGGGGAAGCGCGCGGAGAGCGCGGCGCGGCGGCGCGCGGTCTCGGCGGCCTGCGGGACGGGCCGCAGATCACGCATCTCCGTGTCGGCCCACCCGGACTGCATGTTCTCGGCCAGCTCGTCGGAGACGCCCGGGTACAGGCCGTTCTTCCGCTGCTTGATGGGCTCCTCGGCCTCGGCTTCCGGACCCGCTGCGGTAGCAGCCTCGTCGGTGACAGCCGGGTTGAGCTCGTCGGCCACGTGATCCTCCTCGATACGCCATGTGATCTCCCCCGGGGCCCGCGACGCTCCTGCTTGTGGCCGAGCGGGGACCTCCATCATCGTACGGTCGCACCGGAAGGGGCCCGGGGCCGGAACGGCTGTTATGGCCGGTCATGCCGACCGGTCCGGGCCCGGCCACGCCGGGTGACGGCGGTGCTCAGTCGAAGCGGGCGGCGAGCAGGACCACGTCCTCCGGGCTGTCCGCCGTGTCCCGGCCGTCCGGCAGCACGGTCCGCAGCACGTGGTCGGTGACCGCCTCGGGGTCGTGGCGCAGCGCGCGCGGGATGCTCGCGGCCGCCGCGTGCAGCCGGGCGAAGGCGCGGTCCATCGGGTCGCCGGTACGGTGCAGCAGCCCGTCGGTGTAGAGCAGGACGGTGTCTCCCGCCTCGGCCTGGACCTCCACGCTGGGCGCCTCCCAGCAGGCGAGCATGCCGAGCGGCGCGGAGACGGAGGTCTCGGCGAACTCGGTGCGCCGTTCGCCGATCAGCAGCGGCGGGCTGTGCCCGGCACCGGCCAGGGTGACCCGGCGCAGCGCCGGTTCGCAGTAGGCGAACAGCGCGGTGGCCGAACGCGCGGGCTCGGTCAGCCGCAGCAGCAGCTCCAGGTCGGACAGCACGGCGACCGGATCCTCGCCCTCCATCACGGCGTAGGCCCGCAGGGAGGCGCGCAGCCGGCCCATGGCGGCCACCGCGCTGGGCCCGGATCCGGTGACGGAGCCGACGGAGAGGCCGAGGGCGGCGTCGGGCAGGGGCAGCGCGTCGTACCAGTCGCCGCCGCCGCGCGGGGAGGTGCGGTGCCGGGCGGCGAGCTGGACGCCGGCCACCCGGGGCAGCCGGGACGGGAGCAGTTCCTCGGTGATGGTGGCCATGCACGCGCGCGTGCGCTCGACTTCCAGCAGCCGGGCCAGGTGCTCCGAGGCGTGCCGGACGTAGAGGCCGGCCAGGTGGCGGCGGCGCTCGTCCGGTTCGGCGGGCTCGTCGTAGAGCCAGACGGCGGCACCCAGGTGACCGGCCGGCCCGGTGGACAGGGGCAGGGCGTAGCTGGCGGCGTAGCCGAGGCGCGCGGCCACCTCGCGGTGGCGGGGGTCCAGACCGTCCTCGGCGAAGAGGTCGGGGTGGGCGATCCCGTCGTGCGCGCCGGTGCCCCGGCCGGCGTCGAGGAGGGTGCCGTGGGGCAGGGCGTCACGCGGCACGGTCTCCAGGTGGCCGAGATCGGCGCGGCCGAGACCGAGGCCGGCGGTGGTGCGGGGACCGAGCCCGTCGGCGGGCTCCAGGGCGACCAGGCCGCGGCGGGCGCCGACGAGGGCGGAACCGGCGCGCAGCAGCTCCTGGAGGGCGGGCTCGAGCGCGTTCGTCGCGGACAGGCGTTCGGTCAGTTCGTGGAGGGTCGTGAGGTCCGACACCCAGCCGGCCAGCCGGTCCTGGAGCAGCGTCCCGGGGGCGGGACCGGTGGGAGCGGGGGTGCTTCTGACCGGAGCCGCGGCGTCCGGGGCGTGGGCGGCGTCCGGGGCGTGGGGTGCGGGCGCGACAGTGTGTGCGGGTGTGGGAACCGTTGGATCGATTCCGGCCACTTTCGGCGGATGGGGGGCGCTCATGGCGTCCGGCCTTCAGACCGGTGCGTATTGCTCAGAAGCATCGCAAACCCCCATGTCATTCTGCGCCGCTAGCAGTGTCTCCACATGTACACGCACTCGTGAGGGGATGTCCAGCATTGTCCTGCGAGGATTCCTGGTGTCCATGGGTTTGAAGTGGCTTTCTCTCGAAACCCTTGCCTTACTACCAAGTTGGCCTAAAACTGCCTCGGGTGACGGCTCTTTGCGGTCGACTGGCGTCGTTCCACGGAGCGTCACAACGGTCGTGATGGGTACGTACTCGATGAAGGCCAGGGGTGGTTGGGGGCCACCTGGAACCTGGCGCCGGACCCGGACGTCATAACCATCGACGGCCGAGCCCCATCCTCCCGTGGCGGAGGCGGAGAGAAACACGCGCGACGGCAAAACGCCATACTTCGCCACCCCCGCGCCGCACCCGTGCTCCGATGGACGCACTGAGGACGCGGCCGACGATCGACCCCTGGGGTCCCCCTGCCGTGCGCGGGGGTGTGATGCGCCAACAGGTACGCACAGTGCAGTGATCGACACATGGTGTGATGTGGTCCACGGTGTTGCCAGCGGTGCAACGGAAAGGAACGAGCGCTCATGCGCGAGATCCTCGGAAGGCGACGCAGGCTCCTGTCCAGGCGGAACGACGGGAGGCCTGAGCCGATCAGCGCGGCCCTGACCTTCGCGGCGGAATGGCAGTGGCCGGTACTCCCGGGTGTGGCTTCGGACCCGCAGGGCCGGGCGCGCTGCGCCTGCCCGGACCCGGAGTGCACGGTGCCCGGCGCCCACCCCTTCGACCCCGGTCTGCTCGCGGCCACGACCGACGCGCGCATGGTGCGCTGGTGGTGGAACAACCGGCCGGCCGCGCCGATCGTCCTCGCCACCGGCGGTACGGCGCCCTGCGCGGTCAGCCTGCCGGCGCCCGCGGCGGCCCGCGCCCTGGACCTCCTCGACCGGCGGGGCATGCGGCTCGGCCCGGTGGTCGCCTCGCCCACCCGCTGGGCGGTGCTCGTCAAGCCGTACTCCATGGAGCAGCTCGGCGAACTGCTCTACGCCAAGGACTTCGTGCCCGGTTCCCTGCGTTTCCACGGGGAGGGCGGCTACATCGCCCTGCCGCCGTCCGAGACCGGTCAGGGCGCCGTCCGCTGGGAGCGTGCCCCGCTGCCCGGCTCGGCCTCGCCCTGGGTGCCCGACGTGGAGGCGGTGGTGGACGCCGTGGTCGACGCCCTCACTCGTACGGGTGTGAGCGCACCCGAGTTGTAGGAGTGTCCGGCGCGGACACGGCTTCCGCCCGCCCGCGATCGTTATCTTCCGCTACATGCTGCGCATTTCTGGGGGCGGCCGCACACGGTCGCCGCACCGCGGCGGGCCCGACTCCCGAAGGCTTCGTCTGCTCGCCCTGGCGGGCATCGTGGTGGCCGTGATCGCACTGCCGCTGGCCGTGGCGTCCACGGGACAGGTGGGCGACGCCGCGGCGCCCCGGCGGGCGGGCGGCCGGGACGGCGCCGGCGGCGACGCGAAGGTGCCCTCCGCCGCACCCTCGCGCTCGCCCCGGCTGCTCGGCCTCGGGCTGGCCACCGCGACCCGCTGCGGGCCGGAACTCTCCTCCGCGGAGGGCGTCGAGGCGCAGACCTGTGTGCTGACCCAGGGCGAGGACACCTGGGCGCGCACCTATTACCGCAATGCCACCGGTGAAGCCATGGAACCCGTGCTGAGCATGATGGGACCCGGCGGCCGGACCGTGCAGATCCACTGCGCCACCGGCTCCGAAGACGAGCCCGCCACCTGCGAGACGCCCCGTGAGCACACCCGGGGCGCACTGGACGGCTACACGGCCGTCACCGAGTTCGCCGTGCGTGGCTCCGACGAGCCGCTGCTGCTGCGCTCGGGCAGCAACTCCGAACTGACACAAGGCAGTTGACGCATCGCGGCGGACTGTCCGCCGGATGCGGACATGGAAAGGCCCGGTTGCTGGCGACGGGGGATGCACCAGCAACCGGGCTACTGGAACGGTAACAAGAGATCGGCTGTTCGCAAATTCGATCTCGGCTATTCGGACACCGATCCCACTGTCGTGCCGGGCAGTTGTGACAGGAGTCACCTGATGCCGGTTCCGCCGTCACGGCTGACCGGTCGGTCAGCCGTGGGACGGGCGCCGTGGCACGTCAGCTGAGCGTGACCTGCCGGTTGGTCAGTCCGCCGCGGGCCCGGCGCTCCTCGGGGGTGAGCGGCTCCCCGGACGCGAGGGCGGCGGCGAGCCGCTCGGCGAACTCTGCGGCCGGCTTCTCCACGTCCTCGGCCGTGACCCCGCTCGGCAGGTCCCAGACCGGCACCGTGAGCCCGTGAGCACGGAAGGAGCCCACCAGCCGGGTGCCCTCGCCGAGGCTGGACCGGCCCGCCGCGTGCAGCCGGGCGAGAGCGTCCAGAAGCTGCTCCTCCGGGTGCGGCATGACCCAGCGCAGGTGGTTCTTCTCCGGGGTCTCGCACCAGTACGCGGCGTCCACGCCGGACAGCTTCACGGTCGGGATGGCGGCGGCGTTGGCCCGCTCCAGGGAGGCGGCCACCTCCGGCGTGGCGTTCTCCGCGTCCGGCACCCAGAACTCGAAGCCGCTGTGCACGACCGGCTCGAACGGGCCCTCCGGGTCGAGCAGCTCCTGCAGCCTGGGACCGTCGGCGGGCGCACGGCGGCCCTCCACCGGCGAACCCGGCGCCGCCTCGAGCGTGCGCCGGAGGGTGTCGGCGAGGTCGCGGCTGATGTCACCGGAGGGCGTGTCGTTCTGCAGGCCGAGCAGGACCGAGCCGTCGTCGCGGCGCAGCGCCGGCCAGGCCATCGGCAGCACCGTGGCCAGCGTGACCGAGGGGACCCCCTCGGGCAGGCCGCCGGCGAGGGGCAGTTCGACGGTGGCGGCCGGCACCAGTTCGCGCAGCGCCACCCAGTCGCACTCGCCCGGCAGCCCCTCGAACGGGCGGCGCACCAGCTCGGTCACGGCGTGCGCGGCGGCCCGGCCGTGACACGCCTTGTAGCGCCGGCCGCTGCCGCAGGGGCAGGGCTCGCGGGCGCCGACCACCGGGATGTCCCCGTTTGCCTGCTGCGGGCGCTTGGCCTTCGTCTGGGGTCGCTTCTTGGCCATCGTGGGGTCTCCCGGTTACGGCTCGTCTGGTACGGGCGGGAGCCTAGCCGTTCGCACCCTGACCCACGGGAACCTGTGGACAACGGACACGCGGGCGACGCCTACGGCGTACGGCCGCGGCCCGCCGACGGGTCGACCCGGGGCTCAGCCCAGTTCGTCGAACGCGTCCACGAAGTCCAGTTCGGCCATGGCCGGGACCGGGGACGCGGTGACGCGCGTAGCGAAACCCCCGCGCCGGCACCTGGCGTCCGGATCGTGAACGTCCTCGTGGACCACGGCCCAGACCGTCACCTCGCCCTGGGTGTCGTCCCGGACGCCCCAGTCGTCGGCGAGCGCCGTGATGATGTTCAGCCCGCGGCCGCCGTGCGCGGTGACCGACGGAGTGGCCGGGGCCGGGCGGGTCGGACCGCCGCCGTCCGTCACCTCGACGATGAGCCGCCCGCGCGCGTCCACCCTCCACGCGGCGCGCACGGCACCGTCCCCGGCCGGGGCGTCCCCGAGCGGCCGCCCGTGTTTGCAGGCGTTGCTCAAGAGCTCGGAAAGGATCAGTACGGCGTCGTCGACGACCGACTCCGGCACCCCGCCGCCGCGCAGTTGCGCTCGCATCCGGTGTCTCGCCTTCCCCACGCCCGCAGGGCCATGGGGAACGGCCATGCTCGACGACGTGGGCACCTCCTGTGCCACCACCAACGCCACCCCCGAGACCTCCTTCGCCCCACGCCACGGTGTGGATGCCCCAATGGCCTGTACCGGAAACCGGCCAGTCCTCTTCCGCTGACGCATTCGCAACGTCTGCACACACGGCGAATACGCCGGAGCACTCCCTGTGACGGGCCGGTTACTCTGTGGCTGGATTTCAAGGGTGTGGCCGAGAAGGGAGGATGCTGCAGTCCTCCGCCCGGGGTCAAGGGGCGCGCACCGGTTCCTCACCCGGCTTGCGCGGCCCGCGAACGGCGGCCCGTGCCCGGGCTCGCGTCTCCTTCCGTTCAGCGGCCCAGCCGGCGCAGCACCGCGCGCGGGCGGTTGGTGATGATTGCGTCGACGCCCAGTTCCGCGCACAGATCGATGTCCGCCGGCTCGTTCACGGTCCAGACGTGGACCTGGTGGCCGGCTCGTTTCAGCCGTTCCACATACGCCGGGTGGCTGCGCAGGATGCGGATCGAGGGGCCCGCGATGCGCACGCCCGCCGGGAGCCGCCCGTCGCGCAGCCGGGGTGAGACGAACTGCATCAGGTAGACCGCCGGCAGCGTCGGCGCGGCGGCGTGCACCCGGTGCAGCGAGCGCGCCGAGAAGCTCATGATCCGGACCGGCGACTCGGCGGCCGAGGCCGGCGCGTCCAGCCCGAACCGTTTCAGCAGATGCAGCAGCCGCTCCTCGACCTGGCCCGCCCAGCGCGTGGGGTGCTTGGTCTCGATGGCCAGCTCCACCCGCCGCCCGGAGTCCGCGACCAGTTCGAGCAGCCGCTCCAGGGTGAGCACGGAGGTGTCCGCCGGGTCCTCCGGCCGGTGCTCCCAGTCCGGCTCCTCGTCCCGTCCGCGCCAGGCCTCGCGGGTCTTCCAGCTGCCGAAGTCCAGGGCGGCGAGATCGGCGAGCTCCAGCGCGGACACGGCACCCCGGCCGTTGGAGGTCCGGTTCACCCGGCGGTCGTGGACGCAGACCAGATGACCGTCGGCGGTGAGCCGTACGTCGCATTCGAGGGCGTCCGCCCCGTCCTCGATCGCTTTCTTGTACGCGGCCAGGGTGTGCTCCGGC
The DNA here is from genome assembly GCF_040631045.1 of Streptomyces sp. NPDC005706. NCBI lineage: Bacteria > Bacillati > Actinomycetota > Actinomycetes > Kitasatosporales > Streptomycetaceae > Streptomyces > Streptomyces sp. NPDC005706. The sequence continues at coordinate 117,290 of NZ_JBEXYS010000016.1, read as the reverse complement.
GCGTCCTCGGAGGCACCCCGGTGAGCGACGACCTGGATGGTGTGGTGTGGTGCGTGGGTCACCGCGTCATGGTGCCACCGACGCGGGGTACACGGGGCGGGCGCCGGTCGGTCCGGGCGGTGAGCGGTGGCATCCGTTCTGCACCTCGGTCAAACTTTTGCGAGAAATATCCTATATAAAGAGTGGCCCTGGACCCACAGCCACCGCTTATGGTGCTCTGACGGCCCATGGGAAAAGCTGACTGCATACAAGTGGAACACCGAAACACGCAGAGCTGTCGCACCGGGCCTTTGCCGCACGGGCGACCGGCGTGCACGCCACGACGGGCGTGCCTGAGCGAGTGTGTCCGAGTGCGACCTGGAACAACAGCCGTGGATCGAGGAGAAGAGCTGTGAGCACCGAGAACGAGGGCAACGCGGTACCCCCGGCCCCGTCCGCACCTCCCGTGCCGGTGGCATCTCCCGCTGCTTCCCCGCAGGGCCCCGCGCCCGACGGGGGTGCGCCGACGACTCCGCTGCCGCCGGTGCCCCAGGGCACCCCGGGCGCCCCGGGGCAGTACCCGGCACCCGCGGCGCAGACCCCCGCGGGCCCGCCGCACGGGGCTCCGGGTCCCGCCCCCGACGCCCACCAGCCCTACGGCGCCCCCGGCGCCCCGGCCGCCGACGGCTCCTGGCCGCCGCCCACCGCCACGCCCGCCTACGGCGACGGCGGCTCCGGCGGGGCGGCGGGCGCGGGCTGGGGCTCGTCGTACCAGCAGCCCGCGCCCAAGCCCCGCAACGGGCGCGGCGGGCTGGTCGCCGCGGTCCTGGTGGCCGCGCTGGTCGCGGGCGGCCTGGGCGGCGGAATCGGCTACACCCTGGCCAAGGACAACGACGGCTCCGGCTCCACCACCGTCTCCGCCTCCGACGGCGCCTCCCAGATCAAGCGTGCCCCCGGCACCATCGCCAACGTGGCCTCCAGCGCACTGCCCAGCACGGTCACCATCGAGGCGGAGAGCACCAGCGGCGAGGGCGGCACCGGAACCGGGTTCGTCTTCGACACCCAGGGCCACATCGTCACCAACAACCACGTGGTGGCCGAAGCGGTGGACGGCGGCAAGCTCTCCGCCACCTTCCCGAACGGCAGGAAGTACGACGCCGAGGTCGTCGGGCACGCCCAGGGGTACGACGTCGCCGTCATCAAGCTGAAGAACGCCCCCTCCGACCTCAAGCCGCTCGCCCTCGGCAACTCCGACAAGGTGGCCGTCGGTGACGAGACCATCGCCATCGGCGCTCCCTTCGGGCTGTCCAACACCGTCACCACGGGCATCATCAGCGCCAAGAACCGCCCGGTGGCCTCCAGCGACGGCAGCTCCTCCAGCAAGGCGTCGTACATGAGCGCCCTGCAGACCGACGCGTCGATCAACCCCGGCAACTCGGGCGGCCCGCTGCTGAGCGCCACCGGCGCGGTGATCGGCATCAACTCGGCGATCCAGTCCAGCAGCAGCGGCGGCCTCGGCTCCGGCCAGTCCGGTTCGATCGGCCTCGGCTTCGCGATCCCGATCAACCAGGCCAAGTACGTCGCCCAGCAGCTGATCAAGACCGGCAAGCCGGTCTACGCCAAGATCGGCGCGTCCGTGTCCCTGGAGGACTCCACGGCCGGCGCGAAGATCACCGACCAGGGCGCGTCCGGCTCCGCCGCGGTCGAGTCCGGCGGCCCGGCCGACAAGGCCGGCCTGAAGCCCGGCGACGTCATCACCAAGCTCGACGACCACGTGATCGACAGCGGCCCCACCCTGATCGGCGAGATCTGGACCCACAAGCCGGGCGACAAGGTCACGATCACCTACAAGCGGGGTGGCCAGGAGCACACGGTGGACCTCTCCCTCGGCTCCCGGGCCGGCGACAGCTGACGCTTCCACCCGGGGTGCCGCGCGGGAACCCCCGGCGGCACCCGGTGTACCCACGCCCCGGCGGCGGCCCGGTAATCTGTACGCGCGCCGCCGATCACGGGCGGCCGCGGGGAGGCGTGCCCGAGCGGCCTAAGGGAACGGTCTTGAAAACCGTCGTGGCAGCGATGTCACCGTGGGTTCAAATCCCACCGCCTCCGCACAGGTCATAGACAGTGCAGGTCAGAGAGGGTGCCCCGTTCATCGGGACACCCTCTCTGCGTGTCTCACCCTGAATCCCCGGTGTCCCGGCTCTGCTGGGACCGGGGACAGGGGGCTCACGCGGGCAGGTTCAGTTGCCAGGAGACGCCGAACCGGTCGTTGACCCAGCCGAACCTGGGGCTGAAGCCGTGGTTTCCGAGCGGCATGAGCGCGGTGCCCTGCTCGACGAGGGCCGCGTAGAGACGGTCGATCTCGGCCTCGTTCTCGCATTGCACGAAGAGGGAGATCGCGGGTGTGAAAGTGAATCCGTGTTTCACGGGGCTGTCGATGCACATGAATTGCTGGCCGCCGAGCGAGAACGTCGCGTGCTGCACGCTTCCGTCCTTCCCGGGGCCGTCGGAGCCGTAGCGGGTGATGCTGACGATTTCGGCGTCGTCGAAGAGGGAGGCGTAGAAGGTCATCGCCGCTTCCGCGTTTCCCTCGAACATCAGGAAGGTGGTGACCTTTTGGGACGACACGATCTCCATGCGGCTCGCTCCTTCGGCGCTGTCGGGCTGGCGACCGTGGCCACGTTAGCGCCGGCCCGGTGCGGGGCGGCCGCCTGCCGCGGGTTGTCCGCGGGTCGGTTCCAGGTCGTGGTACATGACATGCAGGCCGACCGGGCCCAGCGCCGGATGCCGGAACGCGCCGGGCACGGTGCCGATGACGGCGAACCCGAGACGCTGGTACAGCTTGAGCGCCGGTGTGTTGGAGGCCGCGACGGCGTTGAACTGCACGCCGGCGAATCCGTGACCGCGCGCCCAGTCCAGCAGGTATTCGCCCAGGGCCTGGCCGACGCCCCGGCCGCGTGCTTCCGGCGCGACCATGAAATTACCGCTGGCGATGTGCGAACCGGGCCCGGGCCGGTTGGGGTACATGTTGGAGGTGCCGATCACGCGCCGGCCCTCCACTGCCACCACGACATGTCCCGGCGGCGGTACCAGCCACAGGTCGCGCGCCTGCGCCTCGCTCTGGAGCGGGTCGTAGCAGAAGGTGTCCCCTTCGCGGATTATCCGCTCGATGATCGGCCAGGCCTGCGGCCAGTCGCTTTCCGCGAACGTCCGAATCTCCATCCGCGCGAGGCTAACCAATGTCGGATGCCCGTTCCATCGGTTATTTCCGGCGCCGGCATTCGGAAAGGCGACGCCCGGAAATCCTCAACGTGTGGGGCCGAGGTGCGCGCCGGCGCCCGAGGCCTCCAGGAGCACCTCGCCCGCCGCCGTGCGCACGTACAGCACCGAGCGGCCGGCCCGGCGCCGTTCCACCAGGCCGGCGTCCCGCAGCACCCGCAGGTGCCGGCCCACCGAGCCCAGGCCCTGGCCGGTCACGGCGACCAGTTGGGTCGTGCTCATGGGAGTGCCGAGCAGGGCGAGGAGCCCGGCGCGCGCGGTTCCGACGAGGGCGTCGAGGCCGGCCGGGACGGGCCGGTGGCCGTGGTCCTCGGCGAGCACACCGATACACGGGTAGACGACGGCGTACCGCTCCTGTCCTTCCCACGACACCCATCCGGTCCTCGGCGTCACCGGCATGAACAGCAGCTCGGCGCCGGCGGCGATCTCCCGCGGCGGATACGCGTTGAGGTTGACCTGGAACCGGCTCTCCCCGAGCCACCGTGTCCCCGGGCGGAGGGAGTCCAGCACGGCCGCCCAGCCGCCCTGGCCGACCCGCGCGGTCCGCGCGGCCACGTCGGCCTCCAGGACCCGCCGCCTGCGCCGCCAGTACGGTCGTACGGTCTCCTCCCACACGTACGTCAGGAGCGCGGCCGCCCGCTCGGGCAGGTCGTCGCGTTCCAGGGCGGCGGGCAGCGGGCCCCGCAGGGACACGCGGAGGTCGGCCCGCGCGTCCCCGGCCCCGGCCGTCCGCACCCGGGCCACGGTCTGCTCGAAGCTCTCCCCCACGCACGAGGTGGGGCAGAAGAAGTCGGCGATCCAGGACGCGCCGAGGGCCGCCCGTACGAGCGGCCCGGCCACCGGATCGGCCGCCAGGCGCGCGCGGTAGCCGGGCAGATGCTCGCGCAGCCAGGCCTCCTCGCCCGGATGGGCACCGGTCCCCGCGTGCAGCAGTTTCAGGCTCGCGAAGGTCTCGGCGAACGGCGAGAGCACGAACCGGCTGCGGGCGAGGGTGTCGGTGTCGATCTGCCACAAGCCCATGCGTACGACCTTTCGCGTGTCGGCGAAACAGTAAACACGGCCGCCCGGCCGGCCCGAGACTCTGCCGCATGCGCAGCTACCGAACCCTGTTCCGCACCCCGGAGTTCACCCCCTTCCTGCTCTCCTTCGCCGGCTTCGCCGCGGCCCAGACGATGGGTGCCCTGGCCCTCGGCACCCTCGTCTTCCGGGCCACGGGCTCTCCGCTCCTGTCGGCGGTGAGCATGTTCGGTCCACAGCTCGCGCAGCTGGTGGGGGCCACGTTCCTGCTCTCGGGCGCCGACCGGTTGCCCCCGCGCGCGATCCTGACCGGCCTGGCCCTCGCCTTCGCGGCCGGTACGGCGGTGCTGGCGCTGCCCGGTCTGCCGGTCCGGGCGGTCCTCGCGGTCGTACTGCTGCAGGGACTGGTCGCGTCGCTGGGCGGGGGAGTGCGTGGCGGGCTGCTGAACGACATCCTGTCCAAGGACGGCTATGTCCTTGGCCGTTCGGTCTACAACATGCTCTGGGGCCTGACCCAGGTGGCCGGTTTCGCGGTGGGTGGCGCACTGCTGGCGCTCCTGTCCCCGCGGACCTGCCTGCTCCTCGCGGCCGCGCTGTACCTGGTGTCGGCCCTCGTCAGCCGTCTGGGTCTCACGGCCCGCCCACCGCGTGCCACCGGCCGCCCGTCCCTCTCGGCGACCTGGCGCACCAACGCCCTCCTGTGGTCATCGCGTTCCCGCCGCCTCACCTACCTGGGCCTGTGGGTCCCCAACGGCCTGGTGGTGGGCGGCGATTCGCTCTACGTGTCCTACGCCCCCGGCGCCGCCGGCACGCTGTACGCGTGCGGGGCGCTGGGCATGTTCCTGGGCGACATGGCGGTGGGCCGCCTCGTGCCGCCCGCGGTGCGCCGCCGGCTCGCCACCCCGCTGCGCCTGCTGCTGGCGGTGCCCTACCTGTTCTTCGTCCTGCGGCCCGGGGTGGCGCTGTCGGCCGTGGCCGCCGCCGTCGCCTCCGTCGGCTTCGCCGCGAGCCTGGTCCTGCAGGAACGCCTGATGTCCCTCACCCCCGACGACCTCACCGGCCAGGCCCTCGGCCTGCACGCCACCGGCATGGCCGCCCTGCAGGGCGCCGGTGCGGCTCTCGCGGGCACGCTGGCCCAACTGACCTCCCCGGCCACGGCGATGACGCTGATGGCGGCCGGATCGGTCACCGTGACCCTGGTCCTCGCGGCGCTGGGCAGGCAGGAGGAACAGCGGCCGGCCGTCCCCGGTACGCGTCCGGGCGTGCGGACGGAACCCGCCGCCACCGACTAGGACCGGCCCCGGCTGCGGTGCCGGAGGACCGGGCGGCCGTCAGGGCCGGTGGCCGGTCATGCGGGCCGCAGAGGCGATCGTGGCGCGGGCCTCGAGTTCGGTCAGGCCGGTGCCGACGGCCGCTTCGATCAGGGGAGCCAGCAGGGCGGGACCGATGCCGTTCTCGTAGGCGCGGCAGGCCGCCCAGAACAGGCGGGTGTTGCGCTGGCCCTCGTGCGCGGTGAGCACGAAGTGGATCAGGCCCCGCCCGTGGTCGCCGGCCGGCGGCGGCGCCGGGTGCGCGGCGCGTGGCGGGGGCAGGAGCAGGCGCAGCAGGGCCGGCGGGCAGGCGGCGGGGGCCAGGTGGCCGGTTCCCGGAGCGGTCGCGTACACGCCGTGCTCGGTGCGGGAGCCGGGGCCGACGAGGTATCCGCCGGCGCCCCGGATGTCGATGCCGGGGGCGAGGCGGCCGGCGGAGTTGGGGACGACGGCGTCCGGCGGGCCGGTCAGCCACAGGTGGCGGCCGCCGCTCGGGGTGATCACCACGACCGTCTCGGGGATCGTGAACAGATGCCGCAGGGCCAGTTCGCGCAGCGCGGCCGAGGAGTCGGTGCCCGTCTTGGTGTCGAGGTCCACGCCGATGAGGTGGTGCGGGGGCAGCCCGCAGGCGATGCCGTAGCCGCCGGCCCAGGGCGCGGCGGCGAACAGCTCGCGGATACGGGCGGGGTCGGTGGAGGCGTCGTACACGCCGTGCCCGAAACGGCCGCACTCGCCGTGGCAGGAGGTGGGGCCGGGGTCGTCGTGGTGGGGGGAGCGCAGGGCCGGGAGCTTGCTCCGGGACAGGGGGATGACGGCCAGTCCGCGCTCGGCGGCTGACAGGGCGTGTGCGAGGGCCAGCGTCGTGGCCTGCCGGTCGGTGGTGGCCATGACTCTATGTTCGTACGTACGTTCGAAAAAGGAAAGGGGTGGCCGTGGGGGCGTGCCGGGAATGGGAATTCCAGCCGGAAATCGGGCGGAACGATTCGCCCCTTGCGTGGCTCGGGGAGTGGGGGATCCGTGCTGCGGGTTTGCGTGCCGTGAAGCGAAGAAAGGTGGTGAAAGGGGTTTATCGACATGTCATCACGCTTGCGTGCGAATGCCAGCGTCTGGGGTGGTTCGCCGGGATTCGGTGGGCAAGTCTGGATGCGCGACGTCGTTCACGACAGCCGAGCCGGTGGGCCAACCGCCTTGGCGCAAGCCGTACTTCACGGACCTCCGGCCGCTCCGGCCGGAAGGTGCCCGGTTCTGGAGGGACAACATGGCAAGTATCCGTACCGCCCGCGTTCTCGCCGCCGTCTCCGCACTACCGCTCGCAGCCGCTCTCTTCACCGGCGTCGCGGGTGCGGACAACGGCGCCCTCGCGGGCGACGGATCGACCGCCGGCGTGGCGAGCCTCGCCGGCAGCGGCGTCGGCCGTGACAACGGCGGGAACGTCGCGCAGATCAACGGCTCCGAGCTCACGGCCCTCCAGCAGGGCACCGAGAACGTGGCCTTCCACTTCACCCCGCTGTGGTGAGCCGGGGGCGGGGACCGTTGTGGTGAGGGTTCCCGCCGGGTGTGCTTCGGGGTCGTAGGACGGCTGCGCGGCGGTGCTTCGGTGCCGCCGCGCAGCCGTTTCCCGGTTCGCGGACCCCGGTGGCCGCCGGAGCCGGAGGGTGCCGGCCCCGGGACTGCTCCGGGGAGCCCGCGGGCGAGCCCGCAGGGGACAACCCGCAGAGACCGTCATCCCGCGGTCCACCTTCAGGAGGTGCGGACGGCCCCACCCCTACAACCTGAGGGGGACTTGGCATCGGGACCTGGGGCCGATCCGCGGGCGGCCGGTCCGCTCCTAGCGTGGAGCCATGACCACACCCGTCTGCACCAGCGCCTCGGCCGCCGCCGCACCGGCGCGGCAGACCCACTCGTTTCCGTCGTTCGCGTCGTACGTGCGGGCCCGCCAGCCGGTGCTGCTGCGCACCGCGCGGTCGCTGACCGCCAACCCGAGCGACGCCGAGGACCTGCTGCAGACCGCGCTGACCAAGACCTATGTGGCCTGGGAGCGGATCGAGGACCACCGGGCGCTGGACGGCTACGTGCGCCGGGCGCTGCTGAACACCCGTACCTCGCAGTGGCGCAAGCGCAGGGTGGACGAGTTCGTCTGCGACGAGCTGCCCGAGCCCGAGCCCGCGGGCGGCTCGGGGGACCCGGCCGAGCGGCAGGCGCTGCGCGACGCCATGTGGCGGGCGATCACCAGACTGCCCGCGCGGCAGCGGGCGATGGTCGTCCTCAGGTACTACGAGGACCTCAGCGAGGCTCAGACGGCCGAGGTGCTCGGCGTCTCGGTGGGCACGGTGAAGTCGGCGGTCTCCCGGGCCCTGAGCAAACTGCGCGAGGACCCCGAGCTCGGCCTGGTTCGCTAGGCCATGTCGCTCGGCACCCCGGGGTCCGTCGTCAAACTGTTTCTCTTCTCCTAGTGACATACCGCGCGGTATGTGCGCAGAATCAGCGCAACCCCGACCACCGCGTAGGCAAAGTCGCCCGGGAGGACCACCGTGCTGAGCACCATGCAGGACGTACCGCTGCTGATCTCGAGGATCCTGACCCACGGGTCGACGGTCCACGGGTCGTCGCGGGTGATCACCTGGACCGGCGAGGCCGAGCCGCACCGCCGTACCTTCGCCGAGATCGGGGCCCGCTCGGCACAGCTCGCCCACGCGCTGCGGGACGGACTCGGGGTGCGCGACGACGACCGTGTCGCGACGCTCATGTGGAACAACGCCGAGCACGTCGAGGCGTACTACGCCATCCCCTCCATGGGCGCGGTGCTGCACACGCTGAACCTGCGGCTGCCCGCCGAGCAGCTGGTGTGGATCGTCAACCACGCCGCCGACCGGGTGATCGTCGTCAATGGCTCGCTGATCCCGCTGCTCGCGCCGCTGCTGCCCAAGCTCCCGACGGTGGAGCACATCGTCGTCTCCGGTCCCGGCGACCGCGCCCCGCTCGAGGGCGCCACCGCGCGCGTGCACGAGTACGAGGAGCTGATCGCGGGCCGGCCCACCGCCTACGACTGGCCGGAGCTGGACGAGCGTCAGGCCGCCGCGATGTGCTACACCTCCGGCACCACCGGCGACCCCAAGGGCGTGGTGTACAGCCACCGTTCGATCTACCTGCACTCCATGCAGGTCAACATGACCGAGTCGATGGGCCTCACCGACCAGGACACCTCGCTGGTCGTGGTCCCCCAGTTCCACGTCAACGCCTGGGGCCTGCCGCACGCCACGTTCATGACCGGCGTGAACATGCTGATGCCGGACCGCTTCCTGCAGCCCGCCCCGCTCGCCGAGATGATCGAACGGGAGCGGCCGACGCACGCGGCGGCCGTCCCCACCATCTGGCAGGGCCTGCTCGCCGAGCTGACCGCCCGCCCCCGTGACGTCTCCGCCCTCACCCAGGTCACCATCGGCGGTTCGGCCTGCCCGCCCTCCCTCATGGAGGCCTTCGACGAGCTCGGCATGCGGGTCTGCCACGCCTGGGGCATGACGGAGACCTCCCCGCTGGGCACGGTGGCCCGCCCGCCGGCCCACTCGGTCGGCACCGACGAGGAGTTCGGCTACCGCCTGACCCAGGGCCGCTTCGCGGCCGGCGTGGAGGCCCGGCTCACCGGCCCCGGCGGCGAGCGCATCCCGTGGGACGGCGAGTCGGCGGGTGAACTGGAGGTGCGCGGCCCCTGGATCGCGGGCGCCTACTACAACGGCCCCGACGCCGAACCGCTCCGTCCCGCCGACAAGTTCAGTGCGGACGGCTGGCTGAAGACCGGCGACGTCGGCACCATCTCCCCCGACGGCTTCCTCACCCTCACCGACCGCGCCAAGGACGTCATCAAGTCCGGCGGCGAGTGGATCTCCTCGGTCGAGCTGGAGAACGCGCTCATGTCCCACCCGGACGTCGCGGAGGCCGCCGTGGTCGCCGTGCCGGACGAGAAGTGGGGCGAGCGCCCGCTGGCCACCGTGGTCCTCCGGGAGGGCGCGAGCACCGACTTCGAGACGCTGCGCGCGTTCCTCGCCGAGGAGGGAAAGATCGCCAAGTGGCAGCTCCCGGAGCGCTGGACGGTCATCGCCACGGTCCCGAAGACCAGCGTCGGGAAGTTCGACAAGAAGGTGCTCCGCAGGCAGTACGCGCAGGGCGGCCTGGACGTGACCAGGCTCGGCTGACGCCCGGCGCGTGAACGGACAGCCCCCGGCGTGTGCCGGGGGCTGTCCGTTCATGCGGGGCGAACGCCGCCTGTCAGGGCACTAGTTCGTGCCGATGCCGGCCAGCAGGTCGACGATCCGGCTCTGCACCTCGGGACTGGTGGACCGCTCGGCGAGGAACAGCACGGTCTCACCGGAGGCCAGCCGGGGCAGGTCGGCCGGATCGACGGCCGCGGTGTAGACGACGAGCGGGGTGCGGTTGAGCTGCCCGTTCGCACGCAGCCAGTCGATGATCCCGCTGAACCCGGCCTGCCGGCGGTGCACCTGCATCAGGTCCATCACCACCAGGTTCGGCCGGAACTGCCCCGCCAGCGTCACCGCGTCGCTGTCGCTCGCGGCCCGCGCCACCTGCATCCCGCGCCGCTCCAGCGTCGAGGTCAGCGCCAGCGCGATCTCCGCGTGCTCCTCGATCAGCAGCACGCGCGGCGGATGCTGCTCGCTGTCCCGCGGCGCCAGCGCCTTCAGCAGGACGGCGGGGTCGGCGCCGTACGCCGCCTCGCGCGTCGCCTGCCCGAGCCCGGCCGTGACCAGCACCGGCACCTCGGCGGCGACCGCCGCCTGGCGCAGCGACTGCAGCGCGGTACGGGTGATCGGCCCGGTGAGCGGGTCCACGAACAGCGCGGCGGGGAAGGCCGCGATCTGCGCGTCGACCTCCTCACGGGAGTGCACGACGACCGGCCGGTAGCCGCGGTCGCTCAGCGCCTGCTGGGTCGTCACGTCCGGCGCGGGCCACACCAGCAGCCGGCGCGGGTTGTCCAGCGGCTCCGGCGGCAGCTCGTCGTCCAGCGGCTGCGGACGCGGGGTGTCGGCGATCTCCACGGCCCCGCCGGGACCGTCCAGCGGCTCCGGCCCCTCGGCCGCGTTCGCGTCCGGGGCGCCTATGGCGTACGACCGTCCGCCGCCCTCGGCGGTGGGGGCGAGCCGGGACTGCCCCGCGAGCGAGGGCTGCGCGGGCGGCTGTTCGGCCGGCGGATGCGGCCGCGCGCCCTGCTCCGGCTGCGCCTCCTGGCGGGCCGCCGGGTCGGGCGGCGTGCCCAGCTTCCGCCGGCGGCCGGAACCGCCGGGCGCGTGCGGGGGCGGGGTGGGCGTCGGCTGCTGCACCTGCAGGGCCTGCCGCGCGAACGGCACGCCCTGCCCGAGCGTACGGACGCTGATCGCCCGGCCCTGAGTGGAGTTCGGGTCGGCTGCGTTCCCCGGTGCCTCGGAGGGCAGGGGCAGCGCGGCCGGCAGGGGCTGCGCGGCGGCGTGCTCCGGGGGCAGCGGGGTGCCGGTGGCGGGAGTGGTGGCCGGGTTCGGCCGCGGCGCCGGACCCGCCGGGGGTACGGCCACGCCCGCGCCGGAGGTGGCGTCGGCACCGGGCCACTGCTGCGGTACGGCGGCGGGGGTACCGGTGGCCGGACCGCCCTGGGCCACCGGCGCCTGACCGGCGGCCGCCTCGGCGGGCAGCGGCTGGGCGGCCGGAATCCCGGCCGGGGGAGTGGCCTGCGGGGCGGCGGGCTGCTGCCCCTGGACGGACGGGTGCGCCTCGGGGGCGGCCTGAGCGGGCAGCGGCACTCCCTGAGCCGGGGTGCCCTGTGCGGGTACGCCCTGACCCCGGGTGCCCTGCTGCGCGGGCAGTAGGGGCCGGCCGGGCGTGCCGGGGGCCACCTGCGCGGGAACCGGCCGGCCGGAGGGTACGGCCGCGGCCTGAGCGGCGGTGCCCTGCGCGGGCACGGCGGCGTGCGGTACCGCGGTCGGCTGACCGGGAGCGGCCTGAGCCGGCACACCGGCCTGAGCCGCGCCGCCCGGCTGCCCGGCGGGGCCCGCCGGTGCGGCCGTCCCCTGCGCCGGAATTCCGTGCCCCGGGACCGGCTGCCCGGCCGGTCCCGTGACGGCCTGCCCGGGGGCCGGCTGCGCGTGACCCGCCTGGGCCGGGGCCGCCTGCGCCGGAACGGCCCGTGCCGGAGCGTCGGCGGCCGGAGCGGGGCCCTGAACCGGCTCCGCCGCCTGCGCCGCCTCGCCCGGCTGGGCCACGGCCCGCCGGCGGCGGCCGGTCGGCGCGCTGGTGGGGTGCGGCTGCGGCGGGGTGTGGTCCTCGGCCTGGTCGGACGTCATGGCGTCGTGCCGGCCGTCGTCGTCCGTTCCGCCCGCGACGGCCACCGGGGTCTGGCCGACCACCGGCGCCGGTCCGGCGGATTCGGGTGAGCGGTCGGCCTCGGCGGGCGGCAGGGCGAAGACCGTACGGGCGCCGGACTCCTGCGCCGCGGCCCGCTCCTGCGCCGCGGCCAGCGCCCGCCGGCGCCGGCCGGTCGGCTGCGCGTCGTCGGCCGCACCGGCCTGGGCCTGCTCCGCACCGGCCGCGGGCAGCGCGGGCGGCAGGGCGGCCTGCGGTGCGTCCGCGTCCCGCCGGGCACGGCGGCCCGTGGGCACGGGCACGCCCTGCGGCGGCACGGCGCCGCCGAGTCCGTTGCCCGCGGCGGCGGTACCCGCGGCGTGCTCGGCCGCCGTCATCACGGCGCCCTCGCTCACGCCCTCGCCACCGGAGTCACCCGCACCGGGCTCGGCGGCCGGGCCGCGTCGCCGTCCGGTCCCGCCGTCCTGGGCCTCGGCCACGACCGGCGCCGCCGCCTCGACGGCGGCCGCCGCACGCCTGCGGCGCCGCCCGGTAGGCGATTGCGACTCCGTCCCGCCGTCGGCGGGCTCACCGGACCCGCCCGGAACGTCGCTCTCCAGGAAGGCGTCCGTCGAGGCCCGGCGCGCCCGGCGCCGGCCGCCACCGGTACCCGGCCCGGCGGCCTCCATCACAGCCTCCCCGGCGTCCGGGACCTGGGCGGCGACCGCCCCGGCCCCACCGCCGAGCGGCACCTCGAGCACATAGGCGCTGCCGCTCATGCCCGGCACCTCGTGCGTCTGCAGCACTCCGCCGTGCGCCCGGACGATCCCGCGCACGATCGGCTCGTGCACCGGGTCGCCCCCGCTGTACGGCCCGCGCACCTCGATCCGCGCGACCTCACCGCGCTGGGCGGCCGCGACCACGACCGTGTTGTCCAGGTATCCGCCCGCCGAGACGGGCGTGTTGCCGGTGGCGTCGACACCGGCCACGTCGGCGACGAGATGCGCGAGCGCGGTGGCGAGCCGCTGCGCGTCGACCTCGGCCTCGATGGGCGGCGCGTGCACGGCGAACTGCACCCGGCCGGGCCCGATCAGCTCGACGGCCCCGTCCACACCGGCCGCGACGACGGCGTCGAGCATCACCTTCGTCCGGGCGATGTCCTCGCTGCCGGCGTCGAGGTGCTGGTAGCCGAGCACGTTGTCGATCAGCGTGGTGATGCGCGAGTACCCGGCGGACAGGTGGTGGAGCACCTGGTTGGCCTCGGGCCACAGCTGTCCGGCGTCGTCGGCGGCGAGGGCGGACAGCTCGCGGCGCAGTTCGTCCAGGGGCCCGCGCAGCGACCGGCCCAGCAGCGTGAGCAGTTGCTCGTGCCGCCCGGCGAGCGCCTCGTAGCGGTCCTTCTCCCGCTCGCCGAGGGCGGCGTACCGCTCCTCGCCCGCCGCCAGCTCCTCCTGGTGCTGCTCGCGCAGTTCCTCCAGCTCGGTGACGTGCGCCTGGCGCAGCGCGGTCAGGTCGGAGGCGTGCTCCTCGGAGAGCCGCTCCAACTCCTCGGCGTGCGCCTTCTCCAGAGTGGACTTCTCGTCGGCGAGGTCGTCGTACGGCCGGCGGTCGGTGAAGGTCATCACGGCGCCGACGAGCTGGTCGCCGTCGCGCACGGGCGCGGTGGTCAGATCGACCGCGACCTGCTCCCCGCCCTTGGACCACAGCACCTGCCCGCGCACCCGGTGCTTGCGTCCGGAGCGCAGGGTGTCGGCGAGCGGGGACTCGTCGTACGGGAAGGGCGAGCCGTCGGCGCGCGAGTGCACCACGAGGGTGTGCAGCTCCTTGCCGCCCAGCTCACCGGCCCGGTACCCCAGTATCTGGGCGGCGGCCGGATTGACCAGCACGATCCGCCCGTCGGTGTCGGTACCGACGACACCCTCCGACGCCGCCCGCAGGATCATCTCGGTCTGCCGCTGCGAACGGGCCAGCTCGGCCTCGGTGTCCACGGTTCCCGACAGGTCCCGCACCACGAGCATCAGCAGCTCGTCACCGGTGTAGCCGTAACCGTCGTACGCCTGCTGCCCGTTCTCCAGATTCGCGCTCGTGACCTCGACCGGGAACTCCGTCCCGTCGGTCCGCCGCGCGATCATGCGGGTCGGCTTGGTCCGCCCGCGCGGGTCCATGTGATCGGGCCGCCGCATCGAACCGGGGATGAGCCGGGAGTCGAACTGCGGCAGCAGATCGAGCAGCCCGCGCCCGACGAGCGCGGTCCCCGGCGCCTCGAAGGCCTCCAGGGCGATGGTGTTGGCGTTGACGACGGTTCCGTTGGCGTTGACCAGGACCAACGCGTCGGGCAGCGCGTCGAGTATGGCTGCGAGGCGAGCAGCGCCTCGGGATGGCCTGCTGCTCACGAGACGCTTCCTCCTTGTTACCGCACCTTGCCTACCGCTCGGGCCATCTTGCCAACCGGCCCGCAGGGTGTCACGCGAGGGAGTCTAAAGGCACGGGTTGCGCTCGCGACGCCGGATGAGAGGGAGGTCGCACGACGAAGTGACGGCGAACATGTGACCGTACGCGTCCGTCGTGCGGCCGGCCGCTTCCCGGCCGCTTCCCGGCCGCGTTCCGCTCTCGTCCCGGCTCCGCGAGACCTTCGCGGGACCTTTACGTGAGCTGTGGCCGCACCGGGTACCGCCTACGCGGGCGAACCGAGGTCGGGGAGCAGCGGCACCATCCGGTCCCACCGCGTGATCTCGCATCCGTTGCCCCGCTCGTACGCGGCGTCGACCGGGCGTCCGGCCCAGGTGCCGGTGACCCGGGCGGTGGCCGGCCCGCCGTAGACCATGGTGCAGACACTGTCGGGGGCGACCGGGGCGAAGGTGTCCCGGCCCCACTGTGTGTTCGCGTCGAGCGCCCGGCAGGCTCCCGCCGCGTCCGGGTGGTTCCCGGCCGTGGGATGGCAGGTCACCTGGTACGTACCGTCCAGCCCGCGGCCCGCGTGCCGTACGACGACGGTGAGGTGATCACCGGTCTCGTCCTCGGGGCGCGCCGGCGGGGGCATGAGGCCCGCGCCGGGCGGGGTGGGCGCCAGGTTGGCGAGGTCGCCGAGGTGGGCGAGGTGGGCGAGGTGGGCGGCGGTGGCGGCCGGTGCCGCCGAGGCGGCTGGGGCGGCCGTGGCCGGTGCGGCGGCGAGGGCGGACAGGGACGGGACCGAGAGGGCGGCGAGGGCCGACACCAGGACGCCCCGCGGGACGACCGACATGACAGAGACCATGCCCTGATCAACGCCCAGGGCCCCCGGACGTTGCGGCGCCGCACCGCCGGGCGAAGCCCTTTGCCCTGTGACCCCGGTGCCTAGTACCGTGGGGGTCGATTGGTGACAGCACGCTCGACTGTGTCATCATCTGCACGCACCAGTCGCGCGCTCGCGTGAGTGGTTGTGCTGGAGGCGTCGCCTAGTCCGGTCTATGGCGCCGCACTGCTAATGCGGTTTGGGCCTTAAAGCCCATCGAGGGTTCAAATCCCTCCGCCTCCGCGCCCATCCCGAAGCCCCGGTCCCAGGACCGGGGCTTCGGCGTTGTCGACTCCACTCGCCCTCATCCGCGTTTTCGCAGGTCACAAGGGGTATGCGAATCGGATTTCACATGACGGCGGCAGTCATGTAATGTTCTTCCTGTCGCCGCGAGCGGGCCGGAAGGGCCGGGAGCGAAGGACAAAAACTAAAGAACAAGCACTCGTAGCTTAACGGATAGAGCATCTGACTACGGATCAGAAGGTTGCAGGTTCGAATCCTGCCGAGTGCACACAGGTTTAAGGCCCCGGAGAGATCCGGGGTCTTCTGCGTTTCCGGAAAAGTGCCGGACCCGCCGCGGCCCGCCGGCGCTGGAACGGGCTCGCGGGGGAGGCGGTTGCTCAGCACTCCTCCTGCGGGTCGTTGCGGTTCAGCTTCTCCAGGTACTCGTGGGCCAGTGCCGTCGCCCGGGTGAACCAGTCGGTGATGACCGACAGCTCCTCGGGGGAGTAGTCGGCGAACAGGGCCGTGACGCGCTGGTAGTGGCCCGCGTACACGGCCTCGACGCGGGTCACCGCGGCCGGGACGGGGGCCACCCGGACGCGGCGGCGGTCGGTGGGGTCGGGGCGGCGGGTGACGTAGCCCGCGCGTTCGAGGCGGTTGAGGATTCCGGTGACCGCGCCGGTGGTCACGTGGGCCCGGGCCGCGAGGTCGCCGGCCGTGAGCAGTTCCTCGCCCGCCTCCAGGACGAAGCCGAAGCAGGTGAGGTCGGTGACGTTCAGGCCCAGCCGCCGGGCCAGTTCCTGCTGGCCGATCAGGTGGGCGGCGATGAGGTGGTCCATCGCCGACAGCGCCTGCGCCGGATCGGCGGGCGGTCGGAGCGTGCCGTCCATCTTCCTCAATCCCTTAGCTCGTGAGATATTCGGTCGGTAAATGTCTTAGTCCGTGAGGGAACTTTTGTCGCTGTCCCTGGAGGCGGCCTTATGAGTCTGTACGACGAGGGTCACACGATCGCCGGCTGGACCGGCGCCGGCGTCGCGACCGTCGGAAGCGGCGTGCTGGGGTGGGGCGTGTGCGCCGCCTCGGCGGCGGGGGTGGCCGGCGGCCTGGCCGTCGTCGCCGTGAGCGTCCTGGTGACCTGGGCGCTGCACCTGTCCGGCTGGGGCAAGCCGCCGGGCGTGCGGCCACGGGCGCAGTGGGGCATGCGGGTCCGCGACACCCAGGCCCGCGCGGGACACCCGGACTGCGTCAGCTGCCGCCTGGCGGGACGGGGGCGGCAGAGCGCGAACGCCGTGGTGGCGGTGCCGGGCGAGGCGGGCGCGGAATCGATACCTCTGTCTCCTATCGAGTGAATGTGCTTTCTGTGCCCGGGTGTTGACGATCATCCTGCCTGGCTTCCGGGATGGAGGTGATGCTCGATGTACGAGCAGAACGACACGGCGACGGAACGGTCGGCGGTACGGCAGCAGGACGCGATCGACATCGGCGACTTCGTGTTCGCGGCCACGGGGGCGCGAGTGCGGAGGCTCACGACGCCGGAGGGCGAGCACTGGTTTCCGGCTGTGGACGTGGCCGTCAGTCTCGGCTACGCGAACACGCGGCAGGCGCTGTCGTGGCATGTCGCAGCAGATTGTCAGCAGATTGTCAGCAGAGTATCGGGGATCTTGCTGGAAGCGTCTATGGACTAGACGCTTCGAGCAAAATTGCAGGTCATGGACTCAAGAAGTCGATGCGGATGGTGAATCGACGCGGATTGATCGCGCTCGTCAACGGTTGCACCAAGCCGGAGTGCGCGCCCTTCAAGGCCTGGGTGTCGGAGGTCGTCGAAACCGTCCAGCGTGACGGTTCCTACTCCCTCGACCTTGCCCCCGTGCAACCCGCCCCCACCGGCGGTACCGCCTACCTCATGCCCCAGCCGATCGCCGATGCCATCGTCCGGCTGGAGGAGGTGGCGAGCCGTACCGGGCTCACGCTCGGCCGGGTCCACGACTGTGTGCGCATGCTGATCAAGCGAGGGTGTGTGCGGCAGGTGGGGAGCGCGGAGGACGGGGTGCCGGTGTACGTCCTGCCGTAGCCCGGCGACACCGGCGAAGGGCCCGAAGCCGCATCGCGAGGTTGCGGCTTCGGTCCCCTGCGTACCGTAGCGCTCGCGATCGCCCCAAGGGCACTGTCAGTGCTCCCCTCTACCCTCAAGAGTGATGGGACGCGTGTGGAAGTGCTCGGGGCTGCGGTGGACGTCCGGTGGTCCCGTGCTGGTCTGGGACGGGGGGCGGCGCAGTGGGCTGTCCTGGGGGAAGAGGGTGGCCTTCGCCGTGCCGGAGGGGGCCGTGCGGCGGTGTGTGGGGGCCCGGGGGAACGCGTGTCCGGTGGCGGCCGGGGTGCCGGGGCGGAGCAGGGGGGCCCGGTGCGAGGAGTGCGCGCGGCTGGACCGGGCGCACTCGGTGGCCGCGGACACCCTCGCCGATGATCCGCGGCCGTACCGGGTGTACCTGGCCTGGTTCGGGCCCGGCCTGGTCAAGGTCGGGATCACCGCCGTCGAGCGCGGTCCGGTCCGGCTGCTCGAACAGGGCGCCGTCTGTTACACCTGGCTGGGTGCCGGTCCGCTGATGGCGGCCCGGCGGACGGAGGAACTGCTGCGGGCCGCGCTCCGGGTGCCGGACCGGATCCCGTACGCGGACAAGCGGGCCGTGCGGGCGGCGTTGCCCGGGACGGCGGCCGAACGGGCGGCCGAGGTGGAGGAGTTGCACGCGCGGGCCGTCGCGCTCGGAGGGTGGCCGGAGTCGCTGAGCCGGAAGCCGTGCCGGGTGGTGGACCACGTGGAGCGGTTCGGGCTGCTCACCCCGGCGGCAGCGGCGGCCGCCGGGGAGGTGGTGGAGCTGGTGCCGGGCGGGGCCGTGAGCGGGGAGCTGGTCGCGGCCGCCGGGCCCGATCTGCATCTGGCGGTCGGCGGGCGGCACGGGGTCGTCGTCCTCGACACGCGGCTGATGAGCGGGTGGGAGGTGGTTCCCCGGGCGTCGGACTCCGGTGAACCCGGTGAACTCGGTCTTCCGGTACGAGAGTTCGCGAGGGAGCCCGACGGGCTGTTCTGAGGCGCGGGAGGGGATGGGCGGTTCCCAGGTGTTCCCTGAGAACCGCCTGTGTGTTTCTCAGGAAAATCACAGACTGGGGAAAGCGTCTTCTCAGAGGACCCCGACAGGGTGTCCACCATGACCACGATCTCGCCCCAGGGGCGCACCGAACTGCTGAGGCCGGACGGGAGCCCCGTCCGCGTGCTTGTGGTGGACGACGAACTGTCGATCACCGAACTGCTGAGCATGGCTCTTCGCTACGAGGGCTGGCAGATCAGGAGCGCGGGCGACGGGCAGGGCGCCATACGGACGGCCCGCGAGTTCCGGCCCGACGCCGTCGTCCTGGACATGATGCTGCCGGACATGGACGGGCTGACCGTCCTCCAGCGGCTGCGCCGCGATCTGCCCGACGTGCCCGTGCTCTTCCTGACCGCCAAGGACGCGGTCGAGGACCGGATCGCCGGGCTCACCGCGGGCGGCGACGACTACGTCACCAAGCCGTTCAGCCTGGAGGAGGTCGTGGCCCGGCTGCGCGGGCTGATCCGGCGCTCCGGCGCGGCCGACCGGAGGTCCGACTCCATGCTCGTCGTCGGTGACCTGACCCTGGACGAGGACAGCCACGAGGTGTCGCGGGGCGGGGACAACATCCACCTGACCGCGACCGAGTTCGAGCTGCTGCGCTTCCTGATGCGCAATCCGCGGCGCGTCCTCAGCAAGGCGCAGATCCTGGACCGCGTGTGGTCGTACGACTTCGGCGGGCAGGCCAACGTCGTCGAGCTGTACATCTCCTATCTGCGCAGGAAGATCGACGCCGGCCGGGAGCCGATGATCCACACCCGCCGTGGGGCCGGTTATCTGATCAAGCCCGCCGTGTCATGAGCGGACGACGACGGCCGCGTCCGCGGAGACGAGCGGGACAGCCGCGCACCCTGCGGACCCGGCTCGTCGTCGCGTCGGTGGTGCTGATCGCCGTGGTCTGCTCGGTGATCGGCACCGTCACCACGCTGGCGCTGCGCTCGCATCTGTACGACCAGCTCAACGGGCAGCTCGACGAGGTGGCCAGACGCGCGTCCGGTTCCTTCGGCCCGCCAGGCGAGGAGCCCGGGGGCGGCATGGCACCGGGCGGGCAGAAGCCCAAGACCCATCCCCCGGTCCTCACCAGCTTCGTCACCAAGGGCCCGCAGCCGCAGGGCACCATCGCGGCCGTGGTCGAGAACGGTGTGATCACCGACGCCGAGCGTGGCAAGCAGTCTCCCAGCGATTTCGAGATGGAACCGAAGCCGCTGACCAAGGCGCAGATCGCCGTCCTCCAGGCCGTTCCGCGGGAGGACGGGGGACAGCACACCGTCGACGTCCCCGGCCTCGGCACGTACCGGGTCGAGTACCGGACCGGTGACAACGGCGCCTACTACGTCGCCGTACCGACGGCCTCGGTCGACAGCACGATCGACACCCTGATCCTCGTCGAGATCAGCGTCACCGCGGCCGGTCTCGTCGCCGCCGTCATCGCCGGATACGCGCTCGTCGGCGTCGCCACCCGACCCCTGCGCAAGGTCGCCGCCACCGCCACCCGGGTCTCCGAACTGCGCCTGCACACCGGTGAGGTGAACCTGAGCGAGCGGGTGCCCGACGCGGAGTGCGACCCGCACACCGAGGTCGGCCAGGTGGGCGCCGCGCTCAACCGCCTGCTCGACCATGTGCACGGCGCGCTGCACGCCCGGCAGCAGAGCGAGACCCGGGTACGGCAGTTCGTCGCCGACGCCAGCCACGAACTGCGCACGCCGCTCTCCTCCATCCGCGGCTACGCCGAGCTCACACGGCGCGGACGCGAACAGGTCGGACCCGACACCCGGCACGCCCTCGGCCGTATCGAGTCCGAGGCCGGACGGATGACCCTGCTCGTCGAGGACCTCCTCCTGCTCGCCCGGCTCGACGCCGGACGCCCGCTGCAGTTCGAGCAGACCGATCTCGTGCCGCTCGTCGTCGACACCGTCAGCGACGCCCGCGCGGCCGGCCTGGACCACAACTGGCGGCTCGACCTGCCCGACACACCGGCGCCGGTGTCCGCGGACGCGGCCCGCCTGCAGCAGGTGCTGGTCAACCTGCTGGGCAACGCCCGCAACCACACCCCGCCGGGGACGACCGTCACCGCGCGCGTGCAGCGGCGCGGGGCGTGGATGTGCGTCGCCGTCGAGGACAACGGGCCGGGCATCCCGGCCGAGCTGCTGCCGCACGTCTTCGAGCGGTTCGCCCGCGGGGACTCCGCCCGCTCGCGGGCCACCGGGTCCACCGGCCTGGGGCTCGCCATCGTGCAGGCCGTCGCGGCCGCGCACGGCGGCTCCGTGACCGTGGACAGCGTGCCGGGGCGGACGGTCTTCACCGTGCACCTGCCCGCGCTCGGCCCCACCGAGGTGCGCCCGGACCCCGCGACGAACTGGGAATCGCACTCACAGGCACGGCACAGTGCCACCACATGGGTGGAACAGGGCGCCTGAGGAGAGTCGGTGCCATGCGAACCGACTCTTCTCCCGGCACCCTGCCGGCGCGGGAGCACCTCCCGGCCGGAAACGCCGGTACGCCTGTCCTGGACGTAGTGATCCCCGTCTACAACGAGGAGAAGGACCTCGAGCCGTGCGTGCGCAGACTGCACGAGCACCTCGCGCGCACCTTCCCGTACGCCTTCCGCATCACCGTCGCGGACAACGCCTCCACTGACGGCACCCCGCGGGTGGCGGCACGGCTGGCGGAGCAGCTTCCCGGGGTCACCGCGTTCCGGCTGGAGCAGAAGGGCCGCGGCCGGGCACTGCGGACGGTGTGGTCCGCGTCCGACGCGCCGGTCCTCGCCTACATGGACGTCGATCTGTCCACGGACCTCAACGCCCTGCTGCCACTGGTGGCGCCGCTGATCTCGGGCCACTCCGACCTCGCGATCGGCTCCCGGCTGGCCCATGCCTCACGGGTCGTGCGGGGTCCCAAGCGGGAGTTCATCAGCAGGGCCTACAACCTGATCCTGCGCGGCTCGCTGCAGGCTCGCTTCTCGGACGCGCAGTGCGGCTTCAAGGCCATCCGGCGTGAGGTGGCGCAGGTGCTGCTGCCGCTGGTGGAGGACACCGGCTGGTTCTTCGACACCGAGATGCTGGTGCTCGCCGAGCGGGCCGGGCTGCGGATCCACGAAGTGCCGGTCGACTGGGTCGACGACCCCGACTCGACCGTGCACATCGTGCGGACCGCGACCGACGACCTCAGGGGCGTGTGGCGCGTCGGCCGGGCGCTGGCCACCGGTTCGCTGCCGCTGGACCGGCTCGCCCGGCCCTTCGGGGACGACCCGCGCGACCGCGACATCCAGGACGTGCCCCGCGGTCTTGCCCGCCAGCTCGTCGGGTTCTGCGTGGTCGGCGGTCTTTCGACGCTGTTCTACCTGCTGCTGTACAGCGTCTTCCGGCAGTTCTCCGGCTCGCAGATCGCCAACGCACTCGCGCTGCTGGTCTCGGCGGTCGCCAACACGGCCGCCAACCGCCGGCTGACCTTCGGGGTGCGCGGCCGGGGCGGTGCGGTCCGGCACCAGGCGCAGGGCCTGGTCGTCTTCGCCATCGGACTCGCCCTGACCAGCGGCTCCCTGGCCGCCCTGAACGCGGCCGGCGGCAGCCCCGCGCACTCCACCGAACTGGCGGTGCTCATCGCCGCCAACCTCGCGGCGACCGTGCTGCGCTTCCTGCTCTTCCGGGCCTGGGTGTTCCCGGACCGTCCGGAGGACGGCCCGGTCTCCACCGTGGTCGCCGCGCACACCCCGTCCGCGCACCTCCTGCCCGCGACGGCCCACGCCACGGCGTCCTCGCCGACGTACGCCACGACGTCCGTGCCGGGCCACGCCACGCCCGCGCCGTACCGGCCGGACGGGCCGCTCCCGCGCCGCCCGCTGCCGCACCCGGCGTACGGCCCGCACCAGACCACCGCCCAGGTCCGCGCCGGTGAAGCCGCGGACGGCACCTGGAGGGACGGCACCATGCCGCTGCAGCCGGTGCGCCCTCACTACACCGACCCGGGGGACCCCCGATGACCACGCACTTCGACCAGCCCGCCCAGCAGGGCACCCCCGCCGTCTGGGGCCCGCCCCCCACGGCTCCCCCGCCGGCTCCGGAGGCGGCCGAGCCCCGTCGGCCCTTCGTGTCCCGGGTGTGGCGCGGCCGCCCCGAGGACCCGCGCTGGGCGCGGCCGGCCTTCCTCGGTCTGCTGGCCCTCGCCCTCGTCACCTACCTGTACGACCTGAGCGCCTCCGGCTACGCCAACTCCTTCTACTCGGCGGCCGTCCAGGCGGGCAGCAGATCCTGGAAGGCGTTCTTCTTCGGCTCGCTGGACGCGGGCAACGCCATCACCGTCGACAAGCCCTCGGCCTTCATGTGGCCGATGGAGCTGTCGGTGCGGATCTTCGGCCTGAACTCGTGGGCGGTACTCACGCCCCAGGTGCTCATGGGCGTCGGCACGGTGGCGGTCGTCCACGCCGCGGTACGGCGCCGGTTCAGCCCCGCCGCCGGTCTGATCGCGGGCGCGGTGCTCGCGCTCACCCCGGTCGCCGCGCTGATGTTCCGGTTCAACAACCCGGACGCGCTGCTGGCCCTGCTGATGTCGCTGGCCTGCTACTTCGTCGTCCGCGCGGTGGAGGACGGGCGGACCCGGTGGCTGGTGTGGGCGGGTGTCGCGATCGGCTTCGCGTTCCTCGCCAAGACCCTGCAGGCGTTCCTCGTCCTGCCGCCGCTGGCGATCGTCTACGCCGTCTGCGGTCCGGTCCGGCTGCGCAAGCGGCTGGTGCAACTGGCTCTGGCGACCGTCGCGCTCGTGGTGGCGGGCGGCTGGTGGGTCGCGATCGTCGAGCTGTGGCCGGCCTCCTCCCGCCCCTACATCGGCGGCTCGCAGAACAACAGCTTCCTCGAGCTGACCTTCGGCTACAACGGCCTCGGCCGGATCAGCGGCGACGAGACCGGCAGCGTCGGCGGCGGTGGCGGCGGCGCGGGCGGCTCCGGCCAGTGGGGCGAGACCGGCTGGGACCGGATTTTCGACTCCGAGATCGGCGGCCAGATCTCCTGGCTGATCCCGGCCGCGCTGATCCTGCTGGCCGCCGGCCTGTGGGCGACCCGCGGGGCCCGGCGGACGTCGGCCACGCGCGCCTCGTTCCTGGTGTGGGGCGGCTCGCTGCTCATGACCATGGTGGTCTTCAGCTACATGGCGGGCATCTTCCACCAGTACTACACGGTGGCCCTCGCCCCCTACGTCGCGGCCGTCACCGGCATGGGCGCCGGGCTGCTGTGGGAGCGGCGCCGGGAGACCTGGGCGTCGATCACGCTCGCCGCCGCCGTGGTGGCCGCGGCCGCCTGGGGCTACATCCTGCTCAACCGCACCTCCGACTACCTGCCCTGGCTGAGGTGGCTGGTGCTGGTCGGCGGCCTCGCGGCCGCGTTCGGACTCGTCTTCGCCGGCCGGATCTCCCGGCGACCGGCCCTCGGCGCGGCGGCGGTGGGCCTGGTGGCCGCGCTGGCCGGCCCGGCCGCGTACACCCTCAGCACGGTGAACTCGGCGCACACCGGCTCCATCCCGACGGCCGGTCCGGCGGGTGCGAGCACGATGGGCTTCGGCGGCGGACGCCCCGGCGGCGACGGCGGTGGCATGCCGGGCGGCTTCGGCGGGGCGTCGGGCCAGGGGCAGCAGAACCAGCAGGGGCAACAAGGCCGGCCGAACGGGAACGGGAACCGGCCGGGCCAGGGCCAGGGTTTCCCCGGTGGGGGCATGCCGGGCCAGAACGGCAACACCCAGGGCCAGGGGCCGCGGAACGGGAACGGCTTCCCGGGCGGCGGTGCCATGGGCGAGGGCGGCCGCGCGGGCGGCGGTGGCGCCGGCGGTCTGCTGGACGGCGCGCAGGTCGGCTCGGCGGCGAAGAAGCTGCTGGAGACGGACGCGGGCGAGTACACCTGGGTCGCCGCCTCCCTCGGCTCCCAGAACGCCGCGAGCTACCAGCTCGCCACCGGCGACCCGGTGATGGCGATCGGCGGCTTCAACGGCACCGACCCGTCCCCGAACCTGGCCCGGTTCAAGAAGTACGTCGCCGAAGGGAAGATCCACTACTTCATCGCCGGTGGCGGCATGGGCGGCAGCGGCAGCGGTTCCGCGTCGGAGATCAGCTCGTGGGTGCAGGGCAACTTCAAGAAGGTGACGGCCGGTTCGGCCACCTTCTACGACCTGACGAAGAGCGCCTGACGAAGAACGGCCGATGACGACCGCCGTACACCGCGGGGCCCAGGCCGCGCGGTGTACGGCACGTCCGTTTCCCCCGGTCGGGTCGGCTCCCGCACGGACCGCCTAAGAGCCTGCGGCCCTGGGTATGCGTGCCGCTGCGGGCGGTGTGCGGTCGGCCGCGCCCAGGCGGCGGAGCCCCGTACCGACACGGCCGCGCGCCCCACGTCCGGGGCGGTGACCGGAGTTCGAGAGAGGTGCGTCGGTGGCCAGGACCGGTGACGGGTCGGCGCGGGGCAGCGTCTGGCTGGCGGCGAGGACACGGCGCGGCGGACGGGGTGGCCGGCCCTCGGGCCTGGACCGGGAACGGATCACCGCGGCCGGCGTGCGGCTGCTGGACGCCGAGGGCCTGGCGAAGTTCTCCATGCGGCGGCTGGCCGCCGAGCTGAACGTCACCGCCATGTCCCTGTACTGGTACGTCGACACCAAGGACGACCTCCTCGAACTCGCCCTCGACGCCGTTTACGGCGAACTGCGGCTGCCGGACCCGGAGGACGACGGCGCCGACTGGCGGGAGCAACTGCGGGCGCTGGCGGGCGAGTACCGGGCGCTGCTGGTGCGCCACGCCTGGCTGTCGCCGCTGGCCGGGCGGTACCTCAACATCGGCCCCAACTCGCTGGCGTTCTCCCGCGTGGTCCAGCGGGTCGTGCGCCGCGCCGGGCTGCCCGCGCACGGAGTCACCGGCGCCATCTCGGCCGTATTCCAGTTCGTGTACGGCTACGGCACGGTCGAGGGCCACTTCCTCGCCCGGACGGCGGACACGGGACTGACCGCGGACGAGTACTACCGCCAGGCCATGTCCCTGGTCGCCGAGGACCCCGGGACCGCCGCGATGTTCCGGGAGTCCCGGGAACTGATGGCGGCCCGGGGCGGCGACACGGTCGGCGAGATGATGGACCGGGACTTCCGCTTCGCCCTCGACCTGCTGATCGCCGGCATCGAGGCGATGGTCGCCAGGGGCTGACGGCGACCGGCCGGCCGCCGTCCCGCAGCCACGCCGGGAGACCGGCCGTTCGCCGCCAAGGGGACGTGGGCCCCGGCTAGTCGCCCTCCGCCAGCCGCGCCGGGAACCCGCCGGTCGCCACCGGGCCCCAGCGTTCCGGTGTCACCCGGATGATCGACTTGCCCTGCTTGCGCATCGCCTCGCGGTACTCGTCCCAGTCCGGGTGCTCACCGGCGATGTTGCGGTAGTACTCGACCAGGGGCTCGACCGAGTCGGGCGCGTCGATGACCTCGGCCGTGCCGTCGATCTGGACCCAGGGCCCGTTCCACTCGTCGCTGAGGACGACCAGGCTGACCCGGGAATCCCGCTTGGCGTTACGGGTCTTGGCGCGCTCGGGGTAGGTGGAGGCCACGATCCGGCCCGCGTCGTCCACCCCGCAGGTGAGCGGGGAGCCCTGGGGGCTGCCGTCGGTCCGGCGGGTGAGCAGGATGGCGCGGTGCCTGGGGCGTACGAAGTCCAGCAGCTCGGCCTGCGATACCCGGGTGTTCGTCGCGATGTTCGGTGCCATGGACGCAGCCTAGGGCGAGCGGGGCCCGGTCAGCCTGACCCTGTCGGGCACAGGATCATCCGGGCGTCACTTCACCGCAACGGAGCAGCTAAAGTGCAGATGTCGTGTGCTCGCAGTCAGGAATGTGCTGCGGAGCTCTCCTGAGCATGGCCGTATGGCCGTGACACCCGAGAGGTTCGTGGTGGCTTCCCCTGACTTTTTCGACGTGACCCGCTTTCCGGCCGGCCTGGAGCTGGCGGAGGCGCTCACGCTGGCGGCTCGGCAGCTGCACGAGACCACCACCCCGCAGGCCACGCTGAGCACCGCCGTCCGGCTCGCCGTGGAGCTGCTGCCCGGCGCCGAGCACGCCGGGGTCCTGGAGATCGACCGCGGAGAGGGCCGCCGTACGGTCGCCTGGACCGACGACATCGTGCGGGACGCCGAGGCCCCGGAGCTCCCGCACTGGGAGCGGCTGTGGACCTCGCCGGTGGTGCGGCTGCCCGACGACGCCGAGACCGAACGGGGACCGCTGCCGGACCTGGGGCTGCGCTCGGTGCTGTCGCTGCGGCTGCGCGCCGACCGGCGCCGGCTCACCGTGCTCACCGCCTACTCCGGCAAGCCGCGCGCCTTCGACGACACCACCGCCCGCCTCGGCCGCCTCTTCACCGCGCACGTCAGCCTCGCCCTGAACGCGGTGACCGTCCATGAGCAGCTCACCGAGGCCATGCACACCAGGGACCTGATCGGGCAGGCCACCGGTGTCCTCATGGAGCGTCTCGACATCGACGCGGCGGCGGCCTTCGAGAGCCTGGTGCGCGCCTCGCAGCGGGAGAACGTCAAACTGCGGGACCTGGCCCGGCGCATCGTGGGCGCCACCGACAACTGAGCCACCGGAAACGACGACGGCCCGCGGCCACTGCGAGTGGCCGCGGGCCGTCGGCCGTTCGCGTCAGGCGGCGGGCAGTGACTCGCCCTGGACCGCCTGGATGTCCAGTTCGACCCTGAGGGTCGTGCCGATGGCGGCGATGCCCGCCTGGAGGACCTGGTTGTAGTTCATCGCGAAGTCCTCGCGGTGCAGTTCGGTGGTGGCCCGGAAGGCCGCTCGGGTGCCGCCCCACGGGTCGGCGCCGGTGCCGAGGTAGGCCAGGTCCAGGTCGACCGGCCGCACCACGCCGTGCATCGCCAGCTCGCCGTGCACGGTCCAGCGGTCCGGGCCGGCCACCGTCACGCCCGTGGAGCGGTAGGTGATCTCCGGGTGCCGCTCGACGTCGAGGAAGTCCGCGGACCGCAGGTGCGTGTCCCGCATGCCGTTGCCCGTGTCGACGGACGCGGCCCGGATCACCGCCTCGACGCGGGACTTGGTCACGTCGTCCGGGGCGATCTCGATGGTCCCGCCGAACTCCGTGAACCTGCCGTGCACACTGGAGATCCCCAGGTGCTGGGCGACGGCGGCGACGGAGGAGTGCGCCGGGTCGATGGTCCACGGGCCGGGCGGCGGCAGTTCGGTGCCGCCCTGCCGGGCCAGCGTGACGGTGCCGACCTCGGCCCGTCCGCTCGCGGTGACGATGGCGCTGGAGGCGGCGGGCGCGTAGCCGACGGCGGTCACGATCACTGTGTACGCCCCCGGCGCCAGCTCGGTGACGTCCCGTACGGCGCCCTCGGGGTCCGCCTCGGCCCGCAGCACCTGCGTACCGGTCATGTCGGTCATCGTGACGACGGCGTGCGACACGGCCCATCCGTCCCGGGTACGGATCCTCGCGGTCAGTCCCATCCCGTCTTCTCCCTGAAAAGCCAGATAAATCGGTGGTATGGAACCGGCCCGTGACGGGCGCGTCTCTGCTCAAGGCGCGCGCCGTCACGGGCCGGGGATCGAACTACTCGCCGGGGTGGGCGAGTTCGATGTCGTGGCCGTCGACTCCGGTGCCGTTCACCGTCAGGGCCGTCGCCACCGGCGGGTAGCCCGTCGCGATGACGGTGTAGTCGCCGCCGTCCAGGTCGGTGAAGGCGTACGCCCCGTCCGTCCCGGTGGTGGCCGTGCCGACCACGTTGCCCGCCTGGTCGACCAGGGTCACGCGGGCGTCGGCCAGCGCGCCGTGCGGAGCCCGCACGACACCCTGCAGCCGGGCGCCGGCGTCCAGGTCGACCTCGATCCGGGTGACCCCGGTGGTGGCGACCTCGACCGGCAGCGCGCGCGGCCGGAACCCGCTCGCGTTGACCGCGACGGTCACCGCGCCCGGCACCAGGTCGGTGAAGGCGAACTCGCCCTGCTCACCGGAGGCGGCGGTGGCCAGCAGGTCCCCGCGCACATCGGTGACGATCACCATCGCGTCCTTGACCGGCAGCGCGCTGCCGGCCGAGCGGACCACACCGGTCAGCCCGCTGGTGCCGCTGAGCAGGATGTCGTAGGACAGCGGCTCCTCGCCCACCACGATCGTGGAGGCCTGCGGCTGGAAGCCGTCGGCGGAGGCGATCAGGACGTAAGAGCCGGTGCCCGGCGCGTCCACCGCGTAGGAACCGTCGGCCTGGGCGACCGAGCGGCCGAGCTGGCGGCCGGACAGCGAGATCAGCGTGACCGCGGCCTGCGGGACCGGGGCGCTCTCGGCGCCGCGGACGAATCCGTGCACCGGGGTGCCGCCTCCCGTGCCCGGCTCCGCGACCGTGGCGACCGCGGTCACCTGCCGCGCGGCGGCCGCCGGGGCGGTGCCCTCGGACCCGGTCCCGGTGGTCGCGGCGACCGCGGCCGGGATCGTCTGCGCCTCGGCGACGACCGGGGCGGCGGCCGGGTCCAGGGCGGGCGCCTCGGCGTCCGCGGCCTGGGCCAGCGCGCCCTTTGTCTTCAGCGGGACCTCCTTGATGAACAGCGTGATCAGGAAGGCGACGGCGGCGAGGGCGGCCGCGATGTAGAAGACATCGGCGATGCCGTGGCCGTAGGCGCTCTCCAGCAGCGTCCGGATGGGCAGCGGCAGCTTGTCCATGTCCGGAATGGTGTCGGTGGAACCCGAGCCGGCCATGGCGGCCTGGTACTTGGGGCTCAGGGCCCCGATGCCGTCCGTGACGTAGTGGGTGATCCGGTGGGCCATCACCGCGCCGAGGGCGGAGACGCCGACCGCACCGCCGAGGGAGCGGAAGAAGGTGACCGTGGAGCTGGCCGAGCCGAGGTCCGAGGGCGCCACCTGGTTCTGCGTGGCGAGGACCAGGTTCTGCATCATCATGCCGATGCCGAGACCCAGCAGGGCCATGAAGATGGCCATCTTCCAGTAGTCGGTGTCGTACCGGATGCTGCCCAGCAGGGCCAGGCCGGCCGTCACCAGGAGGCCACCGCTGACCAGCCAGCCCTTCCAGCGGCCGGTACGGGTGATGAACTGACCCGAGACGGTGGAGGAGATGAACAGGCCGCCGATCATCGGGATGGTCAGCACGCCCGACATCGTCGGGGACTCGTCGCGGGCCAGCTGGAAGTACTGGCTGAAGAAGACGGTGCCGGTGAACATCGCGACACCGACGAACAGCGAGGCGAGCGACGCCAGCGTGATGGTGCGGTTGCGGAACAGGCGCAGCGGGATGATCGGCTCGCTCGCCTTCGCCTCGACGAGGACGAAGAGCGCGCCGAGCACGACCGAACCGCCGACCATCGCGTAGGTCTGCCAGGACACCCAGTCGTACTTGTCACCGGCGAAGGTGACCCAGAGGAGCAGCAGGGAGACGGCGGCGGAGATGAAGAACGCGCCGCCCCAGTCGACCTTGACCTCGCGCTTGACCACGGGGAGGTGCAGGGTCTTCTGCAGCACGATCAGCGCGATGACGGCGAACGGGACACCGACGTAGAAGCACCAGCGCCAGCCCAGCCAGGAGGTGTCGGTGATGACGCCGCCGAGCAGCGGGCCGCCGACGGTGGCGACGGCGAAGGTCGCACCGAGGTAGCCGGAGTAACGGCCCCGCTCGCGCGGGGAGATCATCGCCGCCATGACGATCTGGGCCAGGGCCGACAGACCGCCGACGCCGATGCCCTGCACCACGCGGCAGACGATCAGCATGCCGGGGTTCTGCGACAGGCCGGCCGCCATCGACGCGACGACGTAGATGACCAGGGCTATCTGGACGAGCGCCTTCTTGCTGTACAGGTCGGCGAGCTTGCCCCACAGGGGAGTGGCCGCGGTCATCGACAGCAGGGCGGCCGTGACCACCCAGGTGTAGGCGGACTGACCGCCGCCGAGGTCGCCGATGATCTCCGGCAGGGCGTTGGAGACGATCGTGGACGACAGGATCGCCACGAACATGCCGAGCATGAGCCCGGACAGGGCCTCCATGATCTGCCGGTGGGTCATCGGGGCGTGACCTGTGCCTCCCCCGTGCTTGGCGTGAGCCCGCACACCGGCTGGTGTGGTCGTTGCCATGGGCTTCCTTTACTTACGTGCTTGCGGGTGTACGGGTGGTCTCTTCGACTACGGGCGCGGGGATCCGGACCGGGGTCGAGCGGCAGTCGCCGAAGGACGCGCGCAGGCGCGCCATCAGCCTGATGAGCTGGCCGACCTCGTCGTCGGTCCAGTCGTCGAGCCGCTCCGCCAGCAGACGCGTGGTCCGCCGGGACAGCTCGTCCAGCTGCTCCAGACCGTCGGGCGTCAGGCGCAGGATGCGCGAGCGCTTGTCCGCGGGGTCCGGGTGCCGTTCGATCCAGCCACGCGCGGCGACGTGCGCGACATGCCGGCTGGTGACCGACATGTCCACGGAGAGCAGCTCGGCGAGCTTGCTCATGCGCATGTCGCCGTGGCGGCCGAGCAGGGTCAGCACGGCGGCCGAGCCGGCCGGGCACTCGGACGGCAGGATCCGCCCCAGCTCCCGTTTCACGGCTCCGAAGGCGCTGAACTGACGCACCAGCTCCTCGTACTGCGTCTGCTCGGCCATCACACCTCCCGTATTCGTTGCTTAGGGCAACCATAGAGCGGTTGGTTGCTGCAGGCAAATAACCAGGGGCCTAGCGGCGCAAAAACTTGGCAAAGGCAAGTATTGCGAACGTAAATACGCTGGTCGGAGTGGCCGCCCGCACCCCGTCTGTCCCGGTGGACCCCCACTTGGGTCGCACCACCGGATTCGCTAGTGTCTCGGGCCATGGCTAACACCCAGGGCCCCCAGGGCAATTACGACCCCGCAGGCAGCACCCAGATGTTCCGCGCGTTCGTCGACGAGGGCCCCCAGGGGCGGCAGCAGCAGCAGCCCGCCTCCTCCGGACCCCGGGTCGGCCTGATCATCGGCGTCGTGCTGGCCGTGGTCGTCGTCGCCGCCGTCGCCTGGCTCGCGCTCAAGTAGGACACCCGCCCGGCTCCGGACACACGAAGGCCGCCGAGGCTGCCGCGACGGCGGCTCGGCGGCCCTGTGCCCGTCAGTCCGAGATGAGGCCCTCCCGCAGCTGGGCCAGGGTCCGGGTCAGCAGCCGGGAGACGTGCATCTGGGAGATGCCGACCTCCTCGCCGATCTGCGACTGGGTCATGTTGGCGAAGAAGCGCAGCATGATGATCCGGCGCTCCCGGGGCGGGAGCTTGGCCAGCAGCGGCTTCAGGGACTCCCGGTACTCCACGCCCTCCAGCGCGGTGTCCTCGTAGCCGAGGCGGTCGGCCAGAGAGCCCTCGCCGCCGTCGTCCTCGGGGGCCGGGGAGTCGAGCGAGGAGGCGGTGTAGGCGTTGCCGACCGCGAGGCCGTCGACCACGTCCTCCTCGGAGACCCCGAGCACGGCGGCCAGTTCCGTGACCGTCGGGGAGCGGTCCAGCTTCTGGGACAGCTCGTCGCTGGCCTTGGTGAGGGCCAGGCGCAGTTCCTGGAGCCGGCGCGGGACGCGCACCGACCACGAGGTGTCGCGGAAGAAGCGCTTGATCTCACCCACGACCGTCGGCATCGCGAACGTCGGGAACTCCACGCCCCGTTCGCAGTCGAAGCGGTCGATCGCCTTGATCAGGCCGATGGTGCCGACCTGGACGATGTCCTCCATCGGCTCGTTGCGGGAGCGGAAGCGGGCCGCCGCGTAGCGCACGAGGGGGAGGTTGAGCTCGATCAGGGTGTCCCGGACGTACGCGCGCTCGGGGCTGCTCTCGTCGAGTGCGGCCAGCCGCAGGAACAGGGACCGGGACAGGGTCCGGGTGTCGATGTCCGCCGCGACCGGCGGGGCCGGGGCAGGGGCGGTGGCCGGGTCGGCCTGGGCCGGCACGGCATCGAGGGCCGTGACGCCCTCGATGCCGTCGAGGACGTCGAGAGCGTGGAGCTCCTTGGGCGCTGCCTCGCTCGTGGGCGTGAGGACCTTCGAGCTGCCCTGGTCTGCGGACATGCCACCCCCTTTGGGTCGCGGGACGGTCGCGGCGGTGCTGCCTTTCGAGCAACGCAGCCTTCACCTGAATACCGGCGCCGGAGCTCCGGCAAACGCGCTTCCCGCAGAATGTCACATGTCGGCAACACGCTGTAGTGACATGTCGACATGTCAGACGTGAATAGGCCCTGGAAAGACGGGGTCTGACGGGCTTTCGACGCACAACTGTCGGGAACCGACCCGGTGGGCGATTCGCTCTCCCCGGTGAGTGATCGATCCCGCTTTCGATACGCCGTGGGCTGGCGTTTTCCGGCGTGTGCTCCCGTGCGCCGGTTATGCCTCGATGCGATTCGCGGATCGCAGCCGCTGGAAGCTACGCGCGAGTAGCCGGGACACGTGCATCTGGGACACACCGAGTTCCGCGCTGATCTGCGACTGGGTCAGATTGCTGTAGTAGCGCAGCAGCAGGATTCTCTGTTCCCGTTCCGGGAGTTGGACCAGGAGATGGCGGACCAGGTCGCGGTGTTCCACGCCGTCCAGGGCCGGGTCCTCGAAGCCGATGCGGTCCAGCAGGCCGGGCAGTCCGTCGCCCTCCTGCGCGGCCTCGAGGGAGGTGGCGTGGTACGAGCGTCCCGCCTCGATGCAGGAGAGCACCTCGTCCTCGCCGATCCTGAGCCGCTCGGCGATCTCGGCGGTCGTCGGGGAGCGCCCGAAGGCCGTGGTGAGGTCCTCGGTCGCGCTGTTGACCTGCACCCACAGCTCGTGCAGCCGGCGCGGTACGTGGACCGTGCGGACGTTGTCCCGGAAGTAGCGCTTGATCTCACCGACCACGGTCGGCATCGCGAAGGTCGGGAACTGCACCCCCCGCTCGGGGTCGAAGCGGTCGATGGCGTTGATCAGGCCGATGGTGCCGACCTGGACCACGTCCTCCATCGGCTCGTTGCGGGAGCGGAAGCGGGCGGCCGCGTAGCGCACGAGCGGGAGGTTGGCCTCGATCAGCGCGCCGCGCACCCGGTCGTGCTCGGGCGTGCCGGGAGTCAGGTCCTTCAGCTCGGCGAAGAGCACCTGGGTCAGGGCGCGGGTGTCGGCGCCGCGGCGCTTCTCGGGGGTCGGAGGGGAGGGACTGGGTACCTCGTCCTGGGGCGGCGCAGTACTGGCCGACACGGTCAACGCCACCTCTTCATCGGTCAGTCATCCGTCAAAAGCGGTCATAGCATCACAAGACATGTGCACTGTGTGCAAGCACCGCATAACGTCGTGTTGTGGCCGGACGGCGCCCAGTTCGGGGCCCGGGACGCGGAGAAGCCCCCCATCTCTTCCATGGGGGGCTTCGGGCGCGCGCGGGTCAGAACTCGTAGTCGGCGATCACCCACGTGGCGAACTCCCGCCACAGCGCGACGCCGGCCTGATGGGCCGGGTGCTCGAGGTAGCGCCGCAGCGCGTCCCGGTCCTCGACCGCCGAGTTGATCGCGAAGTCGTAGGCGATGGGCCGGTCGCTGATGTTCCAGGCGCACTCCCAGAACCGCAGTTCCTCGATCTGGCCGCCGAGCGCCCGGAAGGCCTCCACGCCCGCCACGACCCGCGGATCGTCGCGCTCGACGCCCTCGTTGAGCCTGAAGAGGACCAGGTGGCGGATCATGGGGTGTACCTCAGCTCTGTGCTCCGTCGGCGATCCAGGTCATGAAGTCGCCTATGGCCTTGGCCGCGTCCGATATGCCCTCGAAGCCTATCTGGACGTAGTCGGCCGCCTTGGCCGGGTCAGTGATGATCACGTACAGCGCGAAGACCGCGAGCACGTACACGGCGATCTTCTTGGCGTTCACCGCCACCGCGGCCTCCCCTGTACCTGCTGCGACTCTTCGGTGCCCTGTTGTCGGCCGTGAGTTTATCCGCCCGCTCGTGTGTTCCGGCCGGGGAATTGTGTGCGAGTCGTGGTGGACCCAAACGCGGTCCGGTGCGCGGGGAGTTGGGAAAACAACGAGAGGCCCGGTCCATCGGACCGGGCCTCTCGTGCAGAGCGGTAGCGGAGGGATTTGAACCCTCGGTGACTTGCGCCACACTCGCTTTCGAGGCGAGCTCCTTCGGCCGCTCGGACACGCTACCGAGGGAGACCTTACAGCAAGGTGGGGCAAGGTTTGAAATCGGAATTCAGCGGTCCCGGAAGAACTCCGTGAGCAGCCGGGCGCAGTCCTCGGCCAGGACGCCCTCGACGACTTCGGGGCGGTGGTTGAGCCGCCGGTCGCGCACGACGTCCCACAGCGAGCCGGCCGCTCCCGCCTTCTCGTCGCGGGCGCCGTAGACCACCCGGTCCACCCGGGACTGGACCAGCGCGCCCGCGCACATCGTGCAGGGCTCCAGGGTGACGACCAGCGTGCAGCCGGCCAGCCGCCACTGCCCGAGTTTCGCGGCGGCCCGCCGGAGGGCGAGGACCTCCGCGTGCGCCGTCGGGTCGCCGGTGGCCTCGCGCTCGTTGTGCCCGGCGGCCAGCACCGTCGTGCCGTCCGGGGACAGCAGGACGGCGCCGACGGGGACGTCGTCGCCCTCCACCGCCAGCCGGGCCTCGTCCAGGGCGAGCCGCATCGCGGCCCGCCAGGGGTCGCGCACCGGGTCGGGTGCGCCCGTGGTGTGCTCGGTGCTCAGCGGACGGTCTCCAGCACCTCCGAGGCGCCCAGGGCCTCGGCGATCGTGCCCAGCGCGTCGTCGGCCTCCAGGGTGCGCAGCTCCTTCTGGCTGATGCCCAGGTCGTCGAGGATCTCGCCGTCGCCCACCGGGCTGTGCGGCACCGCGTCGGCGGCGGCGCCGTCCGCTTCGTCCTCGTCGTCCTCGTCGGACTCGCCGTCCTCCGTGCCGTCGAGGTCGAGGGAATCCAGGTCGGGCCCGTCGTCGGCGCCCGGCTCGCGGCCCAGCAGCTCATCGGTGAGCAGCAGCTCGCCGTAGGCGCTGCGGGCGGCGGCGGCCGCGTCGGAGACGTAGATGCGAGGGTCGTCCTCGCCGTCCACGCGGACGACACCGAACCAGGCGTCCTCCTGCTCGATCAGGACGAGCACGGTGTCCTCCTCGGGAGAGGCCTCCCGGGCCAGGTCGGCGAGATCCGACAGGGTTTCCACATCGTCGAGCTCTGTGTCGCTCGCTTCCCACCCGTCTTCGGTGCGCGCGAGCAGTGCGGCGAAGTACACCGTGACTCTCCCACTGGTCATAGGCGTGCCGGTTGGGGGTCCCCCCGGCGGAGGTCTCTGGGCGGGTAGAGCTCGGCTCGGGCCCCGCCCACTCGGAATCGTGGCAGAAACAAGACGCTCAGGGGACGTCTTCGGCTCCCTGTGTCCGGCAGTTTTGATCGTGGATCCGTGACCGGACCACGTGTGCGTCCGTTGCCGCCACCTGCGGATCGTACGCGGCGTCAGCGGCGCTCACGCACGTCCACCCGGGCAACACCGGTGCGTTCACCGGTCTTTCCCACCGGCTTGTCTTCCCACGGGTCTCTTCCCACCCGACCGTACGACGGAATCCCCCTACCAGCGGAAGGTTCGCATCCGCATGGCGTGGCGCAACCGGGCGGCCTTGGCCCGCCGGGGCTGGACGCGGTCGCGCAGTGCCCGGGCCTCGGCGAGGTCGCGCAGGAACTGGGCGCGTCGGCGCCGGCGCTCGGCGTCCGTCTCGGGTCGCCGGCGGCCTGTCGCGCTCCCGGCGTCCACGGCGGCGTCGGTCTCATGATCAGGCAGGTCAGGCACTGTCACACCACCCCGGGTCCGTCCCTCCCACTTTCCCTCGGACGGCCGGTTTGATGCCAGCGCGGCGGGCGGCCGGGCGCGGTTACTGTTATGGGCATGCGTCTCCACGTCGTCGACCACCCCCTGGTCGCTCACAAGCTCACCACGCTGCGCGACCAGCGCACCGACTCCGCGACCTTCCGCCGGCTCGCCGACGAACTGGTCACCCTGCTCGCCTACGAGGCCACGCGGGACGTGCGCACCGAGGCCGTCGACGTCCAGACGCCGGTCGCCCGGACCACCGGCGTCAAGCTCGCCCGGCCGCGCCCGCTGGTGGTGCCGATCCTGCGGGCCGGTCTCGGCATGCTGGACGGCATGGTCCGGCTGCTGCCGACCGCCGAGGTGGGCTTCCTGGGCATGATCCGCAACGAGGAGACGCTGCAGGCCTCGACGTACGCCTCACGCATGCCGGAGGACCTCTCGGGCCGCCAGGTGTACGTCCTGGACCCGATGCTGGCGACCGGCGGCACGCTGGTAGCGGCCATCCAGGAGCTGATCAAGCGCGGCGCCGACGACGTCACCGCGGTGGTCCTGCTCGCCGCGCCGGAGGGCGTCGAGATCATGGAGCGGGAGCTCGCGGGCACCCCGGTCACGGTCGTCACGGCGGCCGTCGACGACCACCTCAACGAGCACGGCTACATCATCCCCGGCCTCGGGGACGCGGGCGACCGGCTGTACGGCGCGGCCGAGTAGGCCCTTTCCGGCGGACCTGGCCGGCTCCGGCCGGCGGTTCCCCGCCGGCGCGTGCCGGGCCCCGCGTGTCCGGCGTGATCCGCCGGACAGGCCCTGGGTCCGGCCCGCTCAGCAGCCCTTCTTCGACGCGGTGGTCGTCCGCTGCGGTTCACTCAGCCGGGCCAGGGCCTGGTCGGCGGCCGCCCGCTGGGCCAGGCCGCCGAACTTGTCGCCGATGATCAGGTCGAGGCCGGTCCCCTTGCGGCCGGCCTCGGTACGGCGCTCGGCGCCGGCCAGCTGGGTGGCGAGCACCGGCAGCGAGGTGTCCAGGGCGGAGGCGGGGCCGAGGAGCACTCCGGCGCCCTTGACCTTCTTGTCGTACTCCTTGGGCGCGTTGCCCACGTCACCGATCTTGAAGCCGCGCTTCTTCAGCTCGTCCGCGGTGGCCTTCGCGAGGCCGCTGCGGGTCGTGGCGTTGAAGACGTTCACGGTGATCGTGCGGGGTTCGGGCAGGGCCCTGACGGGCGCCGCGGAAGCCTTCGCGACGGGGCACTCGGCCCTGGTGCCGGTCGCCGCGGACTTCTCGCCGCTCCCGGTGAAGACGTCGATGAGCTGCAGGGTGCCCCAGCCGATCAGGCCGAGCGCGGCGACGGACGCCACCCCGGCGGCCACAAGCCTGCCGCGTCGCCGGGGAGGGCGCATCCGAGGGTATTTGTCCCCCGTGATCCGGTACTGGCCGCCCATGCCGGGAGGAGTCAGCATGCTCATGAGCGCAGCGTAGTCCGCCCGAGCGGCGATGCCTATTAGATGATCAGCAGACGCCGCTCAGTGGACCCGAAAGGGGCAACGGCCGTGTCGTGCGGGTCAGTCGAGTTCCAGCACGCGCGCGTGCAGCACCTGGCGCTGCTGGAGGGCGGCGCGCACCGCTCGGTGGAGGCCGTCCTCCAGGTACAGGTCGCCCTGCCACTTCACGACGTGCGCGAAGAGGTCGCCGTAGAACGTCGAGTCCTCGGCCAGCAGGGTCTCCAGATCGAGCTGCTGCTTGGTGGTCACGAGCTGATCGAGGCGGACCGGGCGCGGCGCGACGTCCGCCCACTGCCGGGTGCTTTCCCGGCCGTGGTCGGGGTACGGCCGGCCGTTTCCGATGCGCTTGAAGATCACACGGAAAGCCTACCGGTCCAGACGTTCCGGGCGCAGCCATGGCGCCGCAGTGCGACGCTGGAAATGCCGGAGCGAAGACGCTCATACCGGGCGCTATCGGAGACAGGGGCCGTGGATGAGTGACAGCGAGCCGCTCCCCGCCGAGGCCGAACGGATCCGCGCCGGATACGCATTCACCGGTCCCGCCCTGGATCTGGGGGCCCTGCTCTGGGACGGCCGGTGCCTCCCGCGCGCGCCGGTGCGCATCCCGCTGCCCATGCTCAACCGGCACGGGCTGGTCGCGGGCGCCACGGGCACCGGCAAGACCAAGACGCTCCAGCTGATCGCCGAGCAACTCTCCGCGCAGGGCGTGCCGGTGTTCCTCGCGGACATCAAGGGCGACCTCTCCGGCGTCTCCCGGCCGGGCGTGTCGAACGACCGGGTCCAGGGGCGCGCGGCCGAGGTGGGCCAGAGCCGGACGCCGGCCGGCTTCCCCGCGGAGTTCCTCGCGCTCGGCGGGCTCGGTCACGGCATCCCGGTGCGGGCCACGATCACGAGTTTCGGGCCGGTGCTGCTGTCCAAGGCGCTCCGGCTCAACCAGACCCAGGAGCAGTCCCTCGGCCTG
The DNA here is from genome assembly GCF_040631045.1 of Streptomyces sp. NPDC005706. Classification (NCBI taxonomy): domain Bacteria; kingdom Bacillati; phylum Actinomycetota; class Actinomycetes; order Kitasatosporales; family Streptomycetaceae; genus Streptomyces; species Streptomyces sp. NPDC005706. The sequence continues at coordinate 78,558 of NZ_JBEXYS010000016.1, read as the reverse complement.
ATCTTCCACTACGCCGACACCAAGGGCCTGGAGCTGGTCGACCTCAAGGACCTCAGGGCCGTGGTCGCCTTCCTGACCTCGGACGAGGGCAAGGCCGAGCTGAGGAACATCGGCGGGCTGTCCACCGCCACGGCCGGGGTGATCCTGCGCTCGCTGACCGCCTTCGAGGCGCAGGGCATGGCGGACTTCTTCGGTGAGCCGGAGTTCGACACGGCCGAGCTGCTGCGGACGGCGCCGGACGGGCGGGGCGTCGTCTCCGTCCTGGAACTCCCCGCCGTCCAGGACAGACCGCAGCTCTTCTCCACCTTCCTGATGTGGCTGCTGGCCGACCTCTTCCACGACCTGCCCGAGGTGGGCGACGTCGACCGGCCCAAGCTGGTCTTCTTCTTCGACGAGGCGCATCTGCTGTTCAGCGACGCCTCCAGGGCGTTCCTCGAGTCGATCACGCGGACCGTGCGCCTGATTCGCTCGAAAGGGGTGGGCGTCTTCTTCGTCACCCAGACCCCGAAGGACGTGCCGTCCGACGTCCTCGGCCAGCTCGGCAACCGCGTCCAGCACGCGCTGCGGGCCTTCACCCCGGACGACCAGAAGGCCCTGAAGGCGACCGTGAAGACCTTCCCGGACTCCGCCTACGACCTGGAGGAGCTCCTCATCGTCCTCGGCACCGGCGAGGCCGTGGTGACCGTGCTCAGCGAGACCGGTGCCCCCACCCCGGTCGCCGCTGCCCGGCTGCGCGCCCCGGAGTCCCTGATGGGCCCGGTGGACGGTCCGGAGCTGGACCGGGCGGTGCGGGAGTCCGCGCTCCACGGACGTTATGCACAGGCTGTGGACCGCGAGTCGGCGTACGAGCGGCTGAGCGAACGGCCGGCCGCCGAGACACCGGGGCCGGGCCGGGCCCAGGAGGAGGCACGGGCCCCGAAGGCCGAGCGCACCCCGGAGGCGAAGGCGCCGAAGGAGGAGCCGTCGCTGGTCGAACAGGTGGTGGGCAGCGGCATGTTCAAGTCACTGGCCCGCTCGGTCGGCACCCAGATCGGCCGCGAGATCACCCGCTCCCTGTTCGGTACGGCACGGCGGAGGCGGTGACCGCCTCCGCCGGCTGATCAGCGGCCGTCCTCCTGCGGCCCCTGCGGTCGTGGGTTCGTGTCCTTCGGCCGGGCCGGCGCGCTGCGCCTGGCCTCCGCGCGCAGCAGGGCGCGCAGGACCGCGTACGGGTCAGTGGGCATGGTCGTTCCTCGTCCGGAGCTGACTGGGCCGGGGGGAGCGGCCCGGTCAGCAGCGCAGGACCACCGTGCGCAGCAGGGGTACGGCGCCCGGCGGCCGTGGCACGGCATGGCCCGGGGGCGCCGCCGCGGGGGCGGGCGCCGGCCCGGGCAGCGGCGCGGGGCGTTCGGGGGCCCCGGCCGGGTGGGAGACGCGGGCGGGCGGCCGCGGCAGGGTGTCCAGGTGGTCGTGCTCGGAGGTGCCCGCCGACGCGGCCGGGGCGGGCGCCGGCTGGGCCTGCACATGGGCGCCGGGCACCCACACCGCCAGGAGCAGCACGAGCACCCGCAGCCAGGTACGGCTGCGGGGGATGCGCGCGGTCCTGCTCACACCGGGTCTGTGCCCGCCCGGCCACCCCGCCGCATCCCGCCCCGCCCGGGATACGCCCGTTCGGCGTACCGCCGGCCTCACACCGTGCGCGGGACCTGCCGGGCCATGCCCCGGACGCGGATCGCGGTGACGATCTCCACGATGCCGACGATCACCAGCCACCAGCCGGCGACCAGGGTCAGCACGGCGACCGAGGTGAAGGGCGAGTCGATCAGCACGATGCCGGCGACGAACGTGACGATCCCGAGGAAGATCTGCCAGCCCCGGGCGCGCATACGGGAGTCGGAGGCGGCGGCCAGGGTCTGGGTGATGCCCCGGATCACCCAGGCGATGCCGATCCACAGGGCGAGCAGCAGGGACGACTGCATCGGCCCGCGGAAGCAGAACAGGCCCAGCAGGATCGACAGGGCGCCGCTGATGAAGGCGAGCACGCGCAGCGAGGTCCGCTGGTGGGTGCCGAAGGCGGCGGCGAGCTGGAAGACGCCGCTGATGACGAGGTAGAGCCCGAACAGCACCCCGGCGACGAGCAGGGAGGGCCCCGGCCAGATCAGCACCAGGATGCCCAGGATCAGCGAGGCGATCCCGGTGCCGAGGACGACCTGCCAGGCGGCCCGGGAGAGGGCGTGCAGGGGGCCTTCGAGGGGTGGTTCGGGCTCGTGGTGTCCCTGCGGGGCATGGCCCCCGTGGACGCTGCGGTCGTCGTACTCACGGTCCCAGGAGGGGCCGCCGCTGGGTGCCTCGGTCATGGTTCATGCTCGGATCGTCCCGGGCGGCCCCGCCACCCGGGCGGGACCATCCGGCTGAGCTCCAGCTCTACTTCCCCGCGGTCTTCGCCGCCTTGGCGGCCTTGGCCGCCGCCTTCGCCTCCTGCTTGTGCGCCCGTACCTTCGCCAGCGACTCGGGCCCGGTGATGTCGGCGACGGACCGGAAGGACCTCTCCTCCCCGTACGCCCCCGCCGCCTCCCGCCAGCCGGTGGGCCGCACGCCCAGCTGCTTGCCGAGCAGCGCCAGGAAGATCTGCGCCTTCTGCCTGCCGAACCCGGGCAGGTCCTCCAGCCGCTTCAGCAGCGCGGCCCCGTCGCCGGCGTCCCGCCAGACGGCCTCGGCGTCACCGTCGTAGTGCTCGGCCAGGTACTGGCACAGCTGCTGGATCCGCTTGGCCATCGAGCCGGGGTAGCGGTGCACGGCGGGCTTCTCGGAGAGCAGCGCGGCGAACGCCTCCGGGTCCATGGCCGCGATCTCGTGGGCGTCCAGGTCCCGGGCGCCCATCCGGCGCGCGATGGTCGCCGGGCCCTTGAACGCCCACTCCATCGGGATCTGCTGGTCCAGCAGCATCCCGGTCAGCGCGGCGAGCGGGCTGCGCCCGAGCAGGGCGTCGGCCTCGGGGTCCTGGGCGAGGTGCACGGTCGCGTCCATGGGTCGATGGTGCCCCGGCGCCGAGTCCGGCGCAGCCGGGCGGCGCCGGGCGCGGTCACATCTCGACGTGGACGCTGGTGGTCGCCGCGCCGAAGTAGCCCTTCACCTCGTACGTGCTGATGCCGGCGCTCCTGCCGCAGACGTTGAACGATCCGCTCGGCACGGGCCCGGAGACCGAGCCGCGGGCGACCCAGACGCAGCCGTCGCTGTTCTCGGTGGGCGCGCCGACGACCGTCTCGGCCTTGCCGTCCTTGTCCAGGTCGGCCAGGTGGACGGCGGCGCCGAACGCGTCACCGGTCTCGACCGCGCCCGGCACACCGGCCGTGTCCTGGGTGTAGCCGACGGCCTTGGCCGTGGTCAGTCCGGAGGCGGAGCCGCGGAGCAGGACGGCGGTCCCGGCCCGCGACCGCGTGCCGACCGCCTCACCGGGGGAGCCGACGAGGACGTCCGCGTAGTGGTCGCCGTTGACGTCGCCGACGGCGAGGGACTGCCCGAACTCGTCGCCGTCCTCAGCCGTGCCGGGAACGCCCGCGGTGTTCTGATGGAACACCTGGGGGTGCTGTCCCGCGGTGATGCCCTGCGGGCCGCCGTAGAGGACCTGGATCTCACCGCCCCGGTGGGCCGCTCCGGTCTCGTTCGCGAGGGACTCGTCCTCCGAGATGCCGGTGACCAGGTCGCCGTAGCCGTCGCCGTTCAGGTCGCCGACCCGGCCGGCGTGGCCGTCGGCGTACGGCAGTTTCGCCGGGGCGGAGCTGCCGGTGTCCACCCAGACCGGGCCGCGCAGGTCGCCGTCCGTGGGCCCGGGCAGCCAGAACCGCTCGGCGCGCCCGTCGCCGTTCACATCGCCCATGACCACGCCTCTGGTCTCCCCCGTGACCGTCTGCCGGGAGACGGCGGCCGCCGCGCCGGTGCGGGCGAACGGGCCGGTGTACGAGGCGCCCTCGCAGCCGGAACCGACGCTCAGCTCGGGTGCGCCGTCCCCGTCCATGTCACCGGTGGCCAGGGACATCCCGAAGCGGCAGTACGTCATGCCCTGCCCGTATCCGGCCGGCGGGGCGATGCTCGTGGCGCCCTTCAGCCCGTTCGGCCCGCCCCACACGACGGTCACGGAACCCCGCGCCGCCTTGGCGCCGACGTCCTCGTGCGGGGTGCCGACGATCAGGTCGGCGTAACCGTCCCGGTCCAGGTCGCCGGCGGCGACCGTCTCACCGAACCGGTCGTGGTCCTCCGGGTCGCCCGGAACACCGGCCGTCGCCTGGGTGATCACCGTACGGCGGGCGGCGCTCACCGTGCCGGACGAGCCGTACAGCACGACCACGGCCCCGGCCGCCTCGACGCTCCCGTTGGCGGCGTAGGGCGCTGCGACGACCAGGTCGCGGTACCCGTCGCCGTTGAAGTCGTCCTGGACGGCGGCGGTGTTGGCCCCCTTGTAGGGCGCGGCGGCGGAGGCCACCGGGGTGAACGGGACGGCGGCGACCGCGGCCAGCACGGCGGCCGCGGTGACGGCTCTGCGCAACGGGACTCCTCGACTCGGTGAACGCTGCCCACTGGACCCGTGGACCCCGCGAAAGGTTGCCCTCCCAGGGCCGCCGGGCCTCGCGTACGATGCCCGCATCAACTTAGGCAAGGCTTACCTAAAATGAAGAGGTGCTCCGAGGTGACCAGCGAGATCCACCGCGATGCCTGGGGCATCCCCCATCTGCGGGCCGCCGACGCCCGCGCCCTGGCCCGCGCCCAGGGCCGGGCGACCGCCCTGGACCGCGCCTGGCAGCTCGAGGTCGAGCGGCACCGGGCCCGGGGCACCTCGGCCTCCTTCCTGGGCGCGGCCGCCCTCCCCTGGGACGTGTTCGTCCGCCGCGCCCGCCTCGACGACACCGCCCGGCGCTGCTTCGGCGCGCTGGAGAGCCGGGACCCCGAGACGGCGGACTGGGTCCGGGCGTACGTCGACGGCGTCAACGAGGGCTTGGCGGACGGCGTCCGCCGGGCACCCGAGTTCGCGCGGTCCGGCCTCGCCCCGGGCCACTGGGAGCCCTGGACCCCGCTCGGGGTCTGGCTCGCCACGCACATCCTGTTCGCCGGTTTCCCGGCCAAGCTGTGGCGCGAGGAGGCGATACGGCACCTCGGCCCCGAAGCGGCCGGCCTGTTCGCCACCGACGGCCCCGGCACCGCCGGCAGCAACGGCTGGCTCCTGTCCGGCGACCGCACCGACACCGGGCGGCCCATCGTCGCCGGTGACCCGCACCGCTTCATCGAGGACCCGGGCGTCTACCAGCAGATCCGCCTGTCCTGCCCGGAGTTCGACGTCGTCGGCCTCGCCGTCCCCGGCGTCCCCGGCATCGCCCACTTCGGCCACACCGGCACCGTCGCCTGGGCCATCACCAACGCCATGGCCGACTACCAGGACGTCTACCGGGAGCGGCTGCGGCGCACCGGCGCGGGCGTGGAGGCCCTCGGCTCCGACGGGATCTGGCGCCGGGCACTGCGGCACACGGAGACCGTGGAGGTCGCCGGGGAGGCCCCGGTCGGGATCGAGGTGCTGGAGACCGAGCGGGGACCGGTGATCGCCGGCGGCCCGGAGGGTCTGGAGGCGGGCGTCACGGCCGCCCCGCCGAACAGCCGGAACGCCGCCGACGGCACCGGCCCGGCCGGGCCGCCCACCGCCCTCGCCCTGCGCTACCCGCCCCGCGTCACGGAGGACCTCGGCTTCGGCTGCCTGCTCCCCCTGCTGCGTGCCCGCCGGGTCGGCGACGTCGACCGGGCGCTCGACGGCTGGGCCGAGCCGGTCAACGTCGTGCAGGCCGCCGACACCGAGGGCGGTCTGCTGCACCGGGTCGCCGGCCGCGTCCCCGTGCGCGCGGCGGAGAACCGGGTCCGGGTGGTCCCCGCCTGGCGCCCGGGCCACGAGTGGCGCGGGTGGCACGAGACGCCGTACGCCTCCCTGACCGACGGCATCGCCGTGATGGCCAACCAGCGCGGCCCGGCCGCCCCGCTCGGCGTCGAGTTCGCGCCGCCGCACCGCGCCGACCGCATCCGCTCCCTGCTCCAGGAGCGCCCCACCTGGTCCGCCGCCGACCTGCACACCGTCCACACCGACACCCACCTCGCCTCGGCCGGCCCGCTCCTCGACCGCGTCGCCGCACTCGACGGCCTCACCCCCGAGGCGGCCCGCCTCCGCGACCGGCTGCTGGCCTGGGACCGCCGCATGGACGCCGGCAGCACCGGCGCCGCGGCCTACGCCGCGGTCCGCACGGCGGTCGTCCGCGGGCTCGCCGCCCACCCGGCGTTCGCCGCCCTCACCGAACCGCCCGCCTACCCCGAGGTCCTGCTCCCCTGGCTGGCCCTCGTCCCGCGCGTCGGCCACGCCCTCGAACACCTGCTGACGGCCGAGGAGCTGTACGGCGTCGACCGGGACGACGTCGTACGGGACGCCCTGACGGCGACCGCCGCCGCGCAGCCGGCCGGCACCTGGTCGGACACCCACCGGCTCGCCCCCTGGAAGGCGCTGCCGGGGGAGGAGCCGTACCCGGAACCGGGCCTGGCCGGCGACCACGACTGCGTGCTGTGCACCTCGGCCGTACCCGGCCTCACCGACCTCGCCGCCCGCGGCCCGGCCGCCCGCTACGTCTGGGACCTCGCCCGCCGCGAGGACAGCCGCTGGGTGGTCCCCTTCGGCGCCGACGGCGTCCCCGGCGCACCGCACCACCGCGACCAGCTCCCCCTGTGGCTCGAGGGGGAACTCGCCCCGGTCGTCACCGACTGGGCCCTGCTCACCCCCGAAGACAACCAGGAGAACGATGTCTGACCTGTTCGAACGGCACATCGACGGCTACGGCACCGTCCGCGTCCGCCCCCTCGACCCGGCGGGCGACGCGCGGCTGCTGCACGCCTGGGTGAGCGAGGAGCGCGCCGCGTTCTGGGGCATGACCGGTCTGACCCGCGCCCAAGTGGCCGGGGTCTACGCCCACATGGCGGCCCTCGACACCCACCACGCCCACCTCGTCACCAAGGACGGTGAACCGGCCGCCCTGCTGCAGACCTACGAACCCGGCGCCGACCGGGTCGGTGAGACCTACGAAGTCCGCCCCGGCGACATCGGTGTCCACGTCCTCCTCGCCCCCGCCGGACCCGCCGGCCGGCGCCCCGGCTGGACCTCGGCCCTGCTGACCGGGGTCACGGCGTACGCCCTGCTGGGGCTCGGCCGCCGCCGGATCGTGGTCGACCCGGACGTCCGCAACACCAGGGCGGTCGAACGCTTCCGGCGCGAGGGCTTCGAGCAGGGACCCGCCGTCGTCCTGCCCGAGGTGGACGTCCCCGACGTGTACCTGCCCGAGAAGCACGCCCGACTGGCCTTCCTGGAGCGGGAGACGGCCTTCCCGGACCATCCGGCCTGACCCGCCGCCCGGCCGAGTACCGTGCGTCCGGACACACCGGGCGGCCGGTGCGGTGAGCACGGTGGCCGATCGCCGCGTACGTATGCGCAGGGCTGACGTACCCGGGGCGCATGCGGCCGCCCGGGCCGGTGGACGGAGGGGTGAGGTGCGCGACGCACACCGGTGGCTGCGGCGGCTGACCGTGCTCGGCACGGGCCTGCTCCTGATCCTGCTCGGCACCGCGGCTCCCGCCTCGGCCCACGCGGCCCTGCGCGGGACCGACCCCGCCGACGGCACCGTCCTGAAGTCCGCCCCGCGCCGGGTGACGCTGACCTTCACGGAGTCCGTCGGCCTGCTCACCGACTCGTTCCGCGTCTACGACCCGGAGAACCACCGCCTGCGCACCGGCGAGGCCGGCCACGCCCCCGGCCGTTCCGACACGGCCCGCGTCCCGCTGCCCGCCAGGCTCGCCACCGGTACCTACACGGTGACCTGGCGGGTGGTCTCGGCGGACAGCCACCCGGTGTCCGGGGCCCTCACCTTCTCGGTGGGCAAGCGCACGGCCGCACCGGCCGCCCCGCTCCCGGACCGCGCGGAGAACCGGGCGACGACGAGCCTCTACGACATCGCGCGCTACCTCGCCTACCTGTCCGTGGCGCTCCTGCTCGGCACGGTGGCGTTCGTGGCGTACTGCCGCCCGCCCGGCCGGGCCCGGCTGTACCGTCCGGCACTGGCCGCCTGGTGGGTCCTGCTCGCCTCGACCGCCGCCCTCTTCCTGCTGAGGGCGCCCTACGAGGAAGGCACCTCCCCCGCACGGGCGTTCGCGCTGTCCTCGCTCACCCGCACGGCCACGACCCGGCCCGGTGAACTCCTGCTCGCCCGCCTGACCCTGCTGCTCCTGGCGGCGGCCTGCGTTGCGCTCCTGCGCGGGGGCCTGCGGCGGCGCGTCCCCCGCCGGGCCCTGCCGGCCCCGGCCGCGCTCGTCTCCGTGGCCCTCGCCCTGACCTGGGCGGCGGCCGAACACGCCTCGGCGGGGCCGCAGATACCCGTCGCCGTCGTCTCCGCCGCGCTGCACCTGCTGGCCATGGCCGCCTGGCTGGGCGGCCTCGCCGCGCTGCTGCTGACACTGCGCCGGGACACCGCGGCGGAGCCCGTTCCCGCGGGGGCGCCGGAGCCGGTGGCGCGGACCGTCGCCCGCTTCTCCCGTCTGGCCTTCGCCTCGGTGACGGTCCTCGCGGTGACCGGCGTCTACCAGTCCTGGCGGGGCCTGGGCTCCCTGGAGGCGCTCACCGGCACGACGTACGGACACGTCCTGCTGGCCAAGCTGGCGGCGGTGGCGCTGCTCCTCGCCGCCGCCTCCCGCTCCCGGCGCTGGACGGCCCGCCTGGCCGCTGCGGCCCCGGCGGCCCGCCCGGCCCGCGTCCCCGAGCCGGCCACCGGCCCGCCACTGCCCGCCGAACCCCGGCCGGAACCCGGACCGGACATCCCCTCCGCTCCCGACCCGCACCACCTGCGCCGCCCGGTACTGGCCGAACTCGCCACCGGTGTCGTCGTCCTCGTCCTGACCACCCTCCTGACCAGCACCCTGCCGGGCCGGGCGGCGGCCGAGGCGGCGCGGTCCGAGGCGGCCGCACCGGCCGGTATCCCGGCCGCCTCGGTCACCACGATCCCGTTCGACGTCGGCACCCCCGGCGGCCACGGCAAGGTGCAGATCACCCTCGACGCCGGCCGGGTCGGCACGAACTCCGTCCAGGCGGTGGTCTACGGCCCCGACGGCGGCCTGGCCTCCGTCCCCGAACTCCGCCTCGCGATGACCCTCCCCGCCCAGCGGGTCGGCCCCCTGGACGCCAAGGTCACCGACCGCGGCGGCTACTGGGCGGCCGACTCCTTCGCCCTGCCGATCCCGGGAACGTGGACCATGAGGGTGACGGTGCGGGTGTCGGACGTGGACCAGGTGACCGTGTCGAAGACCGTACGGGTGGTGCGGTGACGGTCCCGGGGGAGAGGGCGAGATGGAGCACGGCGAGCGAGTGGTCATCGAGGGCGTGGAGTTCGAAGCCGCGCTGACCGTCCGGTCGGACATCGGCCTGCTGGCCCTGCACGGCTCCAAGGAGGGCGGTACGGCGGAACTGGCCCACGAGGTGGCGGCCCGCACCGGAGCGACCGCACTGGTCTTCACCCAGCCCGCCGGCACCCCGGTCCACATCCCCTCGCACCGGATGTCCGAAGCCCCCTGCGAGGCCCTGCGGAAGTTCCTCTCCCATGTGTCCCTGACCGTCTCCCTGCACGGCCACCTGCGGCCCGACGCCCCCCGCTCGGTCTTCCTGGGCGGCGCCAACCGCGCGGCGGCACTGCTCCTCGGGCGCCCGCTCGCCCTGCTCGCCCCCGACTTCGACACCGTGACGGATCTGGAGCTCGTCCCGGCCGGACTGCGGGGCCTCAACCCGCGCAACCCCGTGAACCTGACCCGCGCGGGAGGCGTGCAGGTGGAACTGCCGCTGGCCGCCCGGACCTCGCGCCCGCAGAAGGCCCGGGGAGCGCCCGAGACACCCCCGCGAGCGGTGGCGGACGCCCTGGCCGCCGGGGTCGGGGAGCTGACGGCGCGGCGGCCCGGCTGACCGGCCGCGCGGGCACCCGGCCCGGCTCACAGCTCCAGGTCGTCGAACTGCTCGAGGAGGAAGTCGACCGGCACGTGTCCGGCGGCGGAGGCCGCGCCGTCGTGCAGCTGCTGCTCCGTCCAGATGACCTTGCCGCGGCTGGTGTACCGGGTGCCCCAGCGCTGGGCGAACTGCGCGACCAGGAACAGGCCCCGGCCGCCCTCGTCCGTCGTCGCCGCCCTCCGCAGCCGTGGCGAGGTACTGCTGCCGTCCGACACCTCGCAGGTCAGACAGCGTCCGCGCAGCAGCCGTACGGTGACCGGCGGAGAGCCGTACCGGATCGCGTTCGTGACCAGCTCGCTGAGGATCAGCTCCGTGGTGAACCCGGCCTCCTCCAGCCCCCACTCCAGCAGCGTCTCCCGGCAGCGCGCCCGCGCCGCCGGGACCAGCGCCGGGTCCGCCGGCACGTCCCACTCGGCCACCCGCGAGGGCGGGAACCGCCGGGTGCGGGCCGCCAGCAGCGCGATGTCGTCGGAGGAATGGGCCGGCTTCAGGGTGTCGATCACCGTCCGGCAGGTCTCCTCCGGAGTGCGGTCCCCGAACCCGTCCAGCGCCCGGCGCAGCCGCTCCATGCCGACGTCGATGTCCTGGCCGCGGTCCTCCACCAGACCGTCCGTGTACAGCAGGAGCTGTGAGCCCTCCGGCAGGGTCAGCTCGGCCGTCTCGAAGGGGTAGCCACCCAGGCCGAGCGGCGCCGATGCCGGTACGCCCGGGCAGGCGACCGTGCCGTCCGGGGTCACGAGCACCGGTTCCGGGTGCCCGGCGCGGGCCATGGTGCAGGCGCCCGTCACGGAGTCGTAGACCGCGTACAGACAGGTCGCCCCGGTCACCACCCCTCCCTCCAGGCCCTCCGCGGCCTCGGGCGCGCCCTCCTCGTTGTCCATGCGGGCGACCAGGTCGTCCAGGTTCCCGAGCACCTCGTCCACGGGCAGGTCCAGGGTGGCGAAGTTGTGCACCGCGGTGCGCAGCCGGCCCATCGTCGCCGCCGCGTGCAGTCCGCGGCCGACGACGTCACCCATCACCAGGGCCACCCGGGCGCCGGGCAGCGGGATGACGTCGAACCAGTCGCCGCCCACCCCGCCCTCCGCGGGCAGATACCGCCAGGCGACCTCCAGCGCGTCCTGCTCCGGCTGCCCGCGCGGCAGCAGACTGCGCTGCAGCGTCACCGCCATCGCGTGCTCCCGGGTGAACCGGCGGGCGTTGTCGATGGCGACCGCGGCCCGCGCGGTCAGCTCCTCGGCGAAGGAGAGGTCGTCCGGCTCGAACGGCTTCGACTCGCGCCGCCGGTAGAAGTTCGCCACGCCCAGCGGCACGCCCCGCGCCCGCAGCGGCACGGTCACCAGCGAACGCAGCCCGCACTCCAGGGCCCGCCGGGCTCGCTCCGGGTCCTGCTCCCACCAGCCGGGGGCCTTCCGCAGATCCGCCTCCAGCATGCCGTGCCCCTCCTGCAGCGTCCGCATCTGCGGGGCCAGGGGCGAGAAGTCGATCACATCACCGAGCGGGTACACCGGCACCTTCCGCCGCTCGCCGGCGATCGCCGCGCGCCGCAGATGCCGCCAGCCCTCCGCCGTCGGCTCCCACCCGCGCAGCACCGCGTCCAGCAGGTCCACCGTCACCAGGTCGGCGAACCGCGGCACCGCCACATCGGCCAGCTCCTGGGCAGTTCGCTCCACGTCCAGCGTCGTACCGACGCCCACCCCGGCGTCGTACAGCAGCTTCAGCCGCTGCCGCGCGACCTCGGCCCGGCCGGTGACCGCCGCCAGCTCCGTGGTGTCCCGCAGTGTCACCACGCTGCCCCGGCGCCCGGTCCGCGGGTACGTGGGCCGCTTGTTCACCGCAAGCAGCCGGTCCCCCGCGAGATGCACCGCGTCGGTGACCGCCTCGGGTGAGGCCAGCAGCCGCTGGACCGGCTCCGGCAGGTCCAGCTCCCGCACCGGACGCCCCCGCGCGTCGTCCGGCAGCCCGAGCAGCCGCGTGGCCTCCTCGTTGGCCAGCAGCAGCCGGTCCTCGGCGTCGGTGATCAGCACGCCCTCCCGCACCGCGTGCAGCACCGCCTCGTGGTGCTCGTACAGCTCCGCCAGCTCGCCGGGGGCCAGGCCGCGCGTCTGCCGCAGCAGCCGGCGGGAGACCAGGGCCGACCCGGTCACGCCCAGCGTCAGCGCGACCGCGGCGGCGCCCAGGGTGACCGGAAGCTGCGGCATCCACAGCGAGGCCACGTTCCGGACCGTGATCCCGGCGGAGACCAGCCCGACGACCTTGCCCCGCGCGTCGGTCACCGGCACCACCGCCTGCACGGCCGTCCCCCCGCCCGTCGGCAGCGGCGGCCCGCCGGCCTGCTCGACGACCGTCTTCCCCCGCAGCGCCGGCCCGATGGTGCCGACGAACTTCTTCCCGATCTCGCTCGGGTACGGATAGGTGTAGCGAATGCCCTCCGTGTTCATGGCCACCACGAAGTCGACGCCCGAGCGCTTGCGGGCCGCCTCGGTCTTCGGCTGGAGCAACGCCGTCGGGTCCCGGCTCTGCAGCGCCCTGGCCACACCGGGGGCACTCGCGAACGTCTCGGCCGCGGCGACCGACGCCCGGCGTCCCTCCCGCAGCGCGTCCTGCGCCGCCTGGAGCACCACGGCCGCCACCGCGGCCAGCACCAGCAGCACCACGACCACGATCTGCAGCAGGAGCACCTGCCCGGCCACGGTGCGCAGGTCCAGCAGGGAGGTACGACCCCTCCGCCGGCGCCCGGCGGAGGCGTGCCGCGCCGAGCCCGGAGGCTGCCCGGAAAATACCTCCATATCCCCTTGATAGCACCACTGGCCGTCCCGAGAGCGGGCGAGGCCGTCCTGCTCCGGCCGGACCGCTCGTCACAGCGGCTGTGCCGGCGTCCTCGTGACGCCGTGCCTCCCCGCCCGGTCCTCAGCGGGGTACGGTCGAGGTCCCCGCAGCGCCGGCCCGGTGTGACGGCGCCGGCAGGTGCCGCTGCCGAAGGGCGGGAAAGGGGTCTCGGATGAGCCGGGCGAGCAGCGCGCGGCCCGCGTCGGCCCGGCGGATGTGGCCGCTGTACGCGGCCGGCTTCACCACGGCCTTCGGCGCGCACGGGATCGCCGCGAGCCTCGGCAGTGACACCGAGGGCGCGGTCACCTCCCTGCTGGTGCTGGGTGGACTGCTCGCCCTCTACGACGGCGCCGAGGTCGTCCTCAAGCCGGTGTTCGGCACCCTCGCCGACCGGATCGGCGCCCGTCCGGTCCTGCTCGGCGGGCTCGTGGCCTTCGCCGCCGCGTCCGCGCTGTACGCGGTGGTGGACAGCCCCGGCCGGCTCTGGGCGGCGCGCCTCGGGCAGGGCGCCGCGGCCTCCGCGTTCTCGCCGTCCGCCGCCGCGCTCGTCGCCCGGCTGAACCCGGCGGCCGGGCACGGTCGCGCGTTCGGCGGCTACGGCTTCTGCAAGTCCGTCGGCTACACGCTGGGTCCGCTGCTCGGCGGCGTCCTGGTCCGGGTCGGCGGGCTGCGGCTGCTCTTCGGCGTGCTCGCCGTCCTGGGCGCGGTGGTCGCCGTCTGGGCCGCGGCCGCGGTACCCGTCGTGGCCCCGCTGCCCAGGGCCCGGCAGACGGTACTGGACCTGGCCCGGCGGCTGACCGACCCGGCGTTCCTCGTCCCGACGTCCGCGCTGGCCGCGGCGACCGCCGCGCTGTCGGCCGGGGTGGGGTTCCTGCCGGTCTCCGGCCGGGCCGCCGGGCTGGGCCCGGTGGCCACCGGTGCCGCCGTGTCGGTGCTGGCCGCGTGCGCGGCGGTCGTCCAGCCGAAGGCCGGGCGGGCTCTGGACGAGGGGCGTCTCACCGCGCGGAGCGGACTCACGGCGGGTCTGCTGCTGGCGGCCGCCGGCCTGGGCTGCGCCATGCTGCCCGGCCTGGCCGGCGTTGCTGTCCGCGGCGGCCCTGATCGGCGCCGGCGCCGGGCTGATCACCCCGCTGGGCTTCGCCGCCCTGGCCTCCTCGACCCCGGCGGAACGTCTGGGCCAGACCATGGGCGCCGCCGAACTGGGCCGTGAACTCGGCGACGCGGGAGGCCCCCTGCTGGTCGCGGTGGTCGCCTCGTGGACCACCCTCACCCACGGCTACGCGGCCCTGGGCGCCCTGCTCGCCCTCGGCGCGGCGCTGGGTCTCGCCCGTCGCCGTGGCCGGGGGGAGCAGCGGCCCCAAAGCGGGTGAGGCGGGCCCCGGCTCGCTCGTCCTGTGCCGTACCGGTGCCGATTCGCCCGCCGGCCGTGCCGCCGAGTCGGACTGCCGCAGTGGTCACGAAAATCGAACACGTGATTGAATTCGGTCATGCGAACGTTTCCCGACGACCTCGCGCAGGCTCAAAAGGAGTGGAGCGCCACGTACCGGCAGCTCGCCGGACATCCTGGCCGCACCGACCTGCGCCGGCGTCTGTACCGGCTGTCGACCCAGACGTTCTTCCATCCGTACTGGCGGCGCCGGCGTCCCGGCCCCGCAGCGTGGTGGGAACTTCGTGAACTGGGGCGGGCGGACGGGCCCGTGAACGAGCGGTTTCACCGATGACGCGCTGGAACACGGACCCTGATGTCCCGGACGAGTCCGAAGGCGCGGCCTCCGGGCCGATCCGCGTGAGCGTGCATCCGCCGTCGCCCTCCGGAGGCCGACGCGTGCGCGTGGACGGGGAATTCCTCGGCCTGGCCCACAACATGGCCGACATCGCCGAGTTCCTCCGCCGGGCCGGGCTGGAGATCGACCCGGCGGACGTGGCCGCGGCCACGTGGATCGACTGGCGCGGAGCCGGGCCGCAGCGGTGGGGCCCGGAGACGGCCGACTGACGGCTGCCGGCCGTCGGGTGCGCTCACGGGCGGCGTCGGGAGGATGCCGATCGCTCAGGCGGGCAGTGCGGCCTCCAGTTCGGCCAGCTCCACCGCGTCGAGCTCGACCGCCGTGGCCTCGGCGGAGTCCCGGATCGAAGCCGGGCGGCCTGCGCCCGGTACCGGGATGACCGACGGGGAGCGGGCCAGCAGCCAGGCCAGGGCGATCCGCTGCGGGCTGACACCGCGTTCGGCGGCGACGCGGTGGAAGGCGGTGCCGGCGGAGGTCGAGCCGGACGGGCCGTCCAGGGAACTGCGGGAGATGCCGCCCAACGGGCTCCAGGGCAGGAAGGCCAGGCCGAGGCGGGTGCTGAGCCGAAGCTCGGGCTCGGCGTCACGGACGGCGGGCGAGTACTGGTTCTGCACGGAGACCAGGGCGTCGCCGAGGATGGCGTGGGCCTCCCGGATCTGGCCGGTGGTCACGTTGGAGATACCCGCGGTGCGGATGGTGCCGGAGTCGAGCAGTTCGCGCAGCGCGCCGACGGATTCCGCCCAGGGCACGTCGGGGTCGGGCTTGTGCAGCTGGTACAGGCCGATGGCCTCCACCTCCAGGCGCCCGGTGGATCGCGTCGGTGAGCGCCCGTACCACCTCTCTGGGGGTGCTCGTCGCGGGTGTCCAGCAGGATGGCGGGCAGGTCGACGGTGGCGGCGCGGCGTTCCTGCATGCCGTCGGTGATCAGCAGGAGGCGGTCGCCCGGCCGAAGGCTCATCTCCTGGGCCCCGTACTTGACCGGAGCGGGGACACCGAACGGCAGGTTGGCCTTGAGGGGTATCCGCTCGACCCGGCCGTCGCGCAGCCGCAGGGGCCAGGGATGGCCGGCGTTCACGAGCTGACAGGCACCCGTATCCAGCGAGACGCAGATCAGCTGCCCAGTGGTCATGCCGCGGGAGTAGGCGGCCAGTGCCTGGTGCGCGGCATAGGCCTGTCCCGGTACGTCTGCTGTCACCCCGCACCAGTCGGCTTGGGTGCGGCACCTCGGGTGGAGAGGGCTCAGGAGACGGCGGCGTCGTTCACGGTCTCTCGTATCTCCAGGACAGTGTCGGTTCCGGTGATCTCAAACAGGCGCTGAAGCTGCTCCGGCGGCGCGGCCACGCGCAGAGTGCCCGTTCGGTGGGCAAGGATCAGCAGGTTGAGGAACGACGAGTCCGCGAAGTCGACGTCGGAGGCGTCCAGAACCACTTTCGGATGCTTCCTGGCAGCGGCGTCCAGTGCGTCCGCTAGAGGCGGGATCGAGTGCATGTCATAGGAGCCGTGAGCGGCAATCACCCAGGCGCCGCAGCACTCGTACTGGTGCAAGGCAGTCGCCGGTCCGGGCTCGCTGGCCTGGCCCGACCGCTGTTTGCCTCCAACGCTCCCCGTGAGCTTTGGCATAACGGCCTCATCCCAGGACACCTCGGCTCCTTCTCGCTGCGCTTCAGCACTGACCACGCCAGCAGTTACCGGAAAAGTATGTCATGTAACTAGGTTCAGCAATGGGCGCCCCTAAAATGCGGGTCATGGTTGGAGTGCCCGAGCCCCACAGCGGATGGACGTTCATCACTAGCCACGCGCGCGTACTTGCGGCCATCGCCGACAACCCGAACGTTCGGATCCGCGACATCGCCGCTCGCTGCAGGCTCACGGAACGCGCCGTCCAGCGCATCATCTCCGACCTTGAGCAGGACGGTTACCTCTCCCACACCCGGGACGGGCGCACGAACACCTACCGCATCGAGCCCGACAAGGTGCTGCGCCATCCGGCAGAGGCCGGCCTTCCCGTGGCCTCCCTGCTGTCCCTGCTCGTACAGGATGAGACCGATCGGGGCAAAGCGGCGGGGCCGATCATGGCGCATACCTCCTCAACCCACCACTGACCCGCGGGCGGGAACGGCGCCCCCTCCATCCCGGTGCCGGCCGATCCCCGCCGGAGGCATCGTCTTGACCGTGGTCCGCTTTCTGCGGTCATCGACTCATGGCCAACGGCCCTGTCCATCAGTGGGCGCGCGTCGGCGCAGCGCGGGCGGAGCGGGCCGAAGGCAGGAGCGCCGCCCGCAGCGGAGCGCAGCCGGGGCTGCATGCGCGCGCGGTACATGCATGTGACGGGAGTCATGCTCCGCAAGGTCGCTCAGCAGGCCGGCGACGCGCTCTGGACGCCTCCCGGCTCCGAGGAAAAATCCAACTGAACGGAAACTGAGACGGAAAACGTCGAAGGGCCCCACTGCGAACAGTGGGGCCCTTCGACATCGTGCCCGGTGAGGCACTGGCGGAGGATACGAGATTCGAACTCGTGAGGGGTTGCCCCCAACACGCTTTCCAAGCGTGCGCCCTAGGCCTCTAGGCGAATCCTCCGCCAGGAACATTACATGACCGAGGGGAGTGCTCGCGAACTCGTTCTCGCAGGCCGCCATCGGGTACTGTGGGCGCAGCCCCTCACGCGGCGCTATCTGACTGAACTCCCCCAGGGCCGGAAGGCAGCAAGGGTAGGTCGGCTCTGGCGGGTGCGTGGGGGGCGCTTGCGTTCGCGGGGCGGGGCCGGGTCCGGGTCCGGGCGGGAGCCTCGGACGGGGTGGGTTGTCGGTGGGCGCCTATAACCTCGTATGCGTGTCGTCTCTCGCGCTGTACCGCCGCTATCGCCCGGAGACCTTTGGCGAGGTCATCGGGCAGGAGCATGTCACCGACCCGCTGCAGCAGGCGCTGCGGAACAACCGGGTCAATCACGCGTACCTGTTCAGCGGGCCGCGTGGCTGCGGGAAGACCACCAGCGCGCGCATCCTGGCCCGCTGCCTGAACTGTGAGCAGGGCCCCGCCCCGACGCCGTGCGGCGAGTGCCAGTCGTGCCGGGACCTGGCCAGGAACGGGCCGGGGTCGATCGACGTCATCGAGATCGACGCGGCCTCCCACGGCGGTGTGGACGACGCCCGTGAGCTGCGCGAGAAGGCCTTCTTCGGGCCCGCGAGCAGCCGGTACAAGATCTACATCATCGACGAGGCCCACATGGTCTCCCCGCAGGGCTTCAACGCGCTGCTGAAGGTCGTGGAGGAGCCCCCGGAGCACCTCAAGTTCATCTTCGCCACCACCGAGCCCGAGAAGGTCATCGGGACCATCCGGTCGCGGACCCATCACTACCCCTTCCGGCTCGTCCCGCCGGGCACTCTGCGGGACTACCTGGCCGAGGTGTGCGGCCGGGAGGACATCCCGGTCGAGGAAGGCGTGCTGCCGCTCGTCGTGCGGGCCGGCGCCGGGTCCGTACGTGACTCGATGTCCGTCATGGACCAGCTCCTCGCCGGCGCGGGAGAGCAGGGTGTGACGTATGCCACGGCCACCTCTCTGCTCGGCTACACCGAGGGGTCGCTGCTCGACTCCGTCGTCGAGGCCTTCGCCACCGGTGACGGGGCCGCCGCCTTCGAGGTCGTCGACCGGATCATCGAGGGCGGCAACGACCCGCGCCGGTTCGTCGCCGACCTGCTGGAGCGGCTGCGGGACCTGGTGATCCTGGCGGCGGTCCCGGACGCCGTGGAGAAGGGGCTCATCGACGCCCCGGCCGATGTGCTGGAGCGCATGCAGGCACAGGCCTCCACCTTCGGCGCCGCCGAGCTGAGCCGCGCCGCCGACCTCGTCAACGACGGCCTCACCGAGATGCGCGGCGCCAACTCCCCGCGCCTGCAGCTCGAACTGATCTGCGCCCGGGTGATGCTCCCCGCCGCCTACGGCGACGAGCGCTCCCTCCTGGCCCGTCTCGACCGGCTGGAGCGCGGCGTCGGCTTCTCGGGCGGCGGCGGTGCGCCCGCCATGGGATACGTCCCCGGTCCCGACACCCACGCGGGCATGGCCCCCGGTGGCGCGCCGGTGGCGCCCGGCGGCGGTCCCGCCGCGGCCCGCGCGGCAGTACGGGGACCGGGCGGACAGCCCGCCGGGGCCGGTGTCCCCGGTGGCTCGGGTGCCGGGGAGCCCCCGGTCCCCGCCCCCGCACCCGCTCCGGTGGCACCCCCCGCTCCGGCGGCTCCCGCACCCGTGGTGCAGGCCCCTGCGCCCGCCCCCGCCGCCCCCGAACCTTCGGCCCCTACCCATGCCCATGCCCCTGCCGCTGCCCAGGCCCCCGGCGCCTGGCCGACCGCCGCCGCGGCCGGTGGCGGACGGCGGCCCGGCGGGTGGCCCACTGCGGCCGCGACGGGCGCGCAGCAGGGTGGCGCAGCTCCGGCCCGCTCCCAGCCGCAGCGCCCGGAGCAGCCCGCTCCGGCGGCTCCCGCGGCGAGCGCCCCGGCCCCGGCGGCCCCCCAGGCCGGCGGGCCCGACCCGCGCATGCTCTGGCCCAACATCCTCGAGGCCGTCAAGAACCGCCGTCGCTTCACCTGGATCCTGCTCAGCCAGAACGCCCAGGTGACCGGCTTCGACGGCACCACCCTCCAGGTCGGCTTCGTCAACGCCGGGGCCCGGGACAACTTCGCGAGCAGCGGCAGCGAGGACGTGCTGCGGCAGGCGCTGACCGAGCAGTTCGGTGTGCAGTGGAAGATCGAGGCGGTCGTCGACCCCTCGGGCGGCTCCGCGCCCCCGCCGCCCGGCGGCGCGCCGGGCTTCGGCGGAGGCGGCGGAGCCGGTGGCGCGGGCTACGGCGGCGCACCCGCCGGCGGCTACGGCGCCCCGGCCGCCCCCCGGCCCGCGGCACCCCAGCCGGGCCCGCCCGCGCCCGCCTCGCCCCAGGGCGGTGCTCCGGCCGCCCCGGCGCAGGCCGCCCCCGCCCCACAGCCGGCCCGGGCCCCCGAGCCGCCCCCCGTCGCGCCCGAGGACGACATCCCCGAGGACGACGACCCCGACCTCGACGAGTCCGCCCTGTCCGGCCAAGGCCTGATCGTGCGGGAGCTGGGGGCGACGGTGGTGGAGGAGATCACCCACGAGTAGCGGGGCCGCCCGGACAGCGGGTCCGGACCGCCGTTCGTAGGAACCCACAGGAAACCCGCCCGGCGGACTTCGGCGACCTTGCCATTAGGCTGAGCACCGTGAAGGTCCTCGTCATCGGCAGCGGTGCCCGCGAACACGCCCTGTGCCGCTCCCTGTCCCTCGACCCCGACATCACCGCCCTGCACTGCGCACCCGGCAACGCCGGCATCGCCGAGGTGGCCGAGCTGCACCAGGTCGACGCGCTCGACGGCAAGGCCGTGGCCGCGCTGGCCGGTGACCTCGGGGCCGACCTCGTCGTCGTCGGCCCGGAGGCCCCGCTGGTCGCCGGTGTGGCCGACGCGGTGCGCGAGGCGGGCATCCCGGTGTTCGGCCCCTCCGGTGAGGCCGCGCAGCTCGAGGGTTCCAAGGCCTTCGCCAAGGACGTGATGGCGGCGGCCGGGGTGCCGACCGCGCGGTCGTACGTCTGCACCACGGAGGCCGAGGCTGCAGAGGCCCTGGACGCCTTCGGGGCGCCCTACGTCGTCAAGGACGACGGCCTCGCCGCCGGCAAGGGCGTCGTGGTCACCTCCGACCTCGCCGCCGCCAAGGAGCACGCGGCGGCCTGCGAGAGGGTGGTCATCGAGGAGTTCCTCGACGGTCCCGAGGTGTCGCTGTTCGCCGTCACCGACGGCCGGACCGTCGTACCGCTCCAGCCCGCCCAGGACTTCAAGCGCGCCCTGGACGGCGACGAGGGCCCCAACACCGGTGGCATGGGCGCCTACTCGCCGCTGCCGTGGGCGGACCCCAAGCTGGTCGAAGAGGTGCTGGAGACGGTGCTGCGGCCGACCGTGGACGAGATGCGGCGCCGGGGCACCCCCTTCTCCGGGCTGCTGTACGCCGGTCTCGCGATCACGTCGCGCGGCGTGCGCGTCATCGAGTTCAACGCCCGCTTCGGCGACCCCGAGACCCAGGTCGTGCTGGCCCGTCTGCGGACCCCGCTGGCCGGCGTGCTGCTCGCCGCCGCGAACGGGACCCTGGCCGACCTCGAGCCGCTGCGCTGGAGCGAGGACGCGGCCGTCACCGTCGTCGTCGCCTCGCACAACTACCCCGGCACCCCGCGCACCGGCGACCCCATCACCGGTCTGGACGAGGTGGCCGCCGAGGACGCCCCGCACGCCTACGTCCTGCACGCCGGGACGAAGCGGGACGGTGACGCGGTGGTCAGCGCGGGCGGCCGGGTGCTCTCGGTCACGGCGACCGGCGAGGACCTGGCCGGGGCCCGCGAGCGGGCGTACCGGGCGGTGGACCGCATCCGCCTCGACGGCTCCCAGCACCGCACGGACATCGCGGCACGGGTGGCGGGCGCCTGACCGGCCCTCCCCGATCCTCCCGCACACCCCAGGCCCCGGACCCCGAATCCGGGGCCTGATCCTTGCTGCCTGTCACCCACCTCTGACCAAAGCCATTCCATCGAGTGAGCAATCCCCCATACGGCTGACTAGGGCCGGAGCCCCAACTATGGTGCGGCGCAAGCGTTCCGGCACTTGGCCCACCGGCATTGCGATGTCAGTGACGGGTGCCACAGTGGGGGAGTGAGCAACGCCAGGACAGCGCGGGATCGGCAGGGAGGGGGTGAGGTCCGATCATGACCGGAACCGGAGTTGAGGCGGGCGCGCAGGCCGCGCGCTCGTGGGCCCTGGCCGTGCTGCGCGTCCGCGGCCGGGCACTGGGCGTGGCCCTGCTGCCCGCGGCCGTCGAGGTGGTCCTGCTGACGGGCGGAGCCACCGGCCGGCTCACCGGCCCGGGCTGGGACACCGCCCGCTGGGCCGTGGGCGTGCCGGCCGCGCTCGTACTGCTGGCCGCGGCCGGTGTCGCGCTGGTGGTGGCCCGTGCCCGGCCGGCCGTGAGTCCCACGGTCCCGGTCGCCGAGAAGACGGCCCCCGACCTGTACCGGCTGGTGCGCGACCTCGCGGACCGGCTCGACGTGCCCGCGCCCTCGGCCATAGCGCTCACCCCGGACTGCGACAGCTGGCTGGAGGACCGGGCCCACCCGGCCCACGGCCCGCCCCCGCGGCCGGCGCACGACGAAGCGGCGGGATCCGGTCCCGGACCGGTCCTCGACGGCCGGCGGCGGGACGCCACCGCCCCGGTCCTCGTCATCGGCTCCCCGTTTCTGTGGTGGATGCGCGTCGGTGAACTGCGCGCGGTCCTCGCCCCGGTGGTCGCCGGTACGGGCCCCTCCGCGCACCCGGACATAGCCGCCGCCCGCCGCTTCGTACGCGGTCTCGACGCCGCGGTGGCGGTCGCCTCGACGCCAGGCCGCTGCGCGCTGACCCGGGTCGTGTGTGCGGCCCTCGGCTGGGTCGCCCGCCTGATGCTGCGCGGTTGCCGCGAGCACGCGGCCCTGATGGAGCGCGGGGTCGCCGCGGCCGCCGCCGAGCGCGCGCAGACCGTGGACTACGGGCTGCGGATCGTCGCCCAGGAGCAGGTCGGCCTCGCCTACGCGGGCTGGGACCGGCTGCTGACCAAGGTGGCGCTGCCCGCCTGGCGCATGGGCCGCTGGCCCTCCCGGCTGGACGCGGGTGTCGTGTCCGCCCTGACCGAGCTGTCCCGGCGCGACCGCCTGGCCGAGGGCTTCGCCTCCCGCCTCGGAGAGCGCCCCGCCTGCGACCTCCTGGAGGAGCCCGGCGCGGTGGACGAGGCCGCCTCCCTGCTCGCCGCCCGCCTGTTCCACGGCGGCCCGGCCGAGATCGGCCCGGACTGGGCGCCGGTGGACTGGCAGGCGTATCCGGAGGAGGTCGTCGACCGCACCTGGCGCGCCCACGCGGCACGGCTGCACCGGGTCCTGGACTCCCTCGGCGTGCGGCCCGCCCCCACCGCTCCCGGCCAGGGCGGCCCCACGCTGGCCCGGGTCCTGGACCACCTCACGGAACACGGCCGTCCGCCCATCGGCTCCGCGTCCGGCCCGTCCGGGAGCCTGGACGGCGGCCGGGCGACGGCGCGGGAACCGGTCGCCGGCGACGAGCCCCACGCCACCTTGGACCGCCCCGGCCCGGCCGTCGACCGGGCCGCCGCCGCGGACACACCCGCCGCGCAGGCGGGCACCGCCACCACCGGCGTGGACGCCGCCCCGACCGGCCGCTCCACGCCGCCCGCCGAGCCGGCCGCCGCCGAGGACGACACCCCCGCCGCCGAGGACGACGACACCGACCCCGGCACCGAGCGCAGCGCGGTCCTGGCCGCCGGACTGAGTGCCGAGCTGGCCCGGGAGGAGGCCGTGGCGCCGAAGGGCGCGACCGCCGCCGGGCTGTTTCCGGACAGCTCGCTCTGGGACGACGGTGCCCTGCCGCTGTTCCCGCTCCAGCCCCCGCGCACCGGACGCGACCTGCTGGCCGACCACGTCACGGCGATGGTCTGCTGTGCCGCCGTGGACACGGCCGGCGCGGCCCCCGCCCTCGACTGGCTGGACGGCCCCTCCCTGCTGCTGGACGGCGAGCGGGCCGCCGACCTCGGGCCCAAGGTGCTGCGCCTGATCGAGGAGGGCGACCCCGGCCCGTTGCGCGACTGGCTGAGCGCGTCCGGGATACGCCCGGAGAAGCCGGTGCGGCTCGTCTGACCCTCCGCCCGGCGCCCGCCCGGCACTTCGCCGGGCGCCCTACCGGAACCGGCGCCGTAACGGAGGGTGGACTTCCAGTTCAGGTCAATTCGCAACGAACAGTGACCAGATCCGTGCGTTATGTGATGTGCTGGGACCGACCGCGCACATGGCAGAGGCATGCGACATACGACAGCACGACCGAGCAGCACGCACCACGCTGGCAACGGGGGCATGAGGGAGGGGAGCGTCCATGGCCTCGGACCACATCCGCCGCTGGGAGTCCGGAGCGCTCGCGCACGCCGTCACGGACCCCTTCGGCCTCGGGCCGGTTCCCTGGCTGCGCGGCAGTGAGACGTACTTCGACGACACCGGGCACGTCGTGCCCTGGTACGTCGACCCGAGCCCGCAGCAGCCCGCCGGCGAGCGGCCGCGCGTCCCCGCGCCGCGCACGGCCGGACCGGGCCCCCGCTCGGCCGACGACGTGCACCGCCAGATCAAGGGCTTCACCTCCACCGGGGCGGTCGCGCCCGGCGAGGCGATCGACTTCCACATCACGGTCGACCCGCCGCAGCAGTTCGGCGTCGACATCTACCGGATCGGTCACTACGGCGGCGACGGCGCCTCGAAGATCACCACCAGCCCCCGGCTCTCCGGCATCGTCCAGTCCCCGCCGCTGGCCGCCGACCGCACGGTGTCCTGCCACCACTGGTGGCTCTCCTGGCGCCTCCAGGTGCCCTCGCACTGGACCGTCGGCGCCTATGTGGCCGTCCTCACCACCGCCGACGGCTACCGCTCCCACGTGCCCTTCACGGTCCGCGACAACCACCCGGCCGACCTGCTCCTGCTGCTGCCCGACATCACCTGGCAGGCGTACAACCTCTATCCGGAGGACGGCCGTACCGGCGCCAGCCTGTATCACGCCTGGGACGAGAAGGGCTGTCTGCTCGGTGAGGCGGACGCGGCCACCACGGTCTCCTTCGACCGCCCGTACGCGGGCGCCGGACTGCCCCTGCACGTCGGCCACGCCTACGACTTCATCCGCTGGGCCGAGCGCTACGGCTACGACCTCGCCTACGCCGACGCCCGCGACCTGCACGCCGGCCGTGTCGACCCCACCCGGTACCGGGGGCTGGTCTTCCCCGGCCACGACGAGTACTGGTCCGTGCCGATGCGCCGGGCCGTGGAGAACGCCCGCGACCACGGCACCTCCCTCGTCTTCCTGTCCGCGAACACCATGTACTGGCAGGTGGAGCTGGGCCCGTCGGCGTCCGGCGTCCCCGACCGGCTGCTGACCTGCCGCAAGCGCAAGGGCCCCGGAAAGCCGGTGCTGTGGCGCGAGATCGACCGGCCCGAGCAGCAGCTCGTCGGCATCCAGTACGCGGGCCGCGTCCCCGAGCCGCACCCGCTGATCGTCCGCAACGCGGGCCACTGGCTGTGGGACGCGACCGGGGCGCACGAGGGCGACGAGATCGAGGGCCTGGTGGCGGGCGAGGCGGACCGTTACTTCCCGCGCACCCCACTGCCCGAGCACGACGAGCGCATCCTGCTCGCCCACTCCCCCTACACCGACGGCGACGGCGTCCAGCGGCACCAGGAGACCTCCCTCTACCGGGCCCCCTCCGGCGCCTGGGTGTTCGCCTCCGGCACCTTCGCCTGGTCGCCGTCCCTGGACCGCCCCGGCCATGTGGACCCCCGCATCCAGCGGGCCACGGCGAACCTGCTGGACCGCATCTGCAAACGGGACTGACCCTGGGCGCACCCCGATCACCCGCATACGGGAGAATCGACGCACTTGGACAGAACCACGCGGAGGAACCGTGTCCGGATTCGTAGAAAAGCCCGAGCCGATTCAGGTTCCGGGCCTGGTGCACCTGCACACCGGCAAGGTGCGCGAGCTGTACCAGAACGAGGCGGGCGACCTCGTGATGGTCGCCAGCGACCGCATGTCCGCCTACGACTGGGTGCTGCCCACGGAGATCCCCGACAAGGGCCGTGTCCTCACCCGGCTCTCCCTGTGGTGGTTCGACCAGTTGCGTGACCTGGCGCCGAACCATGTGATCAGCACCGAGCTCCCCGAGCACGCCCCCGCCGACTGGGCGGGACGCACGCTGGTCTGCAAGTCCCTGCGGATGATCCCGGTCGAGTGCGTGGCCCGCGGCTACCTCACCGGCTCGGGCCTCGCCGAGTACGACCAGTCCCGCACCGTCTGCGGGCTGGCCCTGCCCGAGGGCCTGGTGGACGGCTCGGAGCTGCCCGCCCCGATCTTCACCCCGGCCACCAAGGCCGAGGTCGGCGAGCACGACGAGAACGTCTCCTACGAGGAGGTCGCCCGGCAGGTCGGCGCGGACACCGCCGCCCAGCTCCGGCAGGCCACGCTCGCCGTGTACTCCCGCGCCCGGGACATCGCCCGCGACCGCGGGATCATCCTGGCCGACACCAAGTTCGAGTTCGGCTTCGACGGCGACACCCTGGTCCTCGCCGACGAGGTGCTCACCCCGGACTCCTCCCGCTTCTGGCCGGCCGACCAGTGGCAGCCCGGCCGCGCGCAGCCGTCGTACGACAAGCAGTACGTCCGGGACTGGCTGACCTCCGCCGAGTCCGGCTGGGACCGCCGGAGCGAGCAGCCTCCGCCGGCGTTGCCCCAGCGGGTGGTCGAGGCGACCCGGCAGAAGTACGTGGACGCGTACGAGCGGCTGACCGGCACCGCCTGGTCCTGACGCCCATGCCCCCGGAGAAGCTCCGGGGGCATGCGAAAAGCCCCCGGCCGGAACCGGGGGCTTCGTCATGGAGCGGACGACGAGGCTCGAACTCGCGACCTCAACCTTGGCAAGGTTGCGCTCTACCAACTGAGCTACGTCCGCACTGCGCCGTGGCGCGAGAGCAACTATACCCAACCTCGCGGGTGCGCGGGACGCACTGCCGCACGGCGGTCCCGGCACCGGACCGCGTCGCGTCCGGGGAAGGCCGGTCCCGGACGCCCGGAGAGTCTCCGGCGGGGCCAACTCCACGTCGGCGCAGTGCTTTCCGGGGTGCGTGATGCGGATGGTGCGCGTGAGCCCTCGCGCACCGGCCTGGCCCGGCGCCGGCCGTGCGGATGTGGCGACCCTCACATGTCCGGTGCCCGCGGGAAGCGTTCGGGAAGGGCCGACGCACGAAAAAGCCCCGGTCCAGAAGACCGGGGCTTTTTTCCCGAGCGGACGACGAGGCTCGAACTCGCGACCTCAACCTTGGCAAGGTTGCGCTCTACCAACTGAGCTACGTCCGCACTGCTCCCGACCGGCTCCCACCGATCGGTGCGAGCACCAGCCTACCTGATCCACAAGAGTGGTCGGTGTGACCGGTGCCAGAGCGGGTGACAGGAATTGCACACTGCGCCTTCCCCCTGGAAGGGGGATGTTCTACTACTGAACTACACCCGCACGATCCTCGGGATCCGGCCCTTCGGCCTCGCCCCTCGGCGTGTCCCAGACATTAGCTGATCAGCAGGGGGGTAGCGCAAGTCGGCTGACGGCGTGGCCAAGTGCACGGCCCTCAGGGTCCGCTGACGGACCCTGAGGGCTCGCCCCTTCGCGGGTCCTCACTGCGCGGCGCTGAACGCCTCGTAGACCTTCTTCGGGATCCGCCCGCGCGCCGGCACGTCCATCTTGTTCGCCTGGGCCCAGGCACGGACGGCGGCCGGGTCGGGGGCGACCTCCGTCTGCTTGTACGCCTTGCCGGAACGCGAGCGCTTGCGGCCCGCCTCCACGTAGGGCGCGAGCGCTTTGCGCAGTTCTCCGGCGTTGGTTTCGTTCAGGTCGATCTCGTACGACTTGCCGTCGAGTCCGAAGGCGATCGTCTCCGCCGCTTCCGAGCCGTCGATGTCGTCAAAGAGAGTGACCACGACTTTTTGCGCCACGAATATCGGTCCCTTCGTGCGGCACGTCGATACAGCTCATCCGGCGATGACGTGCCGAGTATCGGCTATTGCCAATTCATTTGTACAGTGCCCGGCAATGCAAAGTGAAGCCCGACTAAATCCGCCCGCGTGTCCCCGTGCAATAGATGTCGTGGGTGGGTCTGTGGAACTTTCCCAGAACTTTTCGCGAGGGGGCGCGCCTGTCACCCGATCGTGATGCGGCTCACGTAGTTTCCTACAACTCTACCCGCGTAGAAATTTTGGGCGGGTAGTCTGAAGGAACCTGCTCAGCACCACACACCGGGAGTGCCAGTGGCACGCGTCGTAGTCGACGTCATGCTCAAGCCGGAGATCCTCGACCCCCAGGGCCAGGCGGTCCAGCGTGCGCTGCCGCGCCTGGGTTTCGAAGGGATCTCGGACGTCCGTCAGGGAAAGCGTTTCGAACTGGAAGTTGACGGGCCGGTCGACGAGGCCGTGCTCGCCCGCATCCACGATCTTGCGGAATCCTTCCTCGCCAACACGGTGATCGAGGACTTCATCGTCAAGGTGGAAGAGGGTGCGGAAGTCGCGGAGGCGGCCAAGTGACCGCTCGTATTGGCGTCGTCACTTTCCCGGGAAGTCTTGACGACCGGGACACCCAGCGCGCGATCCGCCTCGCGGGTGCCGAACCGGTCGCGCTGTGGCACAAGGACAAGGACCTCAAGCAGGTCGACGCCGTTGTGCTGCCCGGCGGTTTCTCCTACGGCGACTATCTGCGGGCCGGCGCCATCTCCCGCTTCTCGCCGGTGATGGAGACGGTCATCGAGCAGGCGAAGGCCGGACTTCCGGTCCTCGGCATCTGCAACGGCTTCCAGGTCCTCACCGAGGCCCACCTCCTGCCGGGCGGCATGCTGGGCAACGACCACCTCCACTTCATCTGCCGCGACCAGAAGCTGCGGGTGGAGAACGCGGAGACCTCGTGGACCGGTGACTACCGCCAGGGCCAGGAGATCCACATCCCGCTGAAGAACATGGACGGCCGGTACGTCGCAGACCGGTACACGCTCGACAAGCTGGAGGCGGAGGGCCGGGTCGCGTTCCGGTACCTGGACTTCAACCCCAACGGCTCGCTCAACGACATCGCCGGCATCACCAACGAGGCCGGGAACGTCGTCGGCCTCATGCCGCACCCCGAGCACGCCGTCGAGCCGCTGATCGGTTCGGGCCGCACCGACGGCCTTCCCTTCTTCACCTCGATCCTCAAGAAGCTGGTCAACGCATGAGCCGGACGCCTCTGGACACGGTCGAGCACGCGGCCGCGACCCCCGACGTCGAGCTGCCCTGGGCCGAACTCGGCCTGAAGAAGGACGAGTACGAGCGCGTGGTGGAGATCCTCGGCCGCCGCCCGACCGGCGCCGAACTCGCCATGTACTCGGTCATGTGGTCCGAGCACTGCTCGTACAAGTCCTCCAAGGTCCACCTGCGCCAGTTCGGCGAGAAGGCCCCCCAGTCGGACGCGCTGCTCGTCGGCATCGGCGAGAACGCCGGTGTGGTGGACGTCGGCCAGGGATACGCGGTCACCTTCAAGGTCGAGTCGCACAACCACCCGTCGTACGTCGAGCCCTACCAGGGCGCGGCCACGGGTGTCGGCGGCATCGTCCGCGACATCATCGCGATGGGCGCGCGCCCGGTGGCCGTGGTCGACCCGCTGCGCTTCGGCGCGGCCGACCACCCCGACACCAAGCGGGTGCTGCCCGGCGTCGTCGCCGGCATCGGCGGCTACGGCAACTGCCTGGGCCTGCCCAACATCGGCGGCGAGGTCGTCTTCGACGCCTGCTACCAGGGCAATCCGCTGGTCAACGCCGGCGCCATCGGTGTGATGCGGCACGAGGACATCCACCTCGCCAAGGCCTCCGGCGCGGGCAACAAGGTCGTCCTGTACGGCGCCCGTACCGGCGGCGACGGCATCGGCGGCGCGTCCATCCTCGCCTCCGAGACCTTCGACGACGCCAAGCCGTCGAAGCGGCCCGCCGTCCAGGTCGGCGACCCCTTCCAGGAGAAGCTCCTCATCGAGTGCACCCTGGAGGCGTTCAAGGAGAAGCTGGTCGTCGGCATCCAGGACCTCGGCGCGGCCGGCCTGTCCTGTGCCACGTCCGAGCTGGCCTCCAACGGCTCCGGCGGCATGCGCGTCACCCTGGACGACGTACCGCTGCGCGACTCCACGCTCTCGCCCGAGGAGATCCTCATGAGTGAGTCGCAGGAACGCATGTGCGCGGTGGTCGAGCCGGAGAAGGTCGACCGGTTCCTCGAGATCTGCGACAAGTGGGACGTCATCGCCACCGTCATCGGCGAGGTCACCGACGGCGACCGGCTGGAGATCTTCTGGCACGGCGGCAAGATCGTCGACGTCGACCCGCGCACGGTCGCCCACGAGGGCCCGACCTACGAGCGCCCGTACGCCCGCCCGTCCTGGCAGGACGAGCTCCAGGCGGACGACGCGAACAAGCTGCCGCGGCCGGCGACTGGCGAGGAGCTGAAGGACCAGGTCCTGAAGCTGGTGTCCTCCCCCAACCAGGCCTCCAAGAAGTGGATCACCTCGCAGTACGACCACTTCGTGCAGGGCAACACCGTCCTCGCCCAGCCCGAGGACTCCGGCATGATCCGCATCGACGAGGAGACCGGCCTCGGCGTCGCCATCGCGACGGACGGCAACGGCCGGTACGCCAAGCTGGACCCGTACACGGGCGCCCAGCTCGCCCTCGCCGAGGCCTACCGCAACGTGGCGACGACCGGCGCCAGGCCGCTCGCCGTCTCCGACTGCCTGAACTTCGGCTCGCCCGAGGACCCGGCGGTGATGTGGCAGTTCGCGGAGGCCATCCGCGGGCTCGCGGACGGCTGTCTCCAGCTCGGCACGCCGGTGACCGGCGGCAACGTCTCGCTCTACAACCAGACCGGTGAGGCGGCCATCCACCCGACGCCGGTGGTCGCCGTTCTCGGCGTCATCGACGACGTGGCCCGCCGCACCCCGGTCGCCCTCCAGGAGGACGGCCAGCTCCTGTACCTCCTCGGCGACACACGTGAGGAGTTCGGCGGCTCGGCCTGGTCCCAGGTGGTCCACGACCACCTCGGCGGCCTGCCCCCGAAGGTCGACCTGGAGCGCGAGCGGCTGCTGGCCGAGATCCTGATCTCCGCCTCCCGCGACGGCATGATCGACTCCGCGCACGACCTGTCCGACGGCGGTCTGGTCCAGGCGGTCGTGGAGTCGGCGCTGCTCGGCGGCAAGGGCGCCCGGCTGGTCGTCCCGGACGGCCTGGACGCCTTCACCTTCCTGTTCTCCGAGTCGGCCGGCCGCGCCGTCGTCGCCGTGCCGCGCTCGGAGGAGGTCCGCTTCAACGACATGTGCGGCGCACGTGGCCTCCCGGCCACCCGCATCGGTGTCGTGGACGGCGACTGTGTCGAGGTCCAGGGTGAGTTCGCGCTCTCCCTCACCGAATTGCGCGAGGCCCACGAGGCGACGATCCCGGCCCTGCTGGCGTAACCCTCACCCGCGCACCGCGCACACAGGCCCCGTCCGGCGTCCCGGACGGGGCCTCGTGCGTCCACCGGGGCCGAGCCCGGCGGGCCGCCCCCGCGACACCGCCCCACGCCGGCGAGGGTGCCGCCCGCCGTGGGCGCCGGCTGCGGCGGCCACCACCCTGTCCGAGCCCGCCCGTCCGGCACAGCGGCCCCGCCCGGGGCCGGCTGTCCCCGGGCAGCGGCCGGGAGCGGGCAGGGCGGCAGCACCGCGGCCACCGCCCCGGAACGCGGTGTCCACCGCGGAGGCGCACACCGCCACGCACGCGCCGCCGCCCACGCCCCGGACGCGCCCGGCCGCCCCGCCCCGCCGTGGCGAGCCGCGCACGGGGAGACCGGCTGATCCCGGGCCCCCGCGCGGCATAGGGTCACTGCCATGTCTCCGGCCAAGAGGCGCGCCCGCGCCTACGACCCCGCCAGAACCCGTGCCGCGGTCCTCGCCCAGCTCGGCAACGTACGGGAGGCCGTCCGGGGCCTCGGTCCCGAGCAGCTCGCCCTGCCCACCCGGCTCGGCGGCTGGACCGTGCGGGAACTGGTCGCGCACATCGGCATGGCCGTCACCGCGGTCCAGCGGTCCGCGGAGCTGCCGGCCCCGCCGAAGCAGGACGTCCCGGTGGCCGAGTGGCCCTTCGCCACCACCGCGAACTCCGCCGCGATCGACGAGTTCACCCGTGGCCTGGTCACCGAGCGGCCCGACCTGGACGCCTACCTCGCCGAGGCCGACGCAGGCCTGCGCGCCCTGCTCGACGCCCACCCCGGCGGCCGGCTCCTGCGGACCAACGCGGGCGCCCTCCCGCTGGACGACTACCTCGTCACCCGCGCCGTCGAACTCGTCGTGCACACCGACGACCTGAACGCCGCCGTGCCCGGCCTGGAGGTGCCCCACGACCGCCAGGCGCTGGCCGCGGCCACCCGGCTCCTCGCCGACGCCCTCGCCGTGAAGGCGCCCGGCGCCTCCACCGAGGTGCGGGTGCCGCCGTACGCCGTGGTGCAGTGCGTCGAGGGGCCCCGGCACACCCGGGGCACCCCGCCCAGCGTCGTGGAGACCGACCCGCTGACCTGGATCCGGCTGGCCACCGGCCGGCTGGACTTCGCGGCCGCCGTGGCCGAGGCGCTGGTCAGCGCCAGTGGGGAGCGCGCCGACATCGGGGAACTGCTGCCGCTCATGGCGTGACGGAACCGGCGGCCGGGGCGCCGCGTCGAATCCGTATGAACCGGTACAAGCAGCGCATGTCCCTGACGGTGGCCGCCGTGCTCGTCCCGCTCACGGTGGCCTGTGGCAGCACCCACGCCGGGCAGGCGAACAGCGGCTCGGCGGGTGTGCGGCAGCCCGTGACCGGCGTCGACTGGCGGGTCGACGGCCTCACCGCCGACGGCACCACCCTGCGGGCACCCGCCACCGCGCGCCTGCGGATCGGCACCGACGGACAGGCGGGCGGCAACCTCGGCTGCAACGGTTTCGGCGCCCGGGCCACCGTGCACGGCGACCGGATCACGTTCGGCGACATCCGGTCCACCAAGATGGCCTGCGACGAGGACCGCATGACCTTCGAGCGCGCCTTCGCCCGTTTCCTCACCACCGGCACGATCACCGCCAGGACCGCCGACGGGAAGCTGACGCTCACCGACGGCGACGGCGACCGGCTGCACCTCAGCCGCGGCGCACCCGAATGATGTGCGACACCTCACTCACACACCCCGCCGACGGCTCCGGACCACTGCCCTGGGGAGCGGGCCCACACCCGATTACGGACCCGTATAACTGAGCTGACCTGCGAAAACCAGGAAACCGACAAGGTGATCGGCGAACGCCGCTCCGAGGCCGCCGCGCATCCCCAATTCGGACCAGTGGTCGACCTCGCCTACACTCGGAGCCGTGCCACGTGGTGACGGTCGACTCAATCACGATCTGCTTCCCGGCGAGAAGGGCCCCCAGGACGCTTGCGGCGTCTTCGGTGTCTGGGCTCCGGGTGAAGAGGTCGCAAAGCTCACGTACTTCGGGCTCTACGCCCTCCAGCACCGGGGTCAGGAATCCGCGGGAATCGCGGTCAGCAACGGCTCCCAGATCCTCGTCTTCAAGGACATGGGCCTGGTCTCCCAGGTCTTCGACGAGACCTCGCTCGGTTCGCTCCAGGGTCATATCGCGGTCGGACACGCCCGCTACTCGACCACCGGCGCATCCGTGTGGGAGAACGCCCAGCCGACGTTCCGTGCCACCGCGCACGGCTCGATCGCGCTCGGCCACAACGGCAACCTGGTCAACACGGCGCAGCTCGCCGAGATGGTCGCCGACCTGCCCAAGGACAACAACGGCCGCTCCACCCGGGTCGCGGCCACCAACGACACCGACCTGCTGACGGCCCTGCTGGCCGCCCAGGTCGACGAGGACGGCAAGCCGCTGACCATCGAGGAGGCCGCCCACTCGGTCCTCCCGCGGGTCAAGGGCGCCTTCAGCCTCGTCTTCATGGACGAGCACACCCTCTACGCCGCCCGTGACCCGCAGGGCATCCGCCCGCTGGTTCTCGGCCGGCTGGAGCGCGGCTGGGTGGTCGCCTCCGAGTCCGCCGCCCTCGACATCTGCGGCGCCAGCTACGTACGCGAGATCGAGCCGGGCGAGTTCGTCGCCATCGACGAGAACGGCCTGCGCACCTCCCGATTCGCGGAAGCGAAGCCCAAGGGCTGTGTCTTCGAGTACGTGTACCTGGCCCGCCCGGACACCGACATCGCCGGCCGGAACGTGTACCTCTCCCGCGTGGAGATGGGCCGCCGCCTCGCCAAGGAGGCCCCGGCCGAGGCCGACCTGGTCATAGCGACCCCGGAGTCGGGCACCCCGGCCGCCATCGGCTACGCGGAGGCCTCCGGCATCCCGTTCGGCGCCGGCCTGGTGAAGAACGCCTACGTCGGCCGGACCTTCATCCAGCCCTCGCAGACCATCCGCCAGCTCGGCATCCGCCTGAAGCTGAACCCCCTGAAGGAAGTCATCAAGGGCAAGCGGCTGGTCGTCGTCGACGACTCGATCGTGCGCGGCAACACCCAGCGGGCCCTGGTCCGCATGCTGCGCGAGGCGGGCGCGGCCGAGGTCCACATCCGGATCTCCTCCCCGCCCGTGAAGTGGCCCTGCTTCTTCGGCATCGACTTCGCCACGCGCGCGGAGCTGATCGCCAACGGGATGACCATCGACGAGATCGGCACCTCGCTCGGCGCCGACTCGCTGGCGTACATCTCCATCGACGGCATGATCGAGGCGACCACGATCGCCAAGCCGAACCTGTGCCGCGCCTGCTTCGACGGCGAGTACCCGATGGACCTGCCGGACCCCGAGCTGCTCGGCAAGCAGCTGCTGGAGACCGAGCTCGCGGCCGGCCCGGCCGCCACGGCCGCCTCCGACGCGATCCGGCGCCCGTAACACCCCTGCAGTACGACACGAAAGCTCTCACAGTCATGTCTGAGACAACTGGTGCCAGCTACGCAGCGGCGGGCGTCGACATCGAGGCGGGCGACCGCGCCGTGGAACTCATGAAGGAGTGGGTGAAGAAGACCCGGCGCCCCGAGGTGCTGGGCGGCATCGGCGGCTTCGCCGGACTCTTCGACGCCTCCGCCCTCAAGCGTTACGAGCGCCCGCTGCTCGCCTCCGCCACCGACGGCGTCGGCACGAAGGTCGACATCGCGCGCCGGCTGGGCGTCTACGACACCATCGGCCACGACCTGGTCGCCATGGTCATGGACGACATCGTGGTGTGCGGTGCCGAGCCGCTGTTCATGACGGACTACATCTGCGTGGGCAAGGTCCACCCCGAGCGCGTCGCGGCCATCGTCAAGGGCATCGCGGAGGGCTGTGTACTGGCCGGCTGCGCCCTGGTGGGCGGCGAGACGGCGGAGCACCCGGGCCTGCTGGGCGAGGACGACTTCGACGTCGCCGGCGCCGGAACCGGCGTCGTGGAGGCGGACCGGCTGCTGGGCCCGGATCGCATCCGCAAGGGTGACACCGTGATCGCCATGGCGTCCTCCGGGCTTCACTCCAACGGGTACTCCCTGGTCCGCCATGTGCTGCTGGACCGCGCCGGCCTGGCCCTCGAGTCCGAGGTGGCCGAACTGGGCCGCACCCTCGGCGAGGAGCTGCTGGAGCCCACCAGGATCTACTCGCTGGACTGCCTGGCGCTGACCCGCACCACCGAGGTGCACGCGTACAGCCACGTCACCGGCGGCGGGCTCGCGGCCAACCTGGCCCGGGTCGTCCCCGACGCGCTGCACGCCGTGGTCGACCGCTCCACCTGGACCCCGGGCGCGGTGTTCGACCTCGTCGGCAGGACCGGTGACGTCGAGCGCCTGGAGCTGGAGAAGACGCTGAACATGGGCGTCGGCATGATCGCGATCGTCCCCGAGGAGTCCACGGACGTGGCCCTCACGACCCTGGCCGACCGCGGGGTCGACGCATGGGTCGCGGGTGAGATCACCGACCGCGGCGGCAAGGAGACCGGCGCCGAGCTGGTCGGGGACTACGCGGTCTGAACCCGCGGACAGCACAGAAGCCGGTCGGTGGCTGTGCCACCGACCGGATACGTGCTCAGTGCAAGGTCAAGCGCCGCGACGATGTTGTGAGGGACCCTCGTCCTCGTCCTCGTCGTCCTCATAGAGGTCGGCGTAGCGCGAGTACAGGTCGTCGTCTTCGTCCTCATCGTCCTCGAACGGCTCGCCGTTCGGCGGCTGGCTCGAAGTTGATGCGCCCAGTTCATTGGCCAGACGTGACAGGTCAGTCCCACCGCTGTTGTACTTCAGCTGGCGGGCGACCTTCGTCTGCTTGGCCTTGGCCCGGCCGCGCCCCATGGCTCGACCCCCTCGGTGACGGGGCTCGACGGCCCCAGAGTCTGACACGCGTTCATGATCGGAACGGGCCCTCCGTGGAGAGGCCGGTCCGTAGGGCTTCCACGGTACCTGAGCCCACGCCCATACGGTACGTCGCCCGCAGCACGCGCGTGTGCACAGGACCCTCGAGGTGCCCCGTCCTCGCTGGTCAATGGCGATTTTAACCACTTATCGGGGTACGACCCGCCGACGGAAGTGAGAGTTCTCTCCAAGTTCCCGTCGGCGGGTACCGCTCACCTGTGCGATCGGACGTCCGATCGCGGTGACCGGAGGGCCGGTGGCGGCCCGGGTCAGCGGGCCGCGCGGGCCTCGGCCATCCGCTGCTCGGCGATCCGGTCGGCCGCCGCGGCCGGCGGGATCCCGTCGGCCTTCGCACGTGCGAAGATCGCCAGGGTGGTGTCGAAGATCTTCGCCGCCTTCGCCTTGCACCGGTCGAAATCGAACCCGTGCAGCTCGTCCGCCACCTGGATCACACCGCCCGCGTTCACCACGTAGTCCGGCGCGTAGAGGATCCCGCGGTCGGCGAGGTCCTTCTCCACGCCCGGGTGGGCGAGCTGGTTGTTGGCGGCGCCGCAGACCACCGTCGCGGTGAGCACCGGCACGGAGCGGTCGTTCAGCGCGCCGCCGAGGGCGCAGGGCGCGTAGATGTCGAGCCCCTCGAGACGGATCAGCGCCTCGGTGTCGGCGACCGCCGTCACCTCGGAGTGCTGGTCGAGGACGCGCCGGACGGCCTCCTCGCGCACGTCCGTGATCACGACCTCGGCGCCCTCGTCCAGCAGGTGCCGTACCAGGTGGTGGCCGACCTTGCCGACGCCGGCGATGCCGACCTTGCGGCCGCGCAGCACGGGGTCGCCCCACAGGTGCTGGGCGGAGGCGCGCATGCCCTGGTAGACGCCGAAGGCGGTGAGCACGGAGGAGTCGCCGGCGCCGCCGTTCTCGGGGGAGCGGCCGGTGGTCCAGCGGCACTCGCGGGCCACGACGTCCATGTCGGCGACGTACGTGCCGACGTCGCACGCGGTGACGTAGCGGCCACCGAGCGAGGCGACCATGCGACCGTAGGCGAGCAGCAGCTCCTCGGTCTTGTCGCGCTCCGGGTCGCCGATGATCACGGCCTTGCCGCCGCCGTGGTCCAGACCGGCCATGGCGTTCTTGTACGACATACCGCGCGCGAGGTTGAGGGCGTCGGCGACGGCCTCCGCCTCGGTGGCGTAGGGGTAGAAGCGCGTACCGCCGAGGGCCGGGCCCAGGGCAGTGGAGTGGAGGACGATCACGGCCTTGAGACCGCTGGCGCGGTCCTGGCAGAGCACGACCTGCTCATGGCCGCCCTGGTCCGACTGGAACAGGGTGTGCAGGACATCAGCAGGCGCGCCGGTTACGTCGGTCACTGTGGTGACTCCTGTGTAAGTAGCGGCGAGTGGGGTGCGGCCCCGTACGGGTGGCGGGGTCGTGGCATGAGCGTAGAGCCTCGGGTCCCTCACC
Organism: Streptomyces sp. NPDC005706; assembly: GCF_040631045.1. Taxonomy (NCBI): domain Bacteria; kingdom Bacillati; phylum Actinomycetota; class Actinomycetes; order Kitasatosporales; family Streptomycetaceae; genus Streptomyces; species Streptomyces sp. NPDC005706. The sequence goes on along the minus strand of NZ_JBEXYS010000016.1, from coordinate 41,422 downwards.
ATCCGCGCAGTGTTAAGGATCACTCTCCGGAGCCGTGTACGCACGTATCACCGTGAAACGATTTGGTGTGGTTTCGAGCCGGGCCCGATGGGGAGGGAGCAGGCGTGCCCAAGGTGTCTGCCGTGGTCGTCCCGTATGCCGCCTATCTGCGTGTGTACGAGCCGCTGACCGCCTTCCCGGAGCCCGAGCGCACCCACTGGGCCCGTTACGCCCGGCGCCCGGACCGCCCCTCCTACCAGGACGAACTGCGCCGCTCGCTCGCCGACTTGCTGCCCACCCCGCCGGTCCCGGTACCGGTGCACGAGAGCGGCGACGCCTTCGTGCTGGAGAGCGACGGGGTCCTCTGCGTCTGCCCCTGGCGGACCCGGCTGCGCGGCTGGCTGGCCCTGGCGGGCCTCGGTGAGGAGCTGCCCCCGCCGGTGCTGGACGCGGTGCTGCCGCCGGTGGTGCGCCGCCAGGCCGCCCAGGACTACGAGCGCTGGCTGGCCCGCAACCCCGACGCCCGCCCCTGGATCCGCACCGCGACCTGGCAGATCCCGCTGAACTGGTTCGTGCTGGTCGCCGACGAGGAGCGGCGGTACGACAAGGCGTCCGGCGAGGTGCCGCCGATGCTGCGCTACCGCACCCCGATGGTGCAGGCCCGGCGGCGGGTGGCCCGGGCGCTGCGCACGCTGAAGGACACCATCGAGGAAGGGCCGCTGATCGACGGCCTGGTGGACGTCGGCCGCTGGCTGGAGGAGTTCCACCCGCGCTCGGTGGTCGAGCTGGACTACGGCGGGCTGGTGCACGCGGTGCCGGCCGGTGACCTGGCGGACGACCACTCGGCGGCGGACGTGGCCGATGGCATCGAGGCGCTGCGCCGCGGCGACGGGACGGCCGCCGGTGAGGCGTACGGACGGCTGGTGGAGCGGTGGCGGACGGTACGGGACCGGCGCTCCGCGAACTGAGTGACGTACGTCACGGTCCGAATCGCCCCGAACAGCGTACGGTCATGGCCACTTGAACCACCTGACGGGATGTTGGTCCCGATCCGGGCTTATGTCCCAAGGGTGATGGACAGCACTTACAAGTGCCTTGCCCTGGTTGCCACCCCTCATGCCAAAATAGGACAAGGAGTCCGGGGAGGGCTCCTCCGCTCAACTATGCTCCATCATGGGCGGATTCTCCGCATTGCACGCTATAGGGGGTCTGGTGACTCCTGATCGCCGCTGTGACTGATCGTCACAGTGACGTGACTGTCCGCTATGGCATGGTCCATCGGCTTCCGTCGCTGATGAACACCTGGGAGGGCAATTCCATCGGTTTGGCCGACGCGGCTGGACAGATGGTGTAGTTGTAGTGCCGAGGACAAGCCGTTCGTCCTATAACCGACTCGACCCGCGTGCACCATTTCGGGCAACGCGGGTCAAGGTGCAGAATTTAGAGGAAAGAACCGAGAAGGTTCGGTTCTCCCGAGGAGGCCGCTCATGACCGCTCGCACCCCTGATGCCGAGCCGCTGCTGACCCCGGCTGAGGTCGCCACCATGTTCCGTGTCGACCCCAAGACGGTCACGCGGTGGGCGAAGGCCGGCAAGCTCACATCGATCCGTACGCTCGGCGGGCACCGCCGCTACCGCGAAGCCGAGGTCCGCGCACTGCTCGCGGGCATCCCGCAGCAGCGCAGCGAGGCCTGAACAACTGAAAACCGGGCGAAACGGCCGTTCCCCAAACTGGCCGCGAAGCCCGAAACCCTAGCTCCAAGCGACGCGGGACCTGCCCCAACAGGGCCCACGCCCAGGCCGAAGAGAACGTTGTTGGCAGCGACACAGGGTGCGTCGTAGATCGCGCTGGACTCCGCCGGGTCCAGCGCGATCTTTTTTGTGCCCTGGTCGACGGCCCGGTGCGGCGGTTGTGAGCGTCCTTGTCGGACTCTGGGGAGGGCTGTCGGATCGGCTGTTCGCGCCCTCTGAGAGCGGTGCAATTGCACATATTAAATTGACCAGTTGTATGAGGGGGGTAAGTTCCGCAGTTTTGAAAACTCATGCGGTGACTCCCGTCACACGTCAAGGTCCTTGTTGTCCGCGGCTCGCGTGCGCTAATGGGACATCGCGAACTCCAGCACCCCCCGCACGTACGGGTGTTGGGCCGGCCCGACCGTGATCACGCGCTGCGCGGCCGCTCGTCCTCGACGGACTCCTCGTCCGCCTCCGGGGAATACGGGCCGGCGTCCATCACCAGCCGCAGCAGGCGATGACAGACGGGGCAGTGACGGGTGAGATGCCCGCAGGACGACGCGGCCGACAGATGCGCCCTCAGCAGCGCCCGCGTCTCGTGCCTGGCCGACGCCGCCATACGCCACCTCCAGGGGCCGCCGAGGGGAGAACACGCCCTGCCTTCTGGGTACCGAGCGAAGATGGCGCCGTCAAGGGCGCGGACGGCCGCGCCGACCCCGGAGGGGCGGGCGGAGCAGGAGCGGGCGACACAAAAGAAGGGCCCCTCACGGGGCCCTTCCTCAACTGCGGTCCTGACGGGATTTGAACCCGCGGCCTCCACCTTGACAGGGTGGCGAGCACTCCAAACTGCTCCACAGGACCAGGTTTCGCGGCACTCGGTGTTGCGCTGTGCTGCGAGAAGGACTGTACAGGAGGGTGAGCCCCGGGTCGAACTCACCCACCGTACCCGTCCGGCTACGGCGCCGCCGCGTCGATCGCCTTCACGATCCTCTTGTCCGAGACCGGATACGCCGTACCCAGCGCATGGGCGAAGTAACTGACCCGCAGCTCCTCGATCATCCAGCGGATGTCCAGCACCTGCCGCGGCACCGGCCGCCCCTGGGGAAGCTGCTCCAGCAGCCAGGCGTACTCGTCCTGCATCTCGTGGACCTTCTCCATACGGGTGGTGTCCCGCTGGACGCCCGAGGGCATCTGCTGCAGACGCCGGTCCGCGGCCACCAGGTAGCGCATCAGGTCCGGCAGCCGCCGTATCCCCGCCCACGTCACGAAACCGGGCTTCACCAGCGCGTCGAGCTGCTTGCGGACGTCCGTCAGGTTCGCCAGCAGCGCTGGGCTGCCCACGGCCTTCAGACGGCGCTCACAGGCCTGCCAGGCCGCCAGCACCTGCTGCACCTGCCCGACCGTACGGACCGTCGTGTCGACGATCTCCGCGCGTACCTTGTCGTACAGCTTCCGGTACGACTCCTCGTCCCACACCGGCCCGCCGAAGTCCGCGATCAGCTTGTCCGCCGCCGCCATCGCGCAGTCGTCGAAGAGCGCCTGCACCGAACCGTGCGGATTGGCGGAGAGCGCGAGCTTCTGGGCGTTCGTGAGGCGATCGCTCGCGAACTTCGCCGGATTCACCGGGATGTTGCGCAGGATCAGCCGGCGAATGCCCTTCCACATCGCCTCGGCCTGCTCCGCCTCCGTGTCGAACAGCCGCACCGAGACCGTGTCACCGTCGTCCACCAGCGCCGGATAGGCCTTCACCGGCTGCCCCGCCCGGCGCGTCTCGAAGACCCGGGACAACGTGCCGATCGACCAGTCGGTGAGACCCGCCCGCTCCAGGGACTCCCCGCCCTGCCGGGAGGCGGTGGCGGCCGCCGCCTGCGACAGCGCCTCACGCGCCTTCGGCTTCAGCCGCAGCCGCAGCGCCTCCAGATCCTTGTCCTCGGCGATCTTGCGGCGCCGCTCGTCGACGATGCGGAAAGTGACCCGCAGATGGTCCGGGACCTTCGACCAGTCGAAGTCCTCCGCGTCGAAGGGCACACCGACCATGCGCCTCAGCTCACGCGCCATCGTCACCGTCAACGGCTCCTGCAACGGAACCGCCCGCTCCAGGAACGCCCTGGCGTAGTTCGGCGCGGGCACGTAATTGCGGCGGACCGGCTTCGGAAGGGAACGGATCAACTCCGTCACCACCTCCTCCCGCAGCCCCGGGATCTGCCAGTCGAAGCCCTCGTGGGTGACCTGGTTGAGCACCTGCAGCGGAATGTGCACGGTCACACCGTCCGCGTCCGCACCCGGCTCGAACTGGTACGTCACCCGGAACTTCAGCGGACCCTGACGCCAGGAGTCCGGATAGTCCGCCTTGGTGACCGCCTCCGCCGACTCCCGGATGAGCATCGCCCGCTCGAAGTCCAGGAACTCCGGCGCCTCATGCCGCTTCCGCTTCCACCAGGAGTCGAAATGGGCACCGGACACCACATGTTCGGGCACCCGCTGGTCGTAGAAGTCGAACAGCGTCTCGTCGTCCACGACGATGTCCCGGCGCCGCGCCCGGTGCTCCAGCTCCTCGACCTCACTGAGCAGCTTGCGGTTGTCGGCGAAGAACTTGTGATGCGTACGCCAGTCACCCTCCACCAGCGCGTTGCGGATGAAAAGCTCCCGCGACACCTCCGGATCGATCCGGCCGTAGTTCACCTTCCGCTGCGCGACGATCGGCACGCCGTACAGCGTCACCTTCTCGAACGCCATCACCGCCGCCTGGTCCTTCTCCCAGTGCGGCTCGCTGTACGTCCGCTTCAGCAGATGACCCGCGAGCGGCTCCACCCACTCCGGCTCGATCTTCGCGTTCACCCGGGCCCACAGCCGGCTCGTCTCCACCAGCTCCGCCGACATCACGAACCGCGGCTGCTTGCGGAACAGCGCCGACCCCGGGAACACCGCGAACTTGGCGTTGCGCGCGCCCAGATACTCGTTCTTGTTGCCGTCCTTCACGTCCTTCATCCCGACGTGGGACAGAAGACCGGCCAGCAGGGAGACATGGATCCGGTCGGCCGGCGCCTCCTCCTCGGCGAGATGGATACCCATCTGCTTGGCCACCGTGCGGAGCTGGGTGTAGATGTCCTGCCACTCACGGATCCGCAAGAAGTTCAGGTACTCCTGCTTGCACATCCGCCGGAACGAGCTGGAACCCCGCTCCTTCTGCTGCTCACGCACATACCGCCACAGATTCAGATACGCGAGGAAGTCGCTGGTCTCGTCCTTGAACCGGGCATGCTGCTGGTCCGCCTGGGCCTGCTTCTCCGCCGGACGCTCCCGCGGGTCCTGGATCGACAGCGCCGCCGCGATCACCATCACCTCACGGACACAGCCGTTCCTGTCGGCCTCCAGCACCATCCGGGCCAGCCGCGGGTCGACCGGCAACTGGGCCAGCTTCCGGCCGGTGTCCGTCAGCCGCTTGCGCGGATCCTTCTGAACCGGATCCAGCGCGCCCAGCTCCTGCAGCAGCTGCACACCGTCGCGGATGTTGCGATGGTCCGGCGGATCGATGAACGGGAACCTCTCGATGTCCCCGAGACCGGCCGCGGTCATCTGCAGGATGACGCTCGCCAGATTCGTCCGCAGAATCTCCGCGTCCGTGAACTCCGGCCGCGCGAGGAAGTCGTCCTCGCCGTACAACCGGATGCAGATGCCGTCCGACGTGCGGCCGCAACGGCCCTTGCGCTGATTGGCGCTCGCCTGCGACACCGGCTCGATCGGCAGCCGCTGCACCTTCGTACGGTGGCTGTACCGCGAGATCCGGGCAAAACCCGGATCGATGACGTACTTGATCCCCGGCACCGTCAGCGACGTCTCCGCGACGTTCGTCGCCAGCACGATCCGGCGGCCCGTGTGCGGCTGGAAGACCCGGTGCTGCTCCGCGTGCGAAAGCCGCGCATACAACGGCAGGATCTCCGTGAACCGGTAATCCCTCCTCGTGAGGGCGTCGGCGGTGTCCCGGATCTCGCGCTCGCCGGACAGGAAGACGAGAATGTCCCCCTTCCCCTCCGCCATCAGCTCCTCGACGGCATCGGTGATCGCGGTGATCTGATCCCGGTCAGCGTCGTCGGAATCCTCCTCCAGCAGCGGCCGGTACCGCACCTCCACCGGATACGTCCGCCCACTCACCTCGACGATCGGCGCGTCACCGAAATGCCGGGAGAAACGCTCCGGATCGATGGTGGCCGAAGTGATGACGACCTTCAGGTCCGGCCTGCGCGGCAACAACTGCGCGAGGTAACCCAGCAGGAAGTCGATGTTCAGCGACCGCTCATGCGCCTCATCGATGATGATCGTGTCGTAGGCGCGCAGCTCACGGTCCGTCTGGATCTCCGCCAGCAGGATGCCGTCCGTCATCAGCTTGATGAACGTGGCGTCCGGATTCACCTGATCGGTGAAACGCACCTTCCAGCCCACAGCCTCCCCGAGCGGCGACCGCAGTTCCTCCGCGACCCGCTCGGCGACCGTACGCGCGGCGATCCGGCGCGGCTGCGTGTGCCCGATCATGCCGCGCACACCACGACCCAGCTCCAGACAGATCTTCGGGATCTGGGTCGTCTTGCCCGAACCCGTCTCACCCGCCACGATCACCACCTGGTGATCGCGAATGGCGGCCGCGATCTCGTCCTTCTTCTGGCTGACCGGCAACTGCTCCGGATAGCCGACGGCAGGCACACGGGAGCGCCGCTCGTCCATCCGGGCCTCGGCCCTGCCGACATCACCCTCGATCTCGGCGAGGACGGCGGCACGGGCCTCCGGCTTACGAATCTTGCGCGCGCCCTCGAGCCGCCGGCCGAGCCGGTGCGCGTCGCGCAGCGAGAGCTCGGTCAGACGGGGAGCGAGGGTGCCGAGGGCGGAGGCGGGATGCGTAGACATACGCGGTCCAGGATCTCACCTCACGGAAATCCCTGGCGAACGATTTGCACGCGGGCCGCGCCGGGGCCCCCGCGCACCGCGCCCGGCCCGCCCCACGGGACAGGCACCGTCAAGCCGTCGACGGAGGACCCGATGACCTAGCGTGGGCGACATGTCCGATTCGCCGCACGGTGCCCACGGCCGGCCGCCCACCCGGACCGAGCACTGGGCCGCCTTCCGCGAATCACCCTTCCTGCCCGCCACCGTCCTGCTGCTCATCCTCGCCGCCGCGGCCGGACTCTTCGCAGGCTCCTACACCTACGCGATGGCCAACCCCACCCCGCACGCCATCCCCACCGCAGTCATCGGCCCCCACGGCGAACCGGCCGCCCGGCGGTTCATCGACGGCATGGAGCAGGCCCTGGGAGCCTCCCTGGAACTCCAGCCCTACGACACCCGGCAGGACGCCGTGCGGGCCGTCGACGAACAGAAGGTGTTCGCGGTCGTCGAGGCACCCGCCGACGGCCGGACGATCGTCCTCGACGTCTCCGCGGCATCCGGAGCGACCGTCGCCCAGCTCCTCGGAGAATCGGCGGTCAAAGTGAGCGAGACCACCGGCACCACCGTGACGGTACGCGATCTCAAACCCCTGCAACGGGGCGATCCACGCGGCCTCGCCATCTTCTACATCTCACTGGCCGCCGTGATCATCGGCTTCGTCGGCTCCATCCAGATGAGCGTGCACGCACGGGGCCTGAACCCGCTGGAACGCATCGCCTTCACCGCCGCCTACGCCCTGCTCGGCGGCTTCACCATCGCCGCCGTGGTGGACTGGCTGCTCGGCGCACTGGACCTGCCCTTCGTGGAGTCCTGGCTGATCCTGGCCCTGACGATGTTCGCCTCCGGCATGGTGTTCACGATGTTCAACACCCTGGTCGGCCGCTGGGCCATGCTGCCCACCTGGGGACTGATGGTCCTCCTCGGCAACCCCTCGTCCGGCGGCGCCGTCTCCTGGCCGCTCCTGCCCTCCCCGCTCGGCGTCATCGGCCGCTGGCTGCCACCAGGAGCCTCCGTCAACGCCCAGCACACCGCCGTCTACTTCCCCGGCCACCAGCACGCCTTCCCGTTCCTGGTACTGGCGGGCTGGGCCGTCGTCTCCGGCGCCGTCTTCCTGACCTGGCGCCACCGCCACCCGGGCGGCCGCTAGGAAACAGGCGGATCGGCGGCCGCCGCCGCCCTCTCCCCCCGGCCCGCACCGTCGCCGAGGGCGATCGACCGCGCCGTGTTGGAGACGGCCTTGATCCCCAGATAAGCGGTGGTCATGCTGCTCACCGCGGTGAACGCGGCGGTCAGCACACCGACGATCACGGCCTTGTCCCCGTCCAGCCGCCACACCCCGAAGGCGGCCACCCCGGCGATCGCGACATTGCTCACCACAACGGCCAGTAACCCGTACCGGGCCCGGTACTTCTCCACCTCGACATCCCGCACCACACGCGCCTCGCCCCGGCCCATCATTCCCCCGTCCCCCACGAACCGTCCGTCCCCAGCAGCGAGAACGTAGCGCCCCTGACCGGCCGCCGCCACCGGCCCGGGACGCCTGGGCCGACACGCTCCTGGAACGCAACAAGGCCCCGATCCGAGGATCGGGGCCTTTCTTGTGGCTGGGGCCGGGGTCGAACCGGCGACCTTCCGATTTTCAGTCGGACGCTCGTACCAACTGAGCTACCCAGCCACGAGGCTTCCGAGGAAGCCTCAGCGGTCCTGACGGGATTTGAACCCGCGGCCTCCACCTTGACAGGGTGGCGAGCACTCCAAACTGCTCCACAGGACCAAGCTTGCGTGCAACAGTGTCGCACACGGTATTGCGTGCCCCCAACGGGATTCGAACCCGTGCTACCGCCTTGAAAGGGCGGCGTCCTAGGCCGCTAGACGATGAGGGCTATCGGCCCGCCTGCGCGCTTCTCAGCGCGTCGGGGACGTGAGAAGCATATGGGATGGCGGCGGGGTTCGCCAAAACGGTTTACGGGGAGGCGGGGGAGGCGGTGTCCGGGCCGGAGGTGGTGCGGGGGCGGCGGTGGTCGAGGACGTCCTCCGGGAGGTGGCGGCTCACCTCCGCCGTGGTCAGGCCGAGGCCGCCGAGCCTGATCTCGTCCCAGGCCTGCAGGCGGTGGCTGTCGCGGTCCACGTAGAGGATCGAGGCCTCGATGGGATCGGGGTACTTGCCCTCCACCGCGCGCAGGCCGCTGCCTCCGGTCGAGCCCTCCATGCGCAGCCGGGTGCCGTACTTCAGCAGCTCGGTGCCCTCGTGGTGCAGGTGGCCGCAGAGCACCAGGGGCACCTGGCCGTCCGTCTCCCGGGCCGCCACGGGTTCGTGGGCGACGGCCACGTCGACCGGGGTGCCGGCCGCCCGCTGGTCGCGCAGGGCCGAGGCCAGGCGGTCGCCGGCGAGTCGTTCGGCCGCGTCGCCGCCGGGGGCCACCGAGCGGTCGGGGGTGTACTGGGGGTCACCGGTCCCGGCGAAGCGCAGGCCGGCGACGGTCCGCGCGCGGCCGTCGTCCAGGACGTGGACGTTCTTCATGCGTTCCAGGTAGCGCTGGGTGGCGCGCGAGTCGTGGTTGCCGCGGACCCAGACGTAGGGGGCGCCCAGGTCGGCGATGGGGTCGAGGAAGCCGTTCTCCGCCGCCGTGCCGTGGTCCATGGTGTCGCCGGAGTCGACGATCACGTCGACCTTGTACTGCTTCACCAGCGAGGCGATGATCTTCCAGCTCGCCGGGTTGAGGTGGATGTCGGAGACGTGCAGGACGCGGAGGGTGGCCGGGTCCGGCTGGTAGGCGGGGAGGGTGGACGTGACGTCGTAGAGCTTGGTGACGTTGGTGACCAGGCGGGCCAGTTCCTGCTGGTAGACGTCGAATTCGGTGACGATGCTGCGTGCGTTGCCGACCACGGACGGGGCTGAGGACAGCAGGCCGGAGAACCGGGGTTCGAGGACGGACTTGGGGTTCCAGGTGGCGTAGGCGCAGGCGCCGGAGGCCGCGAGCAGGGTGAGGGCGAGTCCGCCGGCCGTGACGGCGCGGCGGGGGCGGCGGTAGACGGCGAGGCCGAGGGCGGTGGCGCCGGTGACGACGGCGACGCCGGAGCGCAGGGCGAGGTCGAGGGTGCCGTGTTCGACGTCCCGGGCGACCTCGTCCTGGAGGCCGGAGATGCGTTCGGGGTGGTCGACGAGGGCCTGGGCCCGGGGCGGGTCGAGCTGGTCGACGTTGACGTCCAGGCGGACGGGGGCGATGTGGCTGTCCAGGGTCAGCGCGCCGAGCGGGGAGACGTTGATCTTCGTCCCGCCGGTGAGGGAGGGGCGCAGCGCCATGGTGGTGTCCATCGGGCCGACCGGGGCTCGTACGTTGCCGACGACGAGCAGGCCGAGCCAGGCGCCGACGAGGACGACGGCGGTGAGGCCGAGGGCGTTCAGCCAGGGCCGGGGGCGGGTGGCCAGTTCGAGGTCGGGGAGGGTGCGGGGGGTGCGGGTGCGGTCGGGTTTGCGGTGGAGCCTGCGGTTCAGGGCTGCGACGGGGACGCGGACCATTGGGGCCGTATGCCCGCGCTCCGGTGTGGATATGCGGGGTTCGGCCCTCTCGTGCGGCGGTTCCGTACCGGACAATGACCGTGTGCTGGAGATGACGCGCGAGGAGTTCGAGGAACTGGTCGCCGAGGCGCTCGACCGGATTCCCCCGGAGTTGATGCGGCTGATGGACAACGTCGCCGTGTTCGTCGAGGACGAACCGCCGGCCGATGATCCGGAGCTGCTCGGGTTGTACGAGGGGACGCCGCTGACGGAGCGGGGGGAGTGGTACGCGGGGGTGCTGCCGGACCGGATCACGGTGTACCGGGGGCCGACGTTGCGGATGTGCGGGTCGCGGGAGGACGTCGTGGCCGAGACGGAGGTCACGGTGGTGCACGAGATCGCGCACCACTTCGGTATCGATGACGCCCGGCTGCACGCGCTCGGTTACGGGTGAGCGGGTGGGGCGGGTTCGGTCGTGGTGCGTGTCCTCTTGCGGGCGGCGGGAGTTGATGAGGTTGACTTCCTTTTCCGCCTTCGGAGGTGGCCGCCGTGCGCCGCTTGTACGTTCCCGTCCGTCTGGCCGTCACGGTGCTGGCGGTGTCCGTGGCCGCGGGGTGTGTGAGCGTCGGTGAGGACGACGGCGGAGCCCGGCCCGCGCATTCGGCGGGGCAGCGTGGGGGTGAGGCGCCGGACGGTGTTCCGGGGGGCGGCGGGGGTGGTTTCGGGTACGGCGGTCCGGGGGGTGACGGAAAGCACGAGCACGGGGGGAAGGTGAAGCCCGGGAAGTCGGCGTCGGCGTCGGTGTCGCCGTCCGGGGAGGATCGTGAGCCGTCGGAGTCCGCGCGGCCGGGGAAGAGCTCGCAGCCGGGGGATCCTGCGCCGACGAAGGCCGAGCCGTCGCCTCCGGTGACCTCGGCTCCGCCTGAGCCTCCGGTGTCGACGCCGCCCGGGCCGACGTCGGAGCCGCCGTCGGCGGAGCCGTCCTCGTCGGCCCATGAGGAGGCGAGGGCGCAGTTGGTGCGGCGGGAGCCGGCGCCGGCGGCGGGGGTGCCGGCGTGAGGTGAGGGGCTGGCGGCGCTGCTGACCTGGGGCTATGGGGTCCGGTTTGCCTTTGGGGGTGGTGGGTGCGTATGGTGGTAGATCGTTTGATCCCATTTGCCCGGCGCCACCACAGAGCGCGCCGTGTGGCGCGTACTCTCCCTTGCCGTGGCGGACCGCATTGAGGCGGTCGTATGCGAATCACGGAGTTGACGGGCGCGTGCCGAAGAGACTCCGGAAGGTTTCGCATTCGCATGTCCGTGTCCAGTACTGATCAGATCGTCATGCCCGAGAACGAGAACGTCAAGGACGAACTCGTGGACGGGACGACCGAGATCACCGAGGTCCCCGAGACCACTGACACCCCTCAGTCCCCCCAGATCACCTTCGCCGACCTCGGTCTCCCCGAGGGCGTCGTGCGCAAGCTCGCGCAGAACGGCGTGACCACCCCCTTCCCGATCCAGGCCGCGACCATCCCGGACGCCCTGGCCGGCAAGGACATCCTCGGCCGTGGCCGCACCGGTTCCGGCAAGACCCTCTCCTTCGGTCTGCCGACGCTGGCCACGCTGGCCGGCGGCCGCACCCAGAAGCACAAGCCCCGCGCCGTCATCCTGACCCCGACGCGTGAGCTGGCCATGCAGGTGGCCGACGCCCTCCAGCCGTACGGCGACGTCCTCGGCCTGAAGATGAAGGTCGTCTGCGGCGGTACGTCGATGGGCAACCAGATCTACGCCCTGGAGCGCGGTGTCGACGTCCTCGTCGCCACTCCGGGCCGGCTGCGCGACATCATCAACCGCGGTGCCTGCTCGCTCGAGGACACCCAGATCGCCGTCCTCGACGAGGCCGACCAGATGTCCGACCTGGGCTTCCTGCCCGAGGTCACCGAGCTGCTCGACCAGGTTCCGGCGGGCGGCCAGCGGATGCTGTTCTCCGCGACCATGGAGAACGAGATCAAGACGCTCGTCGACCGCTACCTGAACGACCCGGTCAGCCACGAGGTGGACGCGGCCCAGGGTGCGGTGACGACCATGTCGCACCACATCCTCATCGTGAAGCCGAAGGACAAGGCGCCGGTCACGGCCGCGATCGCCTCCCGCAAGGGCCGCACGATCATCTTCGTCCGTACCCAGCTGGGTGCGGACCGGGTCGCGGAGCAGCTCCGTGAGGCCGGTGCGAAGGCCGACGCGCTGCACGGCGGCATGACCCAGGGCGCCCGGACCCGGACGCTGGCCGACTTCAAGGACGGCTACGTCAACGTCCTGGTCGCGACGGACGTCGCGGCGCGCGGCATCCACGTGGACGGCATCGACCTGGTGCTGAACGTGGACCCGGCCGGCGACCACAAGGACTACCTGCACCGGGCCGGCCGTACGGCGCGTGCGGGCCGTACCGGCACGGTGGTCTCCCTGTCGCTGCCGCACCAGCGGCGCCAGATCTTCCGGCTGATGGAGGACGCGGGCGTCGACGCCGCGCGCCACATCATCCAGGGCGCCGGCGCCTTCGACCCGGAGGTCGCCGAGATCACCGGTGCCCGGTCGATGACCGAGGTCCAGGCCGAGTCCGCGAACAACGCGGCCCAGCAGGCCGAGCGCGATCTGGCCCAGCTCACCAAGCAGCTCGAGCGCGCCCAGCGCCGGGCCGCCGAGCTGCGCGAGGAGGCCGACCGGCTGGTCGCGCGGGTCGCCCGGGAGCGTGGCGAGGACCCGGAGACCGCGGTGGCCGAGGCCCAGGCGGCCGCGGCGGAGGCCGTGGTCGAGGCCGCGGCGCAGCAGCCGGCGGAGCGCGAGACGGAGCGTGAGGACCGTCCGGCGGCTTCGGCGCCGTACGAGCGCGGCGACCGTGGCGGTCGTGGTTTCGAGCGTCGTGACGACCGTGGCGACCGTGGTGGCCGTGGTTTCGAGCGTCGTGACGACCGTGGCGACCGTGGTGGCCGTGGTTTCGAGCGTCGTGACGACCGCGGTGACCGTGGTGGCCGTGGTTTCGAGGT